>JAERSW010000012.1 GCA_016845305.1 Acidimicrobiales bacterium
GGCGGTGGGACGGGCCGACGGTCAGCCGGCGGGCGGGACCATCTCGGCGCGGTGCGCCTCGAGCTCGGCCACCAGGTCGGGATCGTTCACGGCCAGCATCTGGACGGCCAGCAGGGCGGCGTTCATGGCGCCGTCGACGGCCACGGTGGCCACCGGGATGCCCTTGGGCATCTGGACGGTGGCCAGCAGCGAGTCCCAGCCGTTGATGGCGCCGCCCGAGAGCGGCACGCCGATGACCGGCAGGGTGGTGTGGGCGGCGGCCGCGCCGGCCAGGTGGGCGGCCATGCCGGCGCCGCAGATGATGGCCGAGTAGCCGGCGTCGCGCGCCCCGGCGATGAAGGCCGAGACGAGCGCCGGGCTGCGGTGCGCCGACATCACCCGCACGTCGGCCTCGATCCCGTAGCGCTCCAACGTCGTGGCGGCCGGCGCCATCTTGTCGCCGTCGTTGGGCGAGCCCATCAGCACCGCAACCTTGTACCCCATGTCCCTGCTCCTCCTGCTTTCCGGCCCCACCGACGGGGCCGCTCGATCCGCTCCGGGACGCTGCGTCCCGGGACCCGCTGATTCTGGCCGCTAGCCGGCCACCGTGGGGGACGCCGCCACGTCACCCCGCACCTGCATCCCCGGCCACGACAGCTCGCCCACCGCGGCGTACGCGCGGCTGCGGGCCTCGGCCACGTCGGACCCCTGCCCGGTGACCGTCAGCACCCGTCCTCCGGCGGTGACCAGGCGACCGTCGACCTCTCCGACGCCGGCGGCGAAGACCGTCACGCCCTCGATGGCCGACGCCGCCTCCAGGCCCTCGATGGGGTCACCGGTGCGCGGCGCGACCGGGTAGCCCTCCGAGGCGCACACCACGGTCACCGCCGCCCCGTCGTCGAACGCCGGCACGCGGCCCGAGAGGTCCCCCGCCGCGGCGGCGGCCAGCAGCTCGCCCAGGTCGTCGACGAGGCGGGGCAGCACCACCTGGGTCTCGGGGTCGCCGAAGCGCACGTTGTACTCCAGCACCTTCGGCCCGGTCGGCGTGAACATCAGGCCGCAGTAGAGGACGCCGCGGTAGTCGATCCCGCGCCGGCGCAGGGCGGCCAACGTGGGGCGCACGGCGTCGTCCATGAGGGCCTCGACAGCGGCGTCGGTGGCCACCGGGACCGGCGAGTACGCACCCATGCCGCCGGTGTTGGGACCGGCGTCGCCGTCGCCGAGCCGCTTGAAGTCCTGGGCGGGGGCGAGGGCCACGGCGTCGTGCCCGTCGCACACGGCCAGCACCGACAGCTCGGGCCCGGTCAGGCCCTCCTCGATGACGAGGGTGCGGCCGGCGTCGCCGAACGCCTCCCCGGAGAGATAGGCGCGCACGGCGTCGACGGCCTCGGCCCGGTCGGTGGTGACCAGCACCCCCTTGCCGGCGGCCAGGCCGTCGGTCTTGACCACGAAGAGGTCGCCCATGGCGTCGAGGAAGGCCAGGGCCTCGGCCTCGTCGGTGAAGGCGCCGTGGGCGGCGGTGGCGACGCCGGCGTCGACGAGGACCTCCTTCATCCAGGCCTTGGAGCCCTCGAGGCGGGCCCCGTCGGCACCGGGCCCGAAGACGAGGCGGCCGTCGGCCCGCAGGCGGTCGGCCAGTCCGTCGACCAGCGGGGCCTCGGGGCCGATGACGACCAGGTCGGCGGCGACGTCCTCGGGAGGGGTGGCCACCGAGCCCTCGATGGCCGGGTTGCCCGGCGTGACCACCACCTCGTGGTGGCGGCCCAGTACGTGGGCCAGGGCGTGCTCGCGACCCCCCGAGCCGACGACGCAGATCCGCATGGCTGGTCCGGTCCGCCTGGTCCGACTCAGGCGGCGAACCGCAGGACCTGGTGGCGGCCCGGGCCCACGCCGACCATGTCGACCGGGACCCCGACCTGCTGCTCCACGAAGGCCAGGTAGTCCTCGGCCTCCCGGGGCAACTGCGAGCGCTCGGTCACCTCGGAGAGGTCAACGCCCCAGCCGGGGAGTTCCTCGTAGACCGGCGTGGCCCGGTGCAGCACCGACTGGTGGTACGGCAGCTGGTCGTACCGCTCGCCGTCGGCCTCGTAGGCCACGCACACCCGGATGGTCTCCAGCTGGTCGAGGACGTCGAGCTTGGTGATGGCCAGCTCGGACAGGGAGTTGACCCGGGCGGCGTAGCGGAGCATGACGGCGTCCAGCCAGCCCGGGCGGCGACGGCGGCCGGTGTTGGTGCCGTACTCGTGACCCACGTCGACGAAGTGGTCGCCCACCTCGTCGAACAGCTCGGTGGGGAACGGCCCGGCCCCGACCCGGGTGACGTAGGCCTTGGCGATGCCGATGACCCGGTCGATGTCCCGGGGACCGATGCCGGCGCCGGTGCAGGCACCGCCGGCCACCGGGTTGGACGAGGTGACGAACGGGTACGTGCCGTGGTCGAGGTCCAGGAAGGTGGCCTGGGCGCCCTCCATGAGGACGTCACCGCCCCGGTCCAACTCGTCGTGGACCAGGCCCACCGCATCGGCGATGTGGGGGGCGAGGCGGGGCGCGCACGTGCCCAGGTACTCCTCGGCCACCTCGTCGGCGTCGACGGGCAGGCGGTTGAAGACGCGGGTCAGGACCCGGTTGGTGTGCTCGAGGGCGGCCCGGAGCTTCTCGCGGAAGATCTTCTCGTCGAGCAGGTCCTGGACCCGGATGCCGACCCGCATGGAGCGGTCGGCGTAGGCCGGGCCGATGCCCCGCTTGGTGGTGCCCAGCTTGTTCTTGCCCAGGTGGCGCTCGTGGAGGGCGTCCAGCTCCTGGTGGTACGGGAGGATCAGGTGGGCGTTGCCGCTGAGGCGGAGGTTCTCCGTCGACACGCCGCGGGACTCCAGCATGTCCATCTCGGCCAGCAGGACGCGGGGGTCGACCACGACGCCGTTGCCGATGACCGGGGTGACGTGCGGGTAGAGGACGCCGCTGGGGACGAGCTGGAGGGCGAAGGACTCGCCGTCCACCACGAGGGTGTGGCCGGCGTTGTGGCCGCCCTGGTAGCGGACGACCATGGACATCTGGCCGGCGACGAGGTCGGTGAACTTGCCCTTGCCCTCGTCGCCCCACTGCGTCCCGACGACGACGGTCGCGGGCACGGCACACCTCCGATTCGGGTCCCGGATCGGGTCCCGGACGGGGCGATCCTATCGGCCCGACCACGGCCGGGTTCCCGGGGTTTCCGGTGCCCTCGGGCACGCCACAGGTGGTTCCGGCCGGGCTCGGATCGGGGGATCCTGCGCGGTCGACGCGCAGGATCCATGGCGATCCACACCCCCTGTGGACAACCCGCGCAGCCCTACGGGCACAACGAAGGCGCTGTGGACTGGAACGCGTTCTCCCGGCCTCCGCGGAGTTCGGGAAGCAGTGGGAAACCGCAGGTCAGGAGGCCCCGGCGGCCCCGGTCAGCGGGCCCCTCCGGCGAAGCCGGTCAACGAGAACGCCGTCCCCGGTAGATGGTGACGCTCTGGTTCACCGGCACGAGGTCGCGCCGGTACTGGCGGTGCACGTCGGCCACCGCACGATCGCCCTCGGTCCGGGTCCGATCCAGCTCGGCCTGGAGCCGGGCCACCTCGGCCTCCAGTTCCAGGACCCGTCGGACGCCCTCCAGGTTGAGGCCCTCGTCGGTGAGCCGGGCGATGCGCAGGAGCAGCGCGATGTCGTCCTCGCTGTACCGACGGTTGCCACCCGAGGTGCGGGCCGGGTCGACCAGGCCCCGGCGTTCGTAGATGCGCAGGGTCTGGGGGTGCATGCCGGCCAGCTCGGCGGCCACCGAGATGACGTAGACCGCCTGATCGGGTCCGGGGCGGGGGATGGGGGTCATGGTCGTCCTCCGGTTCCAGTCTGTCAGGACGCGTCGGCGGCGTCGTCCGCCACGTCCGCCACGTCCACTTGGTCCGCCTGGTCGGCACCCTCGGCCATGGCGGCGGCCAGGGCCTCGACGGCGGCCCGCTCGGCCTCCGGGGGATCGGCGGGCACGTGGACCTCGACAGTGGCCAACAGGTCGCCGCTGCCCCGCTTCACCGGGATGCCCCGCCCCCGGATCCGGAAGGCCTGTCCGCTCCGGGTGCCGGCCGGGACCCTCAGGGTGACGGTGCCGCCGTCCAGCGTGGGCACCTGGACCTCGGCGCCGAGGACGGCCTGCGGATAGGTGATCGACACGCCAACGGTGAGGTGGTCGTCGCGACGCCCGAACCGCGGGTGCGGATCGACGGCCACGACCACGTACAGGTCGCCGTTCGGTCCGCCTCGGCCCGGCTCGCCCCGACCCTTCAGGCGGATCCGTTGCCCGTCGTCGACGCCGGCCGGGATCCGGACCTTGACGGCGCGGGGCCGCCGTTCGCTGCCGGATCCCCGGCAGGTCCCGCAGGGGTCGTCGACCTGCTGGCCGCGACCGCCGCACGAGCCACAGGGTCGGCTGAACGAGAAGGGGCCCTGTGGATCGGCCTGGACGCCCCGACCGCCGCACGTCCCACAGGTCGTGGGGCGGGTCCCGGGCCGGGCGCCGTTGCCGCCGCACGTCGAACAGGACGCGTCGGACACCAGGTTGACCGAGGTGGTGACCCCCTCGACCGCCTCGACGAACGAGAGCGTCAGGCGGGTCTCGAGATCCGCGCCCCGGCGGCCACCGTGGCCGCCCCCGCCCTGGCCGCCGAACAGGCCGCCGAACAGGTCACCCAAGTCGAAGCCGGCCCCACCGGGGAACCCGCCGGAGAAGCCCCCGGGGCCTCCGAAGCCGCCACCCATCGGGCCGCCCATCGGACCCATCTCGCGGACCTGGTCGTACTCGGCCCGTCGCTCCTCGTCGCCGACGACGTCGTAGGCCGCGGAGACCTCCTTGAACCGGGCCTCTGCCGCCGCGTCGCCGGGGTTGGCGTCGGGGTGCAGCTCTCGGGCGAGCCTGCGGTAGGCCTTGGTGACGTCCTTCGCCGAGGCGTCCTTCGGGACGCCGAGCGTGGCGTAGTAGTCCTTCTCGAACCACTCCCGCTGGGCGTTCACGTCGCCTCCCGCTGCCCGACCGCGGGGTCAGCCGCGGACCCGGACCATGGCCGGGCGAAGGACCCGGCCCTCCCAGGCATAGCCGCGACGCAGGACCTCGACCACCACCTGTCCGGCGTCGTCGCCGTCGTCGGCGGGCTCGTGGAGGACGGCCTCGTGACGGGTGGGGTCGAAGGGCTCGCCGCCGGGGTCGAGGACCTCGAGGCCGGCCGTCTCCAGCGCCTGGACCAGCGAGGCGCGGATGGGCGCCACGTCGTCGGCCCCGTGCTCCAGGGCCAGGTCGCAGGCGTCCAGCACGGGCAGCAGCTTCTCGGCGAGGCCACCGCGGGCCAGGGCCCCGATCTCGGCGTTGCGACGTTCGGCCTGCTTCCGGAAGTTGGCGAACTCCGCCGTCGCCCGCTGCAGGTCGGCCAGGTACCCGTCCCGTTCCGCCTCGACGGCGGCCAGGACGTCGAGCACCGGATCCCCACTGCCCTCCTCCGGCTCCTCGGAAGCGCTGTCGCCGGCCTCTCGGTCGGACGGGGAGGACGGGGCGTCGACGGCGGGACCTCCGACTGGGTCGTCATCAGGGCCGTCGACGGCCGGATCGCTCACGACTCGTCGACGATCTCGGCGTCGACCACGTCATCGTCGGACCCACCGGCGTCACCGCTGGGCGCGCCGGCCGCCTGCTCGGCCTGGGCGGTCTCGTAGAGGCGCTGGCCGAACTCCTGGCTGGCCGCCATGAGCGCCTCGGTGGCGTCCTTGATGGCCTGGATGTCGTCGCCCTCGAGCGCCGACTTCAGCGCGGCCAGCTTCTCGTTCACGTTGGCCGTCTCGTCCTCGGTGAGCTGGTCGCCCTGGTCGGCGAGGAGCTTCTCGGTCTGGTACACGAGGTTGTCGCCGGTGTTGCGGACCTCGGCCTCGTCCCGACGCCTGCGGTCCTCGTCGGCGTGGGCCTCGGCGTCGCGGACCATCTGGTCGATGACGTCCTTGTCGAGCGACGACTGTCCGGTGATGGTCATCGACTGCTCGTTGTTCGTGGCCCGGTCCTTGGCCGACACGTGGACGATGCCGTTGGCGTCGATGTCGAAGGTGACCTCGATCTGCGGGGTGCCCCGGGGAGCCGGCGGGAGGTCGACCAGCTGGAACTTGCCCAGGGTCTTGTTGAACTGCGACATCTCGCGCTCGCCCTGGAGCACGTGGATCTCGACCGACGGCTGGCCGTCCTCGGCGGTGGTGAACACCTCGGAACGCTGGATGGGGATGGTCGTGTTGCGCTCGATGAGCCGGGTCATGACCCCGCCCTTGGTCTCGATGCCCAGCGACAGAGGGGTGACGTCCAGGAGGAGGACGTCCTTGACCTCGCCCACCAGCACGCCGGCCTGGACGGCGGCACCGATGGCCACCACCTCGTCCGGGTTGACGTTCTTGGAGGGGTCGCGCCCGGCGATCTCCTTGGCCAGGTCGACCACGGCGGGCATGCGGGTGGAGCCGCCGACGAGGATGACGTGGTCGACCTCGCCACGGCTGAGGCCGGCGTCCTTCACGGCCTGCTCGAACGGCGTCCGACAGCGGGCCAGCAGGTCGGCGGTGAGCTCCTGGAACTTCGCCCGGCTGAGCGTGTAGTCGAGGTGCAGCGGGCCGGCATCGGTCGCGGTCACGAAGGGCAGGTTGATCTGGGTCTGCTGGACCTGGGAGAGCTCGATCTTGGCCTTCTCGGCGGCCTCCTTGAGGCGCTGGGCGGCCATGGCGTCGGCACCGAGGTCGACGCCGTGGTCGTTGCGGAACGAGGTGACGAGCCACTCGATGACGGCCTCGTCCCAGTCGTCGCCACCGAGGCTGGTGTCGCCGTGGGTGGCCTTCACCTCGAAGACGCCGTCGCCGATCTCCAGCACCGACACGTCGAAGGTGCCGCCGCCGAGGTCGAACACGAGGATGGTCTGGTCCTCGCCCTCCTTGTCGAGGCCGTAGGCCAGGGCGGCCGCGGTGGGCTCGTTGATGATGCGGAGCACCTCGAGGCCGGCGATCTGGCCCGCCTCCTTGGTGGCGGTGCGCTGGGCGTCGTCGAAGTAGGCGGGGACGGTGATGACGGCCTGGTCGACGGTGGTGCCCAGGTAGGCCTCGGCGTCCCGCTTGAGCTTCTGCAGCGTGCGGGCCGAGATCTCCTGCGCGGTGTAGTCCTTGCCGTCGATGGCCTCGCTCCAACCGGTGCCCATGTGGCGCTTGACGGACCGGATGGTGCGGTCGGGGTTGGTGATGGCCTGGCGCTTGGCCACCTCGCCGACGAGGACCTCGCCGTCCTTGGCGAAGGCCACCACCGACGGGGTGGTACGGGAGCCTTCGGCGTTGGCGATGACGACGGGGTCGCCACCCTCCAGCACGCTGACCACCGAGTTGGTCGTTCCGAGATCGATGCCCACGGCCTTGCCCATGGTGTCTTCCTCTCTTCTCTCTGTGTCGTTCTTCTCCGGTCCCGGGTGGGGACCTGCGATGGAATGGTCGGGAAGCGGTGGCGCCCCGCCGGCCCCGGGTGGGGCCCGAGTGGGGGGGGACTGGGCTCCCGGGACCGACGGTGCAGGCTAGGGACTGCCTCCGTGGACACCACCATTTCTTGGTGCCATTCACTCTAGAAAGTTGAGCGGTACTTTAGCAACTTCTGGGCGGAGATTCCCCGGCCCCCTCGGATCGGCGTCCGGTACGGTGGCCCGATGCCCACCCTGATCCTGCTCCGGCACGGCCAGAGCGAGTGGAACGCCACCAACCAGTTCACCGGCTGGTACGACTGCGACCTCACCGCCCAGGGCGAGGTCGAGGCCCGCGACGGCGCCCGGCTCCTGGCCGAGGCCGGGATCCTCCCCGACGTGGTCCACACCTCGTTGCAGGTCCGGGCCATCCGCACCGCCGAGCTGGCCCTGGCCGCCCTCGGCCGGTCATGGATCCCCGTCCGACGGGACTGGCGCCTCAACGAACGCCACTACGGCGACCTCACCGGCCTCGACAAGGCCGAGACCCGGGAGCGGCACGGCGACGAGCAGCTCCAGGCCTGGCGCCGCGGCTACGCCACCCCTCCCCCGCCCATCGCCGACGACAACCCCTTCAACCCCAACGACGACGTCCGCTACGCCGACATCGCCCCCCCGCGGGCCGAGTGCCTGGCCGACGTGGTCGAACGCATGCGCCCCTACTGGGACGAGGCCATCGCCCCCGACCTCCGGGCCGGCCACGTGGTCCTGGTGGCCGCCCACGGCAACAGCCTCCGGGCCATGTGCAAGGAACTCGACGGCATCTCCGACGACGACATCGTGGGACTCAACATCCCCACGGGCACCCCGCTGCGCTACGAGTTGGACGACGACCTCCGGCCCATCGACGACCGACCGGTGCTGGAACGCTCACTGGATCCAGAGGCCGCCCGCGCCGCCGCCGAGGCCGTCGCCCGCCAGGCCGGCTGAGACGTCCGTCGGGACGCGACGGGGCGGGTCCCGAAGGACCCGCCCACGCCGGATTCCCGCCGATTGTCCCCCGGCGGGGGAGGTCAGCCGACCGACACCGGCTCCGGGCCGTAGCCGGGCGAGCCGTGCTCGGCCACGTCGAGGCCGGCCAGCTCCTCCTCCTCGGAGACCCGCAGCCCCACCGTCGACGACAGGACCTTGAACAGGACGGCCGTGGTGGCCAGCACCCAGGCGGCCACGATGACCACGCCGATGGCCTGCACCGCCAGCTGGTCGAACCCGCCGCCGTAGAACAGGCCGGCGTCGTCCCGACCCAGGAAGGCGTCGTCGTGCCTGGCGAACAGGCCGATGGCGAGCGTGCCCCACACGCCGCACACGCCGTGGACCGACACGGCGCCCACCGGATCGTCGATGCCCCGTCGCTCGATGAACAGCACCGACCAGACGACGACCACGCCGCCGATCAGGCCCACGATGACCGCCCCGAGGAAGGTCATGGTCCCGGTGCCGGCGGTGATGGAGACCAGGCCGGCCAGGGCGCCGTTTCCGGCCATGCCCACGTCGACCGCACCGGTCTTCTTCCAGATGAGGGCCGATGCACCGATCACGCCGGCCGAGGCGGCCAGCAGGGTGGTCATGATGCAGTGGGCCACCCACTCGTCCATGGCCAGCTCGGAGCCGGCGTTGAAGCCGAACCATCCGAACCACAGGATGAACACGCCGATGACGGCATAGCCCACGTTGTGGCCGGGCAGCGCCCGGGGCGTGCCGTCCGGCCCGTACTTGCCGAGGCGGGGACCGAGGAACACGGCGCCCATGAGGGCCGCCCAGCCGCCGGCGCTGTGCACGATGCTCGAGCCGGCGAAGTCGCTGAACCGGGCGTCGCCGATGGCCAGGTCGGACAGGATCCCGTCCCCGTGCCAGAACATGTGGACGACCACCGGGTAGATGAAGCCGCTCATCACCAGGCTGAACAGCAGGTAGGCCGAGAACTTGGTCCGCTCGGCCATGGCCCCCGAGGCGATGGTCACCGCGGTGGCGGCGAACACGACCTGGAAGAAGAAGAAGGACGGCGTGGCCAGCACGTCCCCATCCGCGAACGACTCCGACATGCCCGACAGGAAGAAGGTGTCGGTGCCGATGAGGCTGGCTCCGTCGGACCCGAAGGCGAAGCCGAAGCCCACCGCCCAGAAGGCCAGGGCACCGATCGCCATGTCGGCCAGGTTCTTGGCCATGATGTTGCCGATGTTCTTGGCCCGGGTCAGCCCGGCCTCGACCAGGGCGAAGCCGGCCTGCATCAGGAACACGAGGCAGCCAGCCAGGATCAGCCACAGGCTGGTCAACAGCGCGCCGTTGTACTCGGCGGGCGTGATCTCCTGGGCCATGGCCGGCGTGGCCGTCAGGAGGACGGCGGCGCCGACCCCGAACAGGCCGAAGCCGATCTTGTGGATCCGGCTGCGGCCCGCCCGCCGCAGCCAGAGGCGCCCCACGGCGCCCCTCGATCGGTGTTCGGTTCTGGTGGTCTCTCGCACGATTGCCCCCTCCACGGGTGGACGTCGGTTCGCACGGCAACGTACGGAGGCCGGATTTCACGCTCGTCAGCACGGCGTGACATCCCGGCGACGGGCACCTGAACGTTCTCTGACCGCGTGCCCGGCCGGGGCCGGAACGGCGCCGTCCGGCCGTGACCACCGGTTCACCCGGGCGTAACAGGCGGGAAACAGGGCCTTCCTAGGGTCCGACCATGGATCGGGACGTGGCGTTGGTGCGGTGGCCGTCCGAGGAGGACCGCCTGGACGAGTTGCGGGGCCGGGCCGTCCCCCGCCTGGTACTGGTCGCCCCGCATGCCGAGGCCTTCTCCCCGGCCGACGACCTGGAGGACTGGGTCCGGCTCCCGGCGGCCGAGGTCGACGTCCGGATCCGGGTCCGGACGCTGAAGCGCCGGGCCGCCGACGCGGCCGAACGGCTCCCCGAGCTCGACGACGGTCGGCTGCTGCGGTACGGACGCTGGTGGGTGGCCCTCGCCCCCGTCGAGGCCCGACTGGCGGAAGCCCTGGTCGACCGGTTCGGCGCCGTGGTCGGCCGCACCGACCTGGCCCGGGCCGGATGGCCCGAGGGGCTGCCCAGCCGCAACTCGCTGGACGTGCAACTGGGGCGCCTCCGGCGACGCCTCGACGGATCGGGCCTGGCCCTGCGCACCGTCCGGTCCCGGGGCTGCATCCTCGCTCCCGCCTGAGCGCGACGCCCCGGACGGCGTCCGGGCGAGAACCGCACCGGTGGCCCCCGATAGTCTCGGGCCGCCATGAGTGACACTCGCATCCGCCCCCACCACGCGGTCATCGGGCTCGGCGTCGCCGTCGCCCTGTTCACCGCCCTCTCCGGCGTCGCCTCGGTCATCAACGGGTTCCACGACGACTCGCCGATCACCCGGGAGGTCTTCGCCAACGTCCCGGGACCGTTGAAGCTGGCCTTCTACACGGTCATCCCGGTGCTGATCGTCTACGGGTCGGTGCTGTTCGCGTCACGCACGAAGAACTGGCAGCGGGGCGTTCCCGACGACCGGTCCACGAAGCCGGCCAACGCCAAGCGCCGGTTCGGCGACTTCCGGTCCGGCGTCTACATGCAGACCCTGCTGCGCGAGCCGGCGGCCGGCGTCATGCACGCCCTCATC
Organism: Acidimicrobiales bacterium; assembly: GCA_016845305.1. GTDB lineage: Bacteria > Actinomycetota > Acidimicrobiia > Acidimicrobiales > MedAcidi-G1 > UBA9410. The sequence continues at coordinate 11,113 of JAERSW010000012.1, forward strand.
TACTTCCCCTTCCTGGTCCTGATGGCCGTCACCACGGTGCTGGAGGTCAACCACCAGGTCCCCGAGTCGATGAAGTTCCTGCACGGCGACGTCTACCGGGCGTACACCGCGGTGGGCGACATCGCCGGCGTCCTCTACCTGGTCGGCGTCGTGTGGGCCATCCTGCGCCGCTTCGGCCCCCGCCGGTTCCGCCCGTACCGCATCCGCATCAAGTCCAAGCCGGAGCACGCGGCGGTGCTGTTCGTCTTCCTGGCCATCGGCGTCACCGGTTTCGGGGCCGAGGCGTTCCGCATCGCCCTGCAGGACGTCGCCCCCGGCGGCCACGGCGTCGACGCCGAGACGTGGTCGGTGGTCGGCTACCCGCTGGCCATGGCCATCGGCGAGGTCGACTGGCTGGTCGACGACGTGTCGGGCTGGCACCAGGGCTGGTGGATCGCCCACGTGGTGTCGTTCATGGCCTTCCTGGCCCTGCTGCCCATCACCATGATCCGCCACATGTTCACGTCGCCGCTGAACATGTACCTGAAGGACCGGGCCCGCCCCAAGGGCGCCATGAAGCCGCTGCCCAACCTGATGGAGACCGAGCTGGAGAGCTTCGGCGTCTCCACCATCGAGGAGTTCACCTGGAAGCAGCTGCTGGACACCGACTCGTGCACCATGTGCGGCCGCTGCACCAGCGTCTGCCCGGCGCACGCCACCGGCAAGCCGCTGGACCCCCGCGAGATCGTGCTCAAGACCGGCGAGGTCATGGCCGCCACCGGCGACCCGACGGTGTCGCCGCCGCTCGGCACCGACGCCGAGGTCACGGTGCCCGCCAACTGGATGTTCGACCGCATCACCAACGACGAGCTCTGGTCGTGCACCTCATGTCGGGCGTGCGACGAGATCTGCCCGGTCAACATCGAGATCCTCGACAAGATCCTCGACATGCGGCGCTACCTGTCGCTGATGGAGTCCGACTTCCCGACCGAGCTGGGCGCCGCCTACCGGTCGATGGAGAACTCGGGCAACCCGTGGGGCCTGTCGCAGAGCGAACGGGCCGACTGGGTCGGCGACCTCGAGGGCATCGAGGTCCTCGACGGCGGCGACCCGTTCGAGGCCGACTACCTCTACTGGGTGGGCTGCGCCGGCTCGTTCGACGACAAGAACAAGAAGGTGTCGCGGGCCATGGCCACGCTCATGCAGCGCGCCGGCCTGTCGTTCTCGATCCTGGGCCCGTCGGAGATGTGCACCGGCGACCCGGCCCGCCGCTCCGGCAACGAGTACATCTTCCAGATGCTGGCCATGCAGAACGTCGAGACCCTCGACGCCATGGGCGTGAAGAAGATCGTCACCCAGTGCCCACACTGCTTCAACACACTGGCCAACGAGTACCCGCAGCTGGGCGGCCACTACGAGGTCGTGCACCACAGCCAGCTGCTGGAGTGGCTGATCGCCGAGGGCCGCCTCGACATGAGCGGCGCCCGGCTCGAGGAGCGGGTCGTGTACCACGACTCCTGCTACCTGGGCCGCCACAACGACGTCTACGAGTCGCCCCGCAACGTGATCGGAAGCCTGGCCGGCGTCGAGATCGTGGAGGCCGACCGGCAGGGCACCAAGGGCATGTGCTGCGGCGCCGGCGGCGGCCGCATGTTCATGGAGGAGCACATCGGCAAGAACATCAACGTCGAGCGCTCCCAGGAACTGCTGGCCACCGGCGCCGGTCGCATCGCCACGGCGTGCCCGTTCTGCTACGTCATGATCGACGACGGCGTGAAGGGCGAGGGCGTGGACGACGACGAGGTGAAGGTGGGCGACATCGCCCTGCACCTGCTCGAGGCGCTGGAGTCGGCCGAGACGCCCGTCGACATCTCGTGACCCGCGGCCGGCGGTGGGATCGCCGGCCAACAGGGACTCAGCCGAAGTTCTCCCAGTAGCGGCTGGGACGCGGGCCTTCCTGGCCCCGGTACTTCGACCCCAGGGCGCTGGAGCCGTAGGGCTGGTCGGCGGCCGTGGTCATCCGCACGAACGAGATCTGGCCGATCTTCATCCCCGGGTACAGCGTGATGGGGAGGCTGGCCACGTTGGAGAGTTCCAGGGTGAGCTGGCCGTCCCAGCCGGCGTCGACGTAGCCGGCCGTGGAGTGGATGAGCAGCCCCAGCCGACCGAGGCTGGACTTGCCCTCCAGGCGGGCCACCAGGTCGTCGGGCACCGCCACGCGCTCCGAGGTGGAGCCGAGCACGAACTCGCCGGGGTGGAGGATGAACGGGTCGTCGTCGTCGGCCTCGACCTGCTCGGTCAGCTCGGTGAGGTCCTGCTTCACGTCGATGTGGCCCATCACGTGGTTGCGGAACACCAGGAACCTGTGGTCGAGGTGCAGGTCGATGGACGACGGTTGGACGCAGGCGTCGTCGAACGGTTCGATGACGATGCGCCCGGCGGCGATCTCCTCGCGGAGCGTTCGGTCGGACAGGATCATGCGGCGCCGATGCTAGCCAGCGGCCCGGACGTCCACCCGGGGCCCGAGCCCTCCGGGAGGGCCCGGCCTCAGGAGGCGATCCGGTCGGCGATGAGCGACAGGATCTCGAACATCACCGCCATGGACCGGTAGCTGGTGATGTGGTTGGGCGAGTCCACCGTCGGCATGAGGCACACCACGTCGCCGCCGATCACGTTCCTGCCCCGCACCGACCGCAGCAGCTGGACGACCTGGTCCATGCCGAAGCCCTCGATGCCGGCCTCGATGTTGGCCACGCCGGGCGCCACGGTCGGGTCCAGGCAGTCCAGGTCGAAGGTGATGTAGAGCGGGCGGTCGCCGATGCGCTCGTCGATGATCTCCATGACCCGCTCGGGACCCATCTCGTCGTAGTCGACCTTGCGGATCACCTCGTAGCCCAGGGCGTACGACGGATCGGTCCAGCCCAAGGACCGGACGTTGCCGCGGATGCCGACCTGGACGGAGTGCTCGGGGTCCACGTGCCCGCCCTCGACGAGGTAGCCGGCCCAGTGGGCCGCCGACTTCACCGCCCCGAGGAAGTGCGGGATGGTGTGGTAGGCGTCGGTGTGGGCGTCGAAGTGCAGCAGGCAGGCCTTCTCGCCGCCGGTGAGGCGGGCGCCGTCGCCGGCGATGCCCTGGAGGATCCCGCCGGTGATGGAGTGGTCGCCGCCGATCGACACCGGGCGGCAGCCCGCCTCGCCGACCCGGCGGTAGAAGGCGGTGATGTCCTCGATGCAGGCCTCGTTGTCGTTGGCCTTCGGCAGCGGCACGTCGCCGAGGTCGTTGATCCGGCACGAGTCCCACGGATCGAAGGCGAAGTCGTTGTGGACCCGACGGCCCAACGCCGAGATGTCACGGACCGAGCGCGGCCCGAGGTGCTGGTCCCGCTGGGTGGTGCCGTTGCCGGTGCTGTGGGGGACGCCCACCAGCCCGATGTCGGCGTTGGCCGGATCGGGGTCGTGCGGGCAACGGAAGAGCGTGGGGATGCCGTGCCAGAACAGCCCCTCCATCATCCGGTCCTCGTCGGACCTGGCCATGGTCACCTCCTCTTTCGGGACGGACGCTCAGCGCCAGGGGTTGGCGCCGAAGACGTCCCGGATGAGCGGGACGTAGTGCTCGAACGGCTTCGAGTCGTACGTCGGGTCGAACGCCGGGGCGTCGTACTCCGAGCAGAACGTGGCGCAGTGGTCGAAGTGCTCGTGGCCGTCGAACCGATCACGGGTGTTGCGGTCCATGCCCAGGTGGTGCCAGAAGTAGTACCCCTGGAAGATGCCGTGGTGCTCGACCATCCAGTGGTTGGCCTCGGACACGAACGGCTTGAGGATCGCCGCGGCCACGTCGGGATGGTTGTACGGCGTGAGCGGGTCGCCGATGTCGTGGAGCAGGGCGCACAACACGTACTCGTCGTCGCGGCCGTCGCGTTCGGCCCGGGTGGCCGTCTGGACGCTGTGCTCAAGGCGATCCACGGGGAAGCCGCCGTAATCGTTCCGTAGGTGGCCGAACTGCTCGATGATGCGGTCGGGCAGCGACTGCTCGAGCTCGGCCCGCTGGCCCATGATGACCTGCCAGTCCTCGGGCGTGGACTCGGCCATGTCGGTGAACGTGGCCCGGGGGGCCATCGCCGGATCGGTCACGTCGGTCATGGGTCGTCTCCCTGCTCGCTGGTCAGCCGGTCGTCGCGTCCGACGCCGGGCCGTCCGGGAATCCTTCCATCACCTCGGCCTCGGCGACCGGGTCGGGGCCCGGTCCCGGCGTGGCCAGCGACCACTGGTGACCGAACGGGTCGACGAGGCGGGCGTACCGGTCGCCCCAGAACATGTCCTCGGGACCGGTCACCACCGTGGCGCCGGCCGCCTCGGCCCGCGCCGTCGCCGCGTCGACGTCGGGCACGTCGCGGTGCAGGCAGATCGGCGAGCCACCCAGCGCCGTGGGTGCCGACTCCCGGCCCCCGTTCATCTCGGGGAAGTCGTCGACCACGAACACGACGAACCCGTCGAACGACACCTCGGCGTGGATGATGCGGCCGTCGGGCGCCTCGTGGCGCATCAGCTCGGTGGCGCCGAACGCCTCGACGTAGAAGGCGAGCGCGTCCGCCGCGCCGGCCACGCAGATCTCGGGGACGACGTCGGTCCGGAGGGGGCGGTGGGGTTCGGCCATGGGGCCAGTCTCGCGCCCCGCCGGCCGGCCCTCGACCGGCGGTCAGCCGAAGGAGCGGGCCTCGTACTCGAGGAGGCGTTCGTACTGCTCGCGGTGCTCGGCCCGACGACCGCGGTCGACGGCCAGGTTCACCAGCTCGTGCGGATCGGCCGAGTGGTCGTACCACTCGTGGTCCTGGTCGTCGAAGGAGGCGTCCACGTCGAAGCGCTTGCCGTCGGCGGCCGGGGTGCCGTCGCGCTCGATGCCCCCGCCGATGCCGTAGTAGCGGGCCACCTTGTTCGTCCCGTCGAAGAAGCCCCGCACGGCGTACCGGCTGTTGCGCAGTACGTCGTCCTGGGCGCAGTCCTGGGAGAACAGCACGTGGTCGCGCACCGACGCCGCCGGGTCGGCCAGCACCGGGGCCAGGTCCTCGCCGGACAGGGCGTCGAGGTCGTCGCCCGACACGCCACCGGCGGCGGCCAGGGTGGTGGCCAGGTCGACGTGGGTGGCCAGCGCGTCGGTGCGGGTCCCGGCCGGCACCCCGGGGCCGCGCACCATCAGCGGCACGCCCATGACCTCCTCGTAGACGCACGGCAGCTTGGCCCGCAGGCCGTGCGAGCCGCAGGCGTCGCCGTGGTCCGAGGTGTAGACGACCATCGTGTCCTCGGCGAGGCCGAGGTCGTCGAGCGTGCCGAGCAGGCGCCCGAGGTTGGCGTCGAGCTCCTCGTGCAGGAAGGCGTAGTAGTCGAGGCCGCGCAGCCAGGTGGTGCGGTCGTCCGGGTCGATGGAGCCGACCATGTGGTTCCGGTTCCGGGTGTGGCGCCAGGCCCGCTGCACCTCCGGCTTGGCGTGGAGGTCGTCGGCGAAGTTGGCCGGCAGCTCGTCGAACCGGTGCGGGTAGTCCTCGGGCGGTACCGGGAGGTCCACGTCCTTGAGGAAGAGGTCCTTGATGAAGGCCAGCTGGCCGGCGACCTCGGGGTTCTCGGCCTGGAAGGACATGTGGTCGGCCGGGTACCACATGATGTCGTGGGGGTTGACCAGGGCCACGGTCAGGAACCACGGGGTGGTCCCGGTGCCGTGCTCGCGCATCCACGCCACGGCCTGGTCGGTGATGATCGGATCGAAGTACCGGCCCGTCCAGGCGTTGCCGGTGTACTGCCGGTCGTCGCCCTCCCAGTCGAGGTAGCCGTACGAGGCCATGTCGGGGACGTGGCCGTGCGAGAGGTGCCACTTGCCGAGGTAGCCGGACCGGTAGCCGCGGTCGGCCAGCAGCGAACCCACGGTGGGGATCTCCGGGTCCAGGGCGGTGTGGGCCGGGAAGCTGACGTTGTCGACGACGCCGTGGTCGGCCAGGTAGCGGCCGGTGTAGAGGCTGGCCCTCGACGGCGAGCACGGCGACGAGTGCGTGTAGTAGCGGTCGAAGCGCATGCCCTCGCGGGCGAGGCGCTGGTGGTGGGGCAGGTCGACCACCCCGTCCAGCCAGTCGTTGCGCCGTTCCTCGTCGGAGACGATGAACAGGACGTTGGGCCGACGGGTGGCGTCCCCGACCGGGCTCACGCCTCCGCCTCGTCGTCCACGGGGCGGCCCGACTCGGGATCCTCGGGCAGGGGACGGATGCGGGTCCGTCGCCGGCGTCGCTCGGGGATCATGTCGCGCATCTCCTCCAACCTGCCGAAGCACAGCAGGCGGTCGTTGGCCTCCAGCACCCGTTGGGTCCGGGGGTTGGGGATGACCTGGGCCCCCCGGTGCAGGGTCAGGACCGAGATGTCCCGGTCGAGGAGGCCACTCTCGCCGATGGTCTGGCCGACGAACGAACCGTCCTCGCGGACCAGCAGTTCCGCCACGCCGTAGCCGGTGCTGACCGTCAGGCGCTGGCGGACGTCCAGCTCGGGGAAGGCGACCTGGTCGTCCACGTAGTCGATGACGGCCCCGGCGATGTCCAGGCCGGTGGCCGACTCGATGCCCTCGAAGCCGGGCGACGAGTTGACCTCCATGACGAGCGGGCCGTCGGCGCCCTCGAGCATGTCCACGCCGGCCACCCGCAGGCCCATGATCTGCGCCGAACGCACTGCGGTCTCCTCGTACTCGGCATCCAGGTCGACGGCCTCCACGGTGCCGCCCCGGTGCACGTTGGACCGGAACTCGTCGCCCACCGCGGTGCGGCGCATGGCGCCCACCACCCGGTCGCCGACCACCAGCGCCCGCACGTCACGGCCCTTGGACTCGGACACGAAGGCCTGGATGAGGACGTTCTGCTTGGCGCTCTGGAGGGTCTCGATGATGGCCGAGGCCACCCTCGTGTCGGGGGCCAGGATGACGCCGATGCCCTGGGTGCCCTCCAGCAGCTTGATGACCACCGGGGCGCCGCCGACGCGTTCGATAGCGGGCAGGACGTCCTCGCGGGTGCGGGCGAAGGCGGTGGCCGGCATCCCGATCTCGTGGCGGGACATGATCTGGATGGCCCGGAGCTTGTCCCGGGAGTTGGCGATGCCGTTCGACGTGTTGGGCGTGTAGACGTCCATCTGCTCGAACTGGCGGACCACGGCGGTGCCGAAGTAGGTGATCGAGGCGCCGATGCGGGGGATGACGGCGTCGTAGTCGTCGATCGGATCGCTGCGGTACTGCATGTCGGGTTCGTCGCCGGCCAGGTCGATGGCGAAGCGCAGCGTGTCGAGCACGTCGACCTCGTGGCCCCGGTCCAGCGCGGCGAGGTGCAACCGCATCGTGGAGTACGAGTCGGGCTGTCGGGAGAGGATGGCGAGCTTCACGCCGGCTCCGGGGTCGGGCGGAACGGTTCGGGAGGCACCATTATGGGGCCCGAAGCCGCCCGGATGCCCCGGAGCCGCCAGGAGACGACCCGACGTGCCCGACCCCACCCCCGCCCGGAAGGGCACGAAGCGACCCCGCCGGACCCGTCGTCCGACGCCATCGCTGGGCTGGCGCGAGTGGGTGGGCCTGCCGGACCACGGCATCGACTGGGTGAAGGCCAAGGTCGACACGGGGGCCCGCACCTCGTCGCTGCACGCGGCGGGCCTGCACACCTTCGAGGTGGAGAACCGCGAATGGGTGCGGTTCTCGGTGTACCCGTGGCAGCGGTCATCGGCCGATGCCGTGCTGGTCGAAGCCCGGGTCCTGGACCGGAGGCAGGTCCGGTCGTCCAGTGGGGCCACGGAACGGCGGCCGGTGGTGGTGCTGCCGGTGCGGATCGGTGACGGGGTGGTGGACGTCGAGTTCACGCTGACCCGTCGCGACCAGATGGGCTTCCGGATGCTGCTGGGGCGCCAGGCGCTGCGGGGTCGGTTCCTGGTCGACACCGGGCGTTCGTACCTGCTGGGCCAGCCGCCCCGACCGGAGCGCCGGGCCAACCGGGCACCCGAGGTTCCCGACGGCCTCCCGGTCCACGATGGGGCCGGCCATGCAGGCGACGGTGCGAGTGACGGGGGCGCGGGCGACGAGGATCGGGTCGATGGTTGAGCACGGGTCGATCGTGGTCGGCGGGCACGAGGTCCGTCCGGGCACCGCCGACCACTTCGAGTTGCCCATCGGGCGTCTGGTGACCGGCACCGACATGGCCCTGCCCGTCCGGGTGGTCCACGGCGCCGAGCCCGGTCCGACGGCGTGGCTGAACGCAGCCATCCACGGCGACGAGGTGGGGGGCGTGGAGGTCATCACCCGGGTGCTGGCCGGCCTGGACCCCGCCTTGCTGCGGGGCACCCTGTTGGCCGTCCCGGTGGTGAACGTGTGGGGGTTCGTGGGCGGCGACCGCTTCCTGCCCGACCGCCGAGACCTGAACCGGTCGTTCCCCGGCTCGCCGACCGGGTCGCTGGCCGCCCAGATCGCCCACCTGTTCATGACCGAGGTGGTGGGCCGGTGCAGCGTGGGCATCGACCTGCACACGGCGTCCGACAACCGGGCCAACCTGCCCCAGGTCCGAGCCGACCTGGACGACCCCGAGACCCGCCGCCTGGCCGAGGCGTTCGGAGCGCCGGTCATGGTCCACGCCCGGAACCGGGCGGGCACCCTCCGGCAGGCGGCCACCCGTCGGGGAGCCACGGTGCTGCTCTACGAGGGCGGCGAGGCGTTGCGCTTCGACGCGGCGGCCATCTCGGCCGGGGTGGACGGGGTCCGCCGGGTGCTGGCCGCCATCGGAATGGTCGACGGCGGTGACCCACCGGCGGCCCCGCCGTGGGGAACGCGGTCGGTGGAGTCGCGGTCGACGACGTGGGTGCGCGCTGGACGCAGCGGGATCCTGCACCTGGCCGTCGACCTGGGCGACCGGGTGGAGCGTCGACAGGCGCTGGGCACCATCGACGACGCCTTCGGCAACGCGGTGACCGCAGTGCGTGCCTCGAGGTCGGGCACCGTGATCGGGGTGACCCGGTCGCCCCTGGTCAACCGCGGCGACGCCGTGGCGCACCTCGCCGAGATCGCCACCGCCCGGACGGCAGACGCCGATGCCGACGCCGACTGACCGAATGCGGCCCGAGCACCAGAACGGGTTCTAGGGGTCGGAGGGCCGCGGGTAGATTGCCCGGGTCCTGCCACCGGGACGCCCGACCCCGCGATGCGCCGCCACCCGTTCCGCCTCCGTCCGCTGTCCGCCGCGGTGTCCGTCGCGCTCGTGGCCGGGCTGGTCGCCGTGTCGACGCCGCCGGCCGGTGCCCTGCAGACCACCTACTCGACGCGCACTGCCGGTGCCGACCGGTACGCCACCTCGGCGGCGGCCGCACTTGATGCCTACTCGTCGGCCGACGCCGTCGTCCTGGTCAGCGGCGAGGAGGCCAACTTTCCCGACGGCCTGTCCGCCGCCGCGCTGGCCGGCACCGTCGGCGGACCCGTCGTCCTGACCGAACCGCACCGGCTGACGCCGACGGCGGCCATGGCCATCGGCGAGCTGCTCACCGCGCCGGCCACCGTCTACATCGTCGGCGGCACCGCGGCGGTGTCCGAGGCGGTGGCCACCGACATCCGGGGCCTGGACCTCACCGTGGAACGGATCTGGGGCGACGACCGGTACGCCACGGCCGTGGCCGTCGCCGAGAAGGTCGCCGCGCTGCGACCGCTGGGCAGCTACGACGGCCAGAAGGCGGCCATCCTCGCCGCCGGCCGACAGTTCCCCGATGCGTTGGCCATCGGCGGCCTCGCCCATTCGCAGAAGATCCCCGTCCTGCTCGTCGACACCGCCCTGTCGACCGGCACCTCTGCCTTCCTGGACTCCGAGGCCCACGGCGTGCGCGAGGTCATCATCGTGGGCGGCACGGCGGCCGTCCCCGCCTCGGTCGCCACCGCCGTGCGGGCGCTGCGCAACTCGAGCTCAGCGCTGCAGGTCACCCGGGTGTCGGGCGCCAACCGGTACGCCACCGCCGTCGAGGTGGCCAAGCTCATCGAGAAGAGCACCACGATGGACGGCTTCGGCCACACCATCGACAACGTGGTGCTGGTCTCGGGCCGGACCCCCTGGGACGCCCTGACCGCGTCGGCACTCGTGAGCCGTGGCAGCCCGGCCGACGGCGACTTCCCGGCGGTGGGCAACGACAATTCGGTGCTGCTGCTCCACGACGGGGGCTGGCGGCTCAACTCGGCCACCAAGGCCTACCTGGCCACCAAGGTCTCGCACTTCGAATCGGTGCGGGCCGTCGGCACCACGGCGTCGGTGTCGAACGACGCCCTCGCCGACGCGAAGACGGCCATCACCAAGGCCACCCCGACCGTGTCGGCCAGCCCCGGCCTGGGCGTCACCACGGTCACCTTCTCGTTCTCCAAGAAGATCGACTGCACGTCGTCGACGGCGGGGACTGACGGCACCGGCGGCGGCCTGAAGGCCAACTACCTGCTCAACAACTCGGCGCTCAGCGGCCACCACATCACCTGCGCCTCGTCGAAGAGGTCGGCGACGCTGACGTTGGGCTCCGCTCTGGCGGCCGGCGACCGGCTCACGGTGCTGCCCATCACCACCACGGCGGTGGCCGACGCCGACGGGGTGGGCACGTCCACGTCGCAGACGGCCCGCTCCACCTTCGAGGTGGAGGGCGCCACGCCCACGTCGGGCGCCATGTACATCGGCTCGACGTCGGCGACGGTCACCTTCGACATGGCCATCGCGATGGACGGCACCGAGGTGTCGGTGCGGGACGCCAACGGCAACGCCAACGCGGTGTCGTCGGTGACCGCCAACACGAACAACCGGACGTGGCTGGTCACCATGACCGATGCGATCACGGCCGACGACACCATGACGGTGACCATCACCAACAAGCCGACGCTGACCGTCAACCCCACCTGGGACAAGACCAATGCCGCCCTGCAGTCGGCGAAGATCACGGCGACGACCTACACGGGTGCCTCGGCCACCCTGGACTCGGGCTCCGGCGACATCAAGGTGGCCTCGAAGGCCACGGGCGGCTACCCGGGCGAGCAGGCCGAGACGTGGACGGTCCAGCTCATCGAGGGCACGGCCACCACGTCGGTCACCGTGGACACCGACGACGAGACGATCCTCATCATGAGCCCGATCGCCATGACGGCGTCGCGGCGGACGGCCTCGTCGCTGGTGTCGGTGATGAACGCCACGTCGTCGTTCTCGGCGCACTTCACCGCCAGCGTGGTCACCACCGGCACCATCGACGCCGTGCACCCCGTCACCACGCTCAGCGGCGGTCAGTCGGTGCACACCGTGAAGGTGACGATGTCCGAGCCGATGCTCCCGTCGACGTGGTCGACCGACGGGACGCCGAACACGAACACCGACGCCGATGCCGACGAGGTCGACGACGCCTCGACCACCAGCACCACCTCGGCCCACGACTGGTGGGCGGGCACCCTGACCGACACCATCACGGTGACGTCGCCCACCGAGACCCTGGTGAAGGGCACGTCGCTCTACAAGATCGCCACCACGGCCACCGACCTGGCCGGCAATGCCCGCACGCTCGCCTACGAGATCGCCATCTCCTGATCGGCGCCCGGCCCGGGCCACCCCGTGCCGGGGACCCGGTCAGGAGACGAGGGTGAAGGTGCCGCTCACGCCGGAGACGCTGATGGTCACCTTGATCTTGGTCGGGTTGAACTGGCCCTGGATCGAGCCGCCGACCTTGATGGGCGAGCAGCCGTCGCTCTTGGCGCCGACGGTGGCCGAGCCGTAGAAGGAGAACTGCGGCGAGGCCGTCTGGACCCTCACCCACACCTCGTAGTCGGCGAAGGCGTAGATGTTCCAGCAGCCGAAGATCCAGCCCACCTGCGTCTGCCAGTGGTGCTGCCCCGAGCCGGCCGGCGATCGGGCGGTGATCGAGAAGTCGCCGTCACCCTCCACCCAGCCGTCCAGGCCGAACGACAGGCCGATCACGCTGAGGCTGCCCGAGAAGTCGACTCGGAAGTCCGACAGCGTGCAGTAGGTCGCGCCACCCACCGTGATCTCGCTGCACGACTGGCCCGAGGCCTTGGGCCGGATGTTCCCGAGTTTGACGGTCCCGTCTGCGTCCACGACGAGGGTGTCGAGGCTGCCGGAGAAGCCGCCGTAGTACCACGAGCCGGTGAACACCAGCTCGCCCTCGCCCGACAGCTGGGCACCGGTCACGCCGGCCTGGACCGACACGGTCGCCCGTAGGCCCTCGTTGCCGGGCACGTTCGACAGGCTGAACGAACCCGAACCGGTCAGTCCCGGCAGGGACAGCGACGCGTCGCCGGTCAGGGCGTACCGCACGCCGTCGCCCTCGTCGTAGAAGCTGCCGTCAAGCAGCACGGTGGCCACCGACAGCACGTCCGCGGTGAACGACAGGTCCATCGACCACGTCCCGTCGGTGTCGCGATCCAACGTGCCGCTGATGGACGCCGAGGCCAGCGGGGCGATGGTCAGGCTGCCCGCCGCGGTGGCGTCCAGGTTCCCGGTGGAGTCGAACGAGCCCGACACCGTCAGCGACCCCTGGACCGGGCCGAGGCTGAGCGTGCCGCTCACCTCGAGCGAGCCGTAGACCACTTGGGCCACGTCGCCGACCAGCTGCGTTCCGGCGACCGGATCACCGACGCCCTCCTGGAACACGGTGATGGACCGGAAGTCGGTGATGGCGTCCGGGTCGAAGATCCGGAGGGTGAACGTCCGGTCCTCGACCACCGGTGCGACGGCGACCACGAACGCGTCGGCGGCGGTCACCACGCCCGACACGCCGTCGACCGGGTCGAGGACGTCGACGAACGAGAACTCGTAGTCACCCGGGGACGAGTCCAGTTCGGTGACGAGGCCCATCTCGACCGAGTACGCACCCGAGGCCAGCACGATGCTGTCGCACGGCCGACCGCTGGCGACCACGACGGCCTCGCCGGCCGGGTCGCCGCACGTGACGAGGTAGCCCGGATCCTCCGGCGGGACGAGGCCCGGTTGGACGACGCTGAACGACCGCTCCCACCCGGTGTCCACGTCGTGGTCGACGGTGACGTCGACGGTGCGGTCGTCGCCGTACCAGACGTCGAGGGCGAGGCGCACCGTCGACCCGTCGGTCATCGATCCCTCGACGCCGTAGGGGCCGTCGACGGCGTGTCCGGACGGGTTGTAGATCGACGGATGGGCGAGGACGAGGTCGACGACCCGGTCGCCGCCGGGAACGTGCACCTCGTCGCACCGCTGGGTGCCGAAGCGGATGGTCCCGTGCTGGAGCACCTCGGCGCACCCGAGGGTGCCGGCATCCGCGGCGGTGGTCGACACGGCATCGGCCTGGACGACGACCGCGATGTCGAGGGCCTGGTACCAGCCGTCCTCCTGATAGACGAGGCGGGCCCAGGTGGCCCGCTGTCCGTCGCCGGACCAGGCGTCGGAGCGCAGTTTGAGGGTCCGCGTGGCGCTGGTCCACGTCCCGACCAGCCAGTCGGCTCCGGTCTCGACCTCGACGGTGGACTTCACGTCGCCCTGGCCGACGGTGTCGCCGTAGACGTCGGCGGGGAGGACCAGGTCGACGATGTCACCGCCCTTGCCGACGATCACGCCGTCGCACGACGAGCCGGACAGCGTGTAGGTGGTGATGGCCGCCTGGTGGGCACACGTGGCCGTCGACCACGAACCCCAGGTCAGCGCCCACGACGGCACCCCGCCGAACGAGACCTCGGGGCTCCCGCCGCCACAGTCCACCGACCCGGAGTCGAGGGCCTGGACGACCATGCGGGCCGTCGCCTGCACGGCGTCGCCGTCGAGCAGCTCGATGGTCAGGACCGCCGGCTCGCAGTCCTTGGTGCCGCCGTCGAGGTCGACGACGACCTCGAGCCCGGTCATGGAGAGGTCGACGTCGGCCGGCGCCACGCCGTCGGCCAGCTGGTCGGCGACCGGGGTGACGAGGCTGGCGTCGGATGCGTCGAGCCAGGCGTCGACGTCGTTGCCGTCGGCATCGACCACCTCGACCTCGAGCACCTTGGGGTCGCCGGCCGCCCGGGTGGCCACCGCCACCTCGCCCTGTCCGGCCACGTACGCCGAGACCGGGACGAGGATCGCCCAGCAGCCCACGCTGCCCTCCTGCCCCGGTTCGGGGACCAGTAGGCCGGCCGCCTTGTCCCACGTGTCGCAGGCCAGCCCGGTCGGCGTCGCCCCGGCCCCGGTCGCCCCCACCCAGGCCGGATGCTCCACGTCGTCCAACCAGTCCGGGAGGACCGTCACGATCGGGGGCAGGCCGTCGCCCGACGCCGCCGCCTGCGCGGCCTCGTACTCGGCGGCCTTCTCGGCCGAGATGGTCGTCGAGGTGGCCGAATCGGCCTCGTCGGGGGTCTTGGACGCGGCCGTCGTGGTGGCCACGTTGCCCTCGGCGTCCTTGGTCGTGGTGGTCACCGCGCCGGCACGGGCCTCCTCCGGTGCAGTGGTCGTCGTCGTGGTGGTCGTCGTGGTGGTCGTCGTGGTCGTGGTCGCCGGCGCGGGAATGCTGATGGTGGGCTGGTTGGAGGTGGTCACCGTGTCGTCGGAGTGCAGGGCCCGGACCCGGTAGGTCAACTCGGATCCGGCCGGCACGCCGGTGTGCGTGTAGGAGGTCTCCGACGCCTTCAGGGTCCACGGCTGGCTCCACTGGGCCAGGCCGCCCTGCTGCCGGTGCTGCAGCTCGAAGCCCATCAGCAGGCCGCCGCTGGAGTCGTCGAAGGTCCACGAGAGGTCCACGTCTCCGTCGTCGGTGACGGTGGCCGTCAGCTCGGGGGTGTCGTAGACGATCGTCGTGGTGGTCGTGGTGGACGTCGTGGCCCCACCGCTGCGCTGGTCAGGGAGCAGCAGGCCCGTGCCGGCGGCGACGGTCGTCGAGCTGCCCGGGATGGTCGAGAAGACCTCGTCGAGGACCTCGCCGACCGGGGAGTCCTTGGATTCGACCGGCGTCCAGTCCTGGCAGTCGGGCAGGGTCGGCTGGTCGGTCGACAGCGCGGCCCGGCCGAGGACCACGTTCCCGCTGGCCGCCACGATGCCGACGTTCAGGTTGGCCGCTGCGGTGAACCGGAAGTCGCCGGGCTGGGCGGTCACCGTGTCGCCGTCCCGGTTGGTGATGGTGATGTCGCCCGGGTTGCACCACACGACCTGGCCGGTGACGTCGCCGTTGAACGTCTCGCCGAGGTCGATGCGTCCCGTCAGTTGGAACTGGTGGGCGTCCATGGACCCGCTGACCGAGGCCAGCTCGTAGCCGCCCACCGCGGCCAGGCCGTCGAACGCCATGGACGGGAACCCGCCCCGCAGGTACTCGAAGTCGAACGACCCCTTCAGGTCGACCTCGCCGAGGTCCCAGTTGCCGGCGAACATGCCGGAGATCTCGTAGATGCCCTCCGAGTCGACATCCAGTCTCAGATGGGCGTCCAGCTCCGCGCCGAGGATCGTGGCCGTCCCGTCGACGTCCACGAAGAAGGTCAGGACCAGGGGCTCGACGAGGGCCTCGACGGTGACGTCCTGGATGTCGAGCAGGTCGGGGATGATCGGCAGGTTCGACGCCTCGGCCTGCAGCGCGAAGCGCGGCCCGTTCGGACCGTCCACGTCGATGGCCGCCCGGGCGTCGATGACCGACTGGCCGGCCGGGGTGGTGACGCGCATCCCGCCGGTGAAGTACAGGTGGGTGGCGAACGGGTCGGTGGGCGACACGAACACGTCGAGGAAGGTCTGCTCGAACTCGAGCGGTCCGAGGCTGAACGAGTCGACGTTCACGTAGGCCTGCAGGCTCGGCGGGAGGAGCCCGATGTCGAGCCGCACGTCGACCTGGTTGCCGAGGATGATGCCCGTGAAGCCCGCCTTCAGGCCGGGGTCGATGGTCAGGTTGTCGATGCTGCAGCCGTACGGGGCGACGGTGATCTCGGCGTAGTTGGCGATGAACGCCCCGCTGAACAGGTCGACGGCCTTCGGCAGCTCGCTGGGCGTCGACCCCTCGGGCGGTACCGAGCCGATCTTCACGCTGAGGCACGTCCCCGACACGCCGAAGCGGAACGCGCCGGCGATCTCGATGCCCTCGTCCATGCCGAACAGGTCGCGGATCAGGCCCGGCAGCTCGATCGACAACGCCATCCCCACCTCCGGCGTGGGGATCGGCGTGGACACGAAGTTGATCGAGATCTCGAACGCGGCGTAGTTGATGGTCAGGCCGGGGATGGCGAACGCGTTCGTCCACGGCATGACGTTCCCGAAGGCGTCCAGGCCGAGGCTGCCCGAGACGGTCAGGTTGCCGGTCGACGTGAACGCCACCGAGACCGAGAACGGGACCTCGTTGTCCTGGTCGGGGACCATCAGGCGGGCCTCGCCGAACACGCCGATGGAGACGTCGGCGAAGTTCACCACCGAGATCCGCAGGCCCAGGCTGTGGACCCGTAGTCCGTAGCCGCCGGCCTGGAACCACCAGGCGTCGGCCGGCAGCTGGATGGCCAGGTCGATCGTGATGTTGCCGGTCAGCAACTGCTTCACCGACGTCACGAACGGCGCCAGCGTGATGTCGACGCCGCCGAGGACCTCGCTGATGCCCGCCGGCATGGCCATGCTGGCGGCGAGCGTCGGATCGAGGGCGCCGACGTTGATGGTGGTGCCCGAGCCGGGCAGCTCGACGGTGGTGTCGTAGGTCGAGAAGACCACCAGGAGGTCGCTGAAGACCGGGCCGCCCTCGAAGATCTGCCAGTTCTCCACCCCGGCCTGGAGCAGCAGGCCCTGGCTGGTGACCGACAGGGAGGCGTTGATCTGGACGCCGAGGATGCTGATGGCGCCGTCGATGAGGACGCCGACCCCACCACCGCCGGTGTCGTACCGGATGGTGAAGTTGGCCTCCAGCAGGCTGAAGCCGTCGAGGAGCTCGATCTCGCCGAGCGAGACGGTGATGGACCAGACGCCGTCCTCGTAGCCGCCGGAGATCTCCAGCTCCGGCAGCGTGATGCTGCCGATGGTCAGGTTCAACGTGCCGCCGATGCCGAAGATCGGGCTGCACGACCCCTCCGACGGACAGTCGAGGCCGATCTCCACGTACAGGTCGTCGAGGTCCACCCCGCTGGCCGGCGTCCACGTCGACGTCGTCTCGAGGCGCAGGGCGGCGGCGAGGTCACCGTCGGTCCGCGACACCGAGCCGGTGACCTGGGCGGTGGGCAGGACGAGGCCGGGGATGGGCTCCCACGAGTCGCCGCCCTCGCCGTCGCCGAGGCTGGCCACGGCCTGGATCGACCAGTCGTCGGCGCCGCTGAACGACGCCGACGCGTCGATGCTCAACGACACCCCGGGCAGGGTCACGGCCAGCGTGCCGTCGAGGTACGCGGACGTGTCGGCCACCGGCAGATCCGCCTCGTCGAGGCTGGTGATCCGCAGCGACAGGCCCGACAGCGTGAACTGCGGGACGATGGTGATCGTCCCCGGCACGCCGACCGTCAGGTCCCAGCCCCACAGCCCGTCGCTTGACGCCCGGGTGAGCTGGCCCGACACGGTGAACGTGTCCGACGAGGCCGAGGCCCACAGCGAGACGGCACCGGAGGTGAAGTCGAGCGACCCGCCGACCAGTACCTCCTCGGGCATGGACACCGCACCGCCGGTCAGGTTGGCCACCTGGTCGAGCACCGACGGCAGGCCCACCCGGGCCAGGATGCGCACCGAACCCGCGTTCAGGGCGGGCGCACCGGCCTGCAGGGCCTTGAGCTGCGTGTCGTCGGGGACCCACGTGTACGCCGAGTCGGTGGCGAGCACCACCACCAGCTCGCCGGCCTCCAGCGACGGGCCGGCGTCGCCGAACGGGGCGAGGTCGGTGAGGCCGGCGGTCAGGATGGCCGTCGTGGACGAGAGCTCGATGCCCGCGCTCACCCCGGTGCCGAACACGGTGAGGGTGCCCTCGGCCGAGAGGCTCAGGGCCGAGTCGGCGACCTCCAGCGCCACCGTCACCTGGCTGAGCTCCACGCCGGCGGTCAGGGTGGCCGACTGGATGGTGCCGGTCAGCGAGGCGGTGCCGGCGGCGACGTCCAGCGACCCGGTGAGCTTCCCGTTGGCGGTCACCCCGCCGGCGTCGATGCGGAACTTCGTCCGGAAGCCGGCCGTCACGTTGCACGAGCCGGCCTCGGGGCAGGTCAGGCCGACGGTGGCCTCGAGGTCGTGGAGGGTGACCAGGCCGCCGCCGAACACGATGTCGTCGGCCGACAGGGTCAGGTCACCGGACCAGTCGGTGCCCGACCGGGTGAGCGAACCGCTGAGCTCCAGCTCGGTCAGGTCCAGGCCGGGGACGGGACTCAGGTCGGGCAGGGTGCCGGTGGCCGTGATGCCCTGCTCGGTCGCGCTGTAGGCCACGCCGATCTCCACGGTGAACGGCACGTCGAACAGGTCGACGTCGAGCGTGCCCGTCCCGGTGAAGGACACGTCGTCACCGCTGGAGAAGCTGGCGTCCAGCTCGAAGGTGGCCGTGACGCCGTCGACGAGGGGCAGGTCGACCAGGTCGAGCGACAGGTCGAGGGTCCCGTCGACGAGCGATCCCCAGCCGACGATGCCGGGCGGCGCGTCCGGGTCGCCGGATTCGTCCACGCCGTCGATCTCGATGGCGGCCAGCGCACCCCCCTGCAGGTGGATGGAGGCGTCCACCGTCCAGTCGCCGATGCCGAGCAGGTTCGACAGGGTCGCCCCGATGGTCCCGGTGAGGGTTCCGTCCAGGGAGCCCATCTCGGTGGCCGACTCGAAGGGCAGGAAGAGCTGGACGTCGTCGACGTTCATGCTGGACGTCAGCAGCCACGAGGGCGTGGCGATCAGGCCGGACCGCACCGCGAAGCCGAACCGGTCGATGCGGGCGGTGACGTTGGTGAAGGTCATGCCGGCGTAGGTGAACGACTTGCCGGTCACCCAGATCTCGCTGCCGTTGGCGCACGAGGCCACCGCGGCGGCCAGCTCGGTACCGACCTCCAGGCCGGTCAGGACGTCCTCGACCGAGTCGCCGATGGTGGACAGCGACGAGCAGAAGTTCGGGACCGGCGCGGCGGCGGGCACCACGATGGGCACGTCGCGGACCCGGACGGCGCCCGAGGCGTTCTTGGCCGTCACGATCAGGGTGCCGCGGGTGGCCTCCGAGCCGGCGGTGAGCATCGTCTTGACGTCGGTGGTGCTGGACAGCGACAGGCCGGTGCCCTCCACGGCGAACGTGATGGACGCCCCCGAGGTGGCCTCGGCGTAGACGTCGAGACGCCCGTCCGGGGCCAGCACGATGGGGGTGCCGTCGTTGGCGGCGTCCACGACGAGGTCCGGCTGCTGGGTGGCGGCCGGCGTGCTGCCGCCGGCCTTGACGACGACGGTGAGGGTGTCGGTGGCGGTCCGACCGCCGGCGGTGACGGTCACCTTCAGCACGGCGGTACCGGCCGTGTTCGGCGCGGTGACCGACAGCTTCGGACCGGTGGTGGCCGACACCGACGAGGCGAAGGTGGTCCCACCGGCCATCGAGGACGAGGCGTCGTGGACCGACCACGACCAGGCCAGGGTGCCCGGTCCGGAGCCGGCGGCCAGGACCTTGAGCGCCGCGCCGGGGGCGACGGTCAGCACCTTGGCGCCGAAGGCGTTGGCGTCGACGGCGACGTCGGCGTTGCGCCGGACCCACGCGTTGGGGGCCGGAGCGCCGCCCTTGCCGACGGTGGGTTCGTCCGGCGTGAGGCCGTCGACGGTGATCGGGTTCCAGGTGCCGGGCGCGGCGGTGGTCGTCGGGACGGTGGTGGTCGAGCTGGTCGAGGTCGTCGAGGTGGACGTGGTGCTGGACGAGGTGGTGCTCGTGGTCGTGGCCGCGCCGGACCCGGTGACCTCGATGACCACCGTGTCCGAGAGGCTGAAGGTGCCGTTGGTCCACGAGGCTCCGACCTGGAAGGCGTGGTCGCCGGCGGCCAGGTCGGCCAGCACGTGCGACGTGGCGGCGGCGTCGAGGCTGGCCGCCTGCGTCCACGCTCCGTCGGGGGGCTGGTGGGCGATGGAGATCCCGGTGAGGTCGGTGGCGTCGGACAGCGTCCAGTTGAGCGTGGCGTCGACGCCCGTCACGACAACGCTCAGGACCGGGGCCGGTCCGGGCGGCAGGGTCGTCGTGGTGGTGGTCGTGGTCGTGGTGGTCGTCGGGGGGAGGACGTCGACGACCACGACGTCGGAGTAGGCGGTCTGGGCGCCGGCCACGACCTGCACCCGGTACTGGTGGGAACCGGTGGCCACGTCGACGTCGGTCCACGTGGTGACGGCCGGACCCAGCGACGCGACCTCCTGCCACCCGCCGACGCCGCTGAGGCGTTCCACCCGGTGGGCGGTCAGGCCGTCGTCGGCCACCAGCGTCCACGAGAGGTCCACGTCGTCGTCGCCGACGATGGTGGCCGTCAGCGTCGGTCCCGCCGGTGGCGCCGCGGTGGTGGTCGTGGGTGGGGTGGTCGTGGTGGTCGCACCGGGCACCGTGGTGGTGGGCGACGCGCCGGCGAGAGTGGTCGTCGTGACGGCGGGCGTCGGCACGGTCACGACGACGACGTCCGAGGGGCTGACCTCGTCGCCGTACTCCGCCACGACCCGGAGGACGTGGGTCCCCGCCCCCAGCCCGGTGACGGTGGTCGAGGAGGCGTCCGCGTCGAGCTCGGCCAGGGAGCTCCAGGCGTCTCCGCCCGCCGGGGTCTCGACGAGGAAGCCGGTCAGGTCGTCGTCGGCGTCGACCGTCCACGACAGGTCGACGTCCTGGCCGTTCATGCCGGCCGTGACCTGCGGCGTCGGCTTGGCGACCGGAATCGACGTGGTCGTGGTCGGCGGCAGGGTCGTGGTGGTGGTCGTGGTGGTGGTGGTCGTCGTCGTGGTCGTCGTCGTGGTGGTGGTCGTGGTGGTCGTCGTCGTCGGGGCCAACGTCGTGGTGGTGGTGGTCGTCGTGGTCGTCGTCGACGTGGTGGTCGTGGTCGGCGCCGCCACCTGCACGGTGGCGACGTTCGAGGCCACGTCACCGGCCGTGTACACGGCCACGACCCGGACCTCGCGGTCGCCGCCGGCCGAGCCGACGATGGTGTGGGCGGTCGTCACCCTCGACACGGTGGCCGCCGTCGACCAGTCGGCCGCCCCGGCCGCCCGCTCCTCCACCCGGAAGGCGGTCAGCACCCCACCGGAAACGATCGTCCACGAGAGGTCGACGTCGTCGCCGTCGACGGTCGCCGTCACCACCGGCGCCGGCAGGTCGACCTGGCGGGGCAGCAGCAGCGACTGGCCCGCCGCACTGGTCCGGTCCACCGTCATCTCGTCGTCGGTGGGTTGGACGAGGACGGGGGCCGGCACGACCCGCACGGTCACCTCGTCGCTGGCCGTCGCCCCGTGGTCGTCGGCCACCACCCGGAAGCGCAGGACGACCGGTCGGTCCACGTCCGGGGCCCGGAAGCGCGCCGTGCCGTGCGAGACCGCCTCCAGGTCCACCGACGGGGTGACGCCCTCGCACGCCTCGCCCAGGGCCGACGGGTCGGTGCAGAGCTGGTGCCAGGTGAGGAGCGCTTCCGAGGAGGCCGTCGACGTGAGGTGGACGAGGGTCGCCTCGGCGGTGGTGCCGCCCGGCGGCAGCGACCGGTCGGCGACCTCCCGGGCGGCGGTGGCGCCCACCGTGAGGGGTGCCTTCTGGGTGATGCGGGCCGAGGTGGTCGACGCCGGTCCGTCGTCACCGGCCAGGGTCACCGCCGCGATCCGGCCCGGTCCGTGCCATCCGGCGACCGTCCGGACCGACAGTGAGCCGATGCCCGAGGTGGACGCCGCCTCCAAGCTCCCCGGCGCACAGGCCGTCAGGCCACCGGCCAGGAGCGACGCCATCGGCGCACACGCCCAACCAACCTCGTCGCCTCCCGAGAGGCCGTCGACGCCCAGCCGACGGGTCCCCTCGAGCAGGACCAGCGGGTGGTCGACCGGTTCGCCGCCGTCGTTGGCCGTCTCGAGGCGCACCGTGCCCGACGCGCCGGGTCGGAGGCCGATCCCGGCCATGGCCGAGCGGACGCGGCGACGGCCCGGGGCCACCACGGCGACCGTGTCGATGCGTGCGCCGGTGTCCGGTTCGTCCAGCGTCGCCGTCCACACCACGCCACCGACCTCGGCACCGGACGGATCGAGTGCCAGCACCAGCGGTGCGCCGGTCGACCCGACGGCGATCGGGTCCCCGGTCCAGTCGCAGTGCAGGCCGGGCACCTCGCCGTCGACCTGGTCGATCGCCTCGACGGCGGCCTGACCGGTGAGCTGCTCGACCAGCTGGCGTTCGACCGCCGACGCGGCACGTTCCAGGTCGGCCAGCGCCAGGCGGGCCGTGGCCGCCAACGCGGCGGATCGACGGATCTCGTCGCCGACGACGGGCGCCGGGACGGTGGTCGACGTACAGGTCCACGGTGAGTCCACGGCGGTGGCGGTGATCCCCGGCGACAAGGCCAGGTCGACGACGAACGGCGTCCCGGCCTCGAACGGGGCGGCACCCCCGTTGCGGATCGCCACCGCCCACCGGCCCGACCCGTCGGCGGGCACGTCGACGACGCCACCGTCGTAGGCGGTCCATCCTCCGGCGCCGTCCGACTCCATCGGCGTGAGGAGGGCGAACGGGGCGGCCGCCGGCTGTACGACGATCGGGATGGCCGTGGCGTTGTCGGCCATCAGCCCGGGCGGCTCGCCCTCGGTGGCCACGGCCAGCACCACGCTGGCCTCCCCACCCGACGCGCCGAGGCCGGTCTCTCCGATCGGGAACGACAACGTGGCGAGGCGTTCGACCCCCGGCGACACGTCGTCGACGGAGCACTCGACGACGCCGGCGATCAGGAGCGCGCACGGCCAGTCGCCGCCTCCGCCCGTGATGCCCGGGAACTCGACCGTCAGCGTCGACGGGCCGCGGGTGCCGGCTCCGAGGGTGGCCACCCCGACCTCGAGGACGAGGTCACCACCGTCGACCACCACCGGGGTCGAGGCCACGGCACGCAGGGCCAGGTTCGGTTCGCCCTGCTCACGGGCGGTGAAGGTGACCGGGGAGGCCGACGCTCCGGGCACGCCGTCGACGGTGGGGGTCCAACGCACGGACTCGCCGACCGTGGCGACGTCGGAGACGCGTCCCTCGACCACGAGCTCGGCCGAGCGTCCGGCAGCGGGCACCGTCCCGTCCCAGGCACACCGCCCGATCCGGTCGGCCTCGACCTCGCAGGTCCAGCCCATCCCAGAGGCCTCCAGGTCGACGAGGCCCACCGTCGCCGGTACCGGATCCACGAGGACCGGGTCGACCACCGGGGCGCCGCCGATGCCGAGCACGACGTAGGTCCATCGCACCGTCTCGTGGAGCCGGGCGTCCTGCGGCCCCTGGCGCCGCACGGCGGCCCGGGCACGCCCCGGCTCGTCGGTCACCGCCAGTGCGGTCTCGGTGGGCGCGCTGAGGGCTCCGGGATCTCCGGGGGTCCGGACTGAGACGGGCACCACGGTGAGGCCCGACGCCCCGACCGCCGTCATCTCGGGGTCGGCGGCCAGGGCCTCCAGTTCGTCGTCGCCGATGCGGGCCACCTCGGCGGTGTCGGCCACGTCGAGGAGGAGCATCCCCTCGAACGACGACATCGGGAGCAGCGGGACGCCATCGACGGACCCGGCGGCGGCGAGCGTCCCGTAGGCGCAGGCATCGGCCTCGCACGACCAGCCCGGCGACGAGTCGGTGGCCTCCGGCGTGGCCCCGGCCACCGTGATCCCGGCCGGCAGCGAGGCCAGGTCGAGGACGACGGTGGAGCCCTCGGCGGTGGCCCGACCACCGAGGTTGGCGACCACGATCTCGGCGAAGCCCGTCCCGCCCGGTTCGAGCGGCACCGCCGGCGCCACCACGCCGTACAGCCGGGGTGCCTCGTCCTGTTCGGTGGCCGGGTCGGCGGCCTCGGCGGCCCGCGCCGGGTCGGGCAGCACCACCAGCAGCGAGCCGACCTGCATGACGGCCAGGAGGAGGGTCAGGGCCCGACGGGACCGGATCCGACGAAGGGTCGACCAGGCGGCGGTGAGGAGGGCGACGGTCACGTCATTCGCACCCGGTGGCCAGGTAGGCGGTCAGGACCTGGGCGCCGTTGCGGTCCTCCCACAGGGGGCGGTACGCCGGCGAGGCCACGATCACCCGGTCGAAGGCGGCGTCCCGGTCCCCGGCATCCGACGTGCCCTGCTCGTAGCCGGGGTACACCTCGTAGGGGGCCACGTAGCCGAAGTCCTCGCCGCAACCGGCCGACGCGTACAGGCGGTTGCGCCACAGCACGTGGCTGAAGTCGAGCAGCTCGCCCCGGCACGAGCCGTCGGAGCAGTCCAGCAGCCATTCGGCGAGGTCGGCCGCCGCGTCCAGGCCGTCGGCGTCGGTGCCGTAGACGAACTCCACCTGCCAGCCGTTCCCGGCGTAGTCGCCGGGCGTGGTCCGGGCCGGGTCGAAGCCCACCACCTCGTCCAGTGCCGAGGCCGACGGCAGGGCCAGCACCTCGCCGATCAGGTTCCGGAGCCGGGTGGCGAGGTAGGCGCAGTTGCGGCACGGGACGAGCCCGTCCTCGAGGTTGAAGTTCCACACCAGGACCGACGGTCCGTCGCCGGCCTCGTAGGCCCACGACCACAGCGACAACGCACCGGAGTCGTCGACCTTGGCCGCCGCGGTGACCACGCCGGCGTCGGCGTGCGCCGGGTGGGCCTCGGGGAACAGGGTCGGACGGGGCGATCCGTCGGGGTCCGACGGGGGGATGGTCGCCGTCGGTGCCGCCGGCTTGGTCGGCACCCCCTGCGCCTCGGTGACCACGGCGGCACTCCGGACCACCGGTTCGTCGTCGTCGCCGCAGGCCACGGCCGCGACGGTCAGGACGAGGGCCGGTACGGACCTCCGGAGGAGGGCGGCGAGGCGGGTGCCCATCAGCCGCAGCCCGCCAGGGCCTCGTCGAGGAGCGACTGGCCCGCCCGGTAGGCGGCATCGTCGGCCAGGGCCCGCACGAGGGCCTCGGCCTGCGCACCGGTCGGGTCGGCGTCGGTGGCATCGGCCAGTCCCTCGAGGGCGAACGCGGCGTCGCGTACGGCGTTCTCCACCAATTCGTCGCTGTCGCCGAGGGCGTCGCGCATCGACCCGGCACGGTCCCGCAGGGCGGTGGCCAGGTCGCCGTCACCGTCGACGACGTCGTCGAGCGTGGGCACGTCGACGTCCAGCAGGGCGCACAGCCGCGGTCCGGCGCGGGGGCCGACGGGCTCGGCCGCGCCCCCGGTTCCGACCTCGGGAGACGGTCCATCGGACAGGCCCCGGCCGAAGGCGAGGACCACCACGAGGACGGCGACGATGGCGAGGAAGAAGCCCAGCAGGACCCGGCCGACCGGATCGCGCGTCTCGTCCACCGAAGGCCCCCCGGTCACGAGGGGCGATGCTAGGTCAGCCCGCGGAGGCGCCGATCACCCGACGTGGAACACCGTCGGGACGGATCAGAGGCGCATCTGCTGGACCTGGGCCGACAGGCCGCCGTCCAGCACCCAGAGCTGCCCCGTGGCGTAGCGGGCCTCGTCGGAGGCCAGCCAGTGCACGAGGTTGGCCACGTCGTCGGGCCGTCCCACGGTCCGCAGCGGGTGCACGGCCTCGGCCTCGGCCCGCACGTCGGCCGACAGGTCTCCCGGGTCCCCCGGCCCGGCTCCCGCACCGGCACCGCCGGCGCCACCGCCGAAGAAGCTCCCCAGCATCGGCGTGTCGACGTAGCCGGGGCAGATGGCGTTGACCCGGATGCCCTCGGGCCCGTGGTCACACGCCATGGCCCGGGTCAGGGCGTGCACGGCGCCCTTGGTGGCGCAGTAGGCGGCCAGTTGCGGGTCGGCGATGAAGCCGTCGTACGACCCGAAGTTCACGATCGACGCACCCGGCGACCGCCGCAGCAGCGGCAGGGCGTGCCGGGAGACCAGGAACGTGCCGGTGACGTTCACGGCGAAGATCCGGTTCCACTGCTCCAGCGTCGTGTGCTCGATCGTCTCCTCGATCTCGATGCCGGCGGCGTTGACGACGACGTCGAGGCGCCCGTGGGTGGCGTCGACGGCCTCGATGGCAGCCACCACCTCGGCCTCGGAGGTGACGTCCAGGCGCTGGAACGAGCCGACCGCGTCCGACGCCCCGACGCTGCCGGCGTCGTCCAGGTCGGCGGCCACGACGTGGGCACCCTCGTCGGCCAGCCGACGGCAGACGGCCCGGCCGATCCCGCCCCGACCCCCGGTGACCAGGGCGACCCGCCCCTCGAGCGTCCCGGTCATCGTGGCGTCCCCTCCGGTCGCGGCGCCGTCCGGCGGCTCGCCGACCGGCAGGGAACCCGGCGGTCGTCGCTACGCTGGCGGCTCCCGCGGGTGTAGTTCAATGGTAGAACCTCAGCTTCCCAAGCTGATGACGCGAGTTCGATTCTCGTCACCCGCTCGCTGGCCGGGAGCCGACCCTCAGGACCTGAGGCGCTCGTTGGCCGGGTCGTAGGCCGCCTCGCCGAGCACCCGTGCCGGGTACAGGTCGCCGAAGACCATCACCTCCAGCTCGGTGCCGGGTTCGGCGTCGTCGGGCGACACGAAGGCGAAGGCGTACACCGCGTCGGTGGTGTAGCCGTGCCCGCCCGACGAGGTGAGGCCGACGGGTCGTCCGTCGCGGAAGACCCCCTCGCCGCCGGTGCATTCGGCGACGTCGCAGTCCACCTGCAGGTAGGCCGAGGCCCACTTCCGGGGACGGGCGTCTCGCTCGAGCAGCGCCTCGCGGCCCACGAAGTCGCCCTTGTCGCGCTTGACGAACATCCCGACGCCGGCCTCGACCGGGTCGACGTCGTGGGTCATGTCGCGCGAGATGCGGTAGCCCTTCTCGACCCGCAGGCTGTTCACGGCGTGGTGGCCGACGTCGACGACGCCGAGGTCCGCGCCGGCCGCCCACAGCCCGTCGTAGACGGCCAGCATCCCGTCGATGGGGACGTGCAGCTCCCAGCCCAGCTCGCCGACGAAGCCGACCCGCAGGGCACGGAGCGATACCCCGCACACCTCGATCTCCTGGGCGGTGAGCCACCGGAACGCCTCGTTGGAGAGGTCGGCGTCGGTGCAGCGGGCCAGCAGGTCGCGGCTGCGGGGGCCGGCGACGGCCAGCACCCCGTAGTCCTGCGACACGGTGGTGAGCGTGGCGTCGAGGCCGTCGGGGAGGTGGGTCTCGAAGAACTCGCGGTCCTTGAGCTCACCGACGGCGGCCGACACCAGGTAGAAGTGGTCGTCGGCAAGGCGGGTGACGGTCATCTCGCCCTCGACCCGTCCGGTCGGGGTCAGGTAGTAGTCGAGGCCGATGCGGCCGACCCGGGGCAGGGTGTTGCAGGTCAGGCGGTCGAGGGCCTCGGCCGCGTCGGGACCGGTCAGGTCGAACTTGGCGAAGGCGGTCATGTCGATGATGCCGACGGCCTCGCGGACGGCCCGGGCCTCGGCCCGGACCGGCTCGAACCACGACACGTGGCGGAAGCCGACGTCGTCGACCTGTTCGAGGCCGGCCACCGTCGGGTACCACTTGGGCCGCTCCCAGCCGTACACCTGGGTGAACACGGCACCGTGCTCGGTCTGGCGATCGAAGCACGGGGTGGCCTTCAGCGGGCGCAGCAGCGGGTGCTCGAGGCCGGGCACCGGGGTCTGGTGCCGGTACATGTAGTCCTCGGTGCCCTTGCGGTGGCCGTAGTCGCCGTCGGGGACGAAGCCGAAGCGGCGGGCGTCGTAGCCCCGCACGCTGAGCTGGGTCTCGCCGTGGACCATCCAGCGGGCCAGCTCGCGGCCCAGGCCCGGCCCGTCGGCCACGCCGACCTGGGCGCCGCAGGCCATCCAGAAGTTGGGCACGCCGCTGGGGCCGAGCATGGCCTCGCCGTCGGGGGTGTGGGTGATGGCTCCCCGGATGACCTGCTTGATGCCGCGGGGCTCGAGGCAGGGCATGCACTCGAAGGCCCGCATGAGGCGGTCGCCGATGATGTCGTAGTCGACCGGGAAGAGGGGGTTCTCGAGGTCCCACGAGGGGCCGTCGTGCCAGGCCGACTCGGCGCCGACCTGCTCGTAGATGCCGATGAGGCCGGACTGCTGTTCCTGGCGGATGTAGCCCGACAGGTAGTCGTCGCGCATGACCGGCAGCTCGGTGCCGAGTTCGGCGATCTCGGGTACCGGCTCGGTGACGAGGTAGGCGTGCAGGGCGTTGGCCATGGGGACCCGCAGGCCCACCATGCGGGCGACCAGGTCGGCGTAGCAGCCGGCGGCGTTGACGACGTGCTCGCAGGTGACGGTGCCCTTCTCGGTCACGACGTCCCAGTCGCCGTCGGGGCGACGGTTCACCTCGAGCACCCGGTTGCGCCGCGAGGTGGACGCGCCCAGGGTGCGGGCGCCGGTCAGCAGGGCGTTGGTGGCGCCGGAGGGGTCGACGTGGCCGTCGCGCGGCGTCCAGATGGCGCCGACGATCCGGGACACGTCGTAGAGCGGGTGGTGTTCGGCGATGACCTCGGGACCGACCCAGTCCATCTCGAGGCCGGCGTAGGCGCCGACGCCGAGCTGGCCCTTCAGCCAGTCGACCTCGACGGGCTCGTAGGCGACGCGGAACGAGCCGGGCTCGTGCCACGAGGTGACCACGCCGGTCTCGTCCTCGAGCGCCGGGTACAGCTCGGTGGCGTACCTGCGCATGTCGGCCAGCGTGTAGCTGGACACCGAGTGGGTGATCTGGCCGGCGGCGTGCCACGTCGAGCCGGAGGTGAACTCGGCCTTCTCGACGAGGAGGGCGTCGGTCCAGCCCTCGTGGGCCAGGTGGTAGAGGACGCTGGCGCCGACGATGCCGCCGCCGATGACGACGACTCGGGCGTGATCGGGCATGGCCATGGGGCTCTCCTGTCGGTGCCGACCGGTCGACAAGTTCCACTGGGCGGGAGGCCCCGCCAAGCGATCACTTGTCCCTTTCGTTGATATTTAGCGTACACTTGTACCGTGCTGGCCACCACCCCCGCCCAGGTCCTGGACCGCCTGGCCGACGCCTACGAGGACCTCAGCCCCCAGGCCCGGATCGCCGCCCGCCACGTCCTCGACCAGCCCGGCCGCGTCGCCGTCCTGTCCATGCGCCAGCTGGCCGACGAGGCCGGCGTCAAGCCCAACACGCTCGTCCGCCTCGCGCGCGGCCTGGGCTTCGACGGCTACGACGACCTGCGCACCCCCTTCCGCGAGGAGGCCGTCGACGGCGGCACCCCGTTCCCCGACAAGGCCCGGTGGCTCCGGGAGCTGGCCGACGCCGAGCACCACGGCGACCTGCTGGCCGATCTGGCCTCGTCCAGCCTGGCCATCGTGGAGCAGGTCTTCGACGGCCTCGACACCGCCGAGCTCAAGGCCGTCGCCGAGACGATCCTGGCCGCCCCCACCACCGGCGTCCTCGGCGTCGGCGCCCTCGGACCGGTGGCCCGCCACTTCTGCTACGTCGGCGCCATGGCGCTGGACGGCCTGCGCTCGCTCCCCACCAACGACGGCCACCCGGTCGACGACGCCGCCCGCATGGGCCCCGGCGACGTGCTCGTGGCCATGACGTTCGCGCCGTACCGCACCGAGATCGTCGAGGCCACCCGCCTGGCCGCCGACCGGGGCGCCACGGTGGTCGCCGTCACCGACAGCCGCACCGCCCCGGTGGCCCGCCCCGCCCACCACGTGTTCACGTGCCCCACCGACACGCCGCTCTACTTCGCCAGCGTCGTCGGCGTCGTCGCCCTGCTGGAGGCCCTCCTGGCCTTCCTGGTCGCCGACGGCCGCGACGACGCCACCACCTCCATCGCCCGTTTCCACCGGAACCGCCGCGACGCCGGCGTCTACACCACGGAGTGACCCCATGGACCTGAACCTCGCCCACCCGGGCCTGGCGGACCCCGAGTACTACGTGCCCGGGCTGCCCGCCGACTGGGTCACCGAGCGCTACGGCATCCCCGCCGACGAGGTGGCCAAGTTGGGCTCGGCCGAGAACCCCTTCGGACCGTCGCCGAAGGCCATGGACGCCGTGCGCGACGCCATCGCCCGGATGCACATGTACGCCCCGTGGACGGCCGAGCCGCTGCGCGAGGCCCTGGCGGCGAAGTACGGCTACCAGCCCGAGGACTTCGTCTGCGGCTCCGGCGAGACCGAGGTGATCGCGCTCATCATCCGGGCCTTCGCCGAGCCGGGCGGCAAGGTCCTCATGACCCGCCCCTGCTTCCCGATGTACCACCTGTTCGCCGAGGCCGAGGACCGCCGCCCCGTGTACATCGACACCCCCGACATGACCGTCGACGTGGACGCCTACGTCGACGCCATCGAACCCGACACCCGCATCGTGTTCGTCACCAACCCGCACTCGCCGTCCGGTACGTGGCTCAGCGAGGCCGACGTCCGCCGCATCGTCGAGGCCGCCCCCCACGCCCTGGTGGCCCTCGACGAGGCCTACGTCCACTACTCCGACACGCCCGGCTACATCCACCTGGCCCGGGAGTACGACAACCTCATCGTGCTGCGGACCTTCTCCAAGGCGTTCGGCCTGGCTGGCCTGCGCCTCGGCTTCGGCGTCGCCAACCCCGACATCGCCCGTCCGCTGCTGGCCGTCAAGCCGACGTGGAACGTGGGACGGCTCCAGATCGAGGCCGGCGTCGCCGCCCTCGCGGACGACGAGCACGTGGACCGCACCGTGGCCGCCATCCTCGAGGGCAAGGCGCACGTCACGAAGCGCTTCGCCGAGCTGGACCGCTTCCGCCTCGTGCCCGGGACCATGTCCAACTTCATGCTCATCGAGATCCTCGATCCCGACACCGACTCCACCCGCGTCTTCGACGGGCTGCTGGAGCGCGGCGTCATCGTCAAGGACGGCTCGGTGTCGTTCCGTGGCCTCGAGAAGCGGTACCTGCGCAGCGACATCAACCTGCCGCACCGCATGGACCACCTCGTCGACGCCCTGGCCGACCTTCCCTAGGCCGGCCTTCCGTTGCATCCACCCACGGCGCGAGGATCCCGGCGATGACCGAGCACGAGCAGGGCGAACCGGGCGGCCACCGGCGGGGACTGGACGGCGGCTGGTACACCGACCCGGCGACCTTCGCCGTCGAGCTGGACCGGATCTTCGCCCGCACCTGGCACCTCGTCGGCCACGCCGGCCAGGTGCCCGAGCCGGGCGACTGGATCACGGCGACCGTCGGCGACCAGGGCGTCGCCGTGGTCCGCCAGGCCGACGGCAGCCTGCGGGCCCTCTACAACGTCTGCCAGCACCGGGGCCACGAGCTGCTGGTCGGCGACGCCGGCTCGTCGTCGTCGCTGACGTGCCCCTACCACGCCTGGAACTACGACCTCGACGGTCGCCTCCTGCATGCCCGCGGCGAACCGGTCGGCGACCTGTGCGTCCCGTCGGTGCGCCTCGAGCAGGCGGCGGGCTTCCTGTGGGTCAACCTCGACGACGACGCCCCGACGCTCGACGAGGTCGTGCCCGGCCTCGAGGACCGGCTACTGGCCATCGCCCCGACGGCACCGGAACGCACGCTGACGTTCCGGCGCACCCACCTGTTCGAGGCCAACTGGAAGATCGCCGTCGAGAACTACAACGAGTGCTACCACTGCCCGAACGTCCACAAGGCGTTCACCAAGGGCGTGGTGTCGCCCGGTTCCTACCGGATCTCCTGCCACGGCGGCGCCATCCGCCACGAGGCCGAGGCGCCGGCCACCACCGGCTACGCGCTGGCCTCCGGCGGCCAGCCCTACGAGTCGAACTTCGTGTTCCCGGTGTCGTCGATCCAGTGCTACCCCGGCGAGGTCCTCAACACCTTCCGGTGGGTGCCGCTCGCCGTCGACCGCACCCTGCTGGTCCGCGAGTGGTGGTTCGACGCCGCCGAGCCGACCCCCGAGCAGTCCGAGGTCATCGAGCTGGACTGGGCCACCACCGTGGCCGAGGACTTCACGATCATGGACTCGGTGCAACGGGGCATGCGCAGCCGCGGCTACACGCCGGGACCGCTGATCGAGCGACCCGACGGCGTGGCCACGGTGCACTCCGAGGACACCGTCGCCCACCTCCAGGACCTGGTCCGCGCCGCCGTCGGCCGCTGAGCCGACCCGACGCCCCACCCGTCCCCCGACGGCACCCGTGACCGGCGACCGCACCCCCACCGGCGAGCTGGCGGCATTCCTCGCCGACTGCCCCGTCGACGGCGCCCGGCGCGGCACGGCCACCGACTGGCTGCTCGACACCCTCGGCTGCATCGTCTTCGGCGCCGGGCGCCCCGAGAGCGCCGCGGCCGCCACGCACGCCCGGGCGTCGGGCGGCACCGGCGGCACGGCCACGGTGGTCGGCCACGGCTTCGCCACGTCGCCGGCCCTGGCCGCCTTCGCCAATGGCACGTCGGGCCACGCCTTCGAGTTGGACGACGTCCACGAGGAGGCCATCTCGCACCCCGGGGCCGTCGTCGTGCCCGCCGTCCTGGCCGTGGCGCCCACCGTCGGCGCGTCGGGCCGGACCGTGGTCGACGCCATCGTCGTCGGCTACGAGGCCATGGGGCGGGCGGGCATCGCCGTGGGCCCCGCCGCCCACATGCTGTCCGGCTTCCACCCCACCGGGCAGTCGGGCGTGTTCGGCTCGGCCGCGGCGGTCGGCCACCTGCTCGGCTTCGACGCCGCCACGATGGCCCACGCCCTCGGGCTGGCCGCCACGTTCGCCTCCGGGTCGACCGAGTTCAGCCAGACCGGCGGGTCGACCAAGCGCTTCCACGCCGGACGGGCCTCCGAGGGTGGCCTGACCGCGGCGATGCTGGCCGCGGCGGGCATGGAGGGTCCGGCCGACGGGCTGGCCGGGCGCTACGGGTTCTGCCGCACCACCACCACCGACCCCCGCATCCACCTCCTGACCGAGGACCTGGGCTCGCGGTGGATGGTCGACGAGGTGACGGTCAAGCCGTGGGCGGCGTGCAGCGACATCCACCCGCTCATCGACGCCGCGGTGGAGATCCGGGCCCGGGGCGTGACCGCCGACGACATCGCCGAGATCCACGCCGAGGTCCCCACCAAGGCCGCCGAGCAGAACGCCCTGGACGGCACCACGTCGGTCATGGCCGCGCAGTACAGCGGGCCGTTCAACGTGGCCGCCGCCTTCCTGGCCGACCCGGCCGATCCGGCCACCTACACCCCCGAGCGGATCGCCGATCCCGCGCTGGCCGACCTGCAGTCGCGGGTGGTGTCGATGCGGGCCGCCGAGTGGTGCGACGCCACCTACGCCTGGAAGATGGCGGGGTCGCTGCGGGTGGTGTGCCACGACGGCACCGAGCACGAGGTCCGGGTGGCCGGCCAGAAGGGCTCGATGCACCAGCCGCTCACCGCCGACGAGCTGGAGCAGAAGTTCCGCCTGCTGGTCGACGACCGGCTCGACGCCGACGCGCTGCTGGCCGCCGTCCGCGGCCTGCTCGACGCACCCGACGCCCGGACCCTCCTCGACGCCCTGGCCTGACCGACCGCCTCGCCAGTCAGCGGCGACCGCCTCGCCAGTCAGCGGCGACGGCCTCCACGGGCGGCCTCGGCCCCGCGCTTGGCCCGGGCGAGCTCCACCCGTTCGGGCAGCGCCCGGTAGTGCTCGTCCAGGGGGTAGCAGCCCGAGACGAGGCCGTTGCGGGGTGCGGTGGTGCAGTCGCTGAACGTCCGGCACAGGCGCCGACGCTCGAGGGCGCGGCCGGCCAGGAGGTCGGTGGGCAGGTCCGGGTAGGAGAGGACCATGCGACCGAGGCCGACCACGTCGACGCGCCCGTGGCGGACCTCGGCCTGGGCGACGTGGCCCAGCCAGTCCTGGAGGTACGAGTAGCCGGTGCCCACGAACGCGAGGCCCGGACGGCGGGCCTTGAGGTCCGCGGTGGCGTCGAGCAGGCGGACCACGTCGACCAACGGGTCGGTGGGCGGCAGGTAGCCGTCGGATGGCGGGAAGTAGGCGGGGCGCTGGGCGTGCGGGCAGTGGTAGGGGCTGCCGGCGGTGGTGCACAGCATCGACACGCCGACGTCAGTCAGCCGGTCCAGCAGCAGCGACGGCTCGCTGGCGTCGAGGCCGTCCGGCGTCCCGTCGCCCCCGAAGGCGTACCGGTACGGACCGTCGACGGCCGGGCGTCCCACCCCGTCGGGCCCGGCCTCATGCGGCACCAGGTCGAACAGGCTGAGGCGCACCCCGAGACCGAGGCCGGGCACCGCCGAGCGGACGGCGGCCAGGGTGTCGACCAGGAACCGGGCGCGACCGTCGAAGTCGCCGCCGTACCGACCCGGACGGTCGACGGCGCTGAGCAGCTCGTGGACCAGGTAGCCGTGGCAGGCCTTGACGTCGACGAAGTCGAAGCCGGCCTCAGCGGCCACCACCGCGGCCTCCACGTACCGGCCCGACAGCTCGTCCAGCTCGTCGTCGGACAGGACCGAGGCGTCGTCGACCGGTCCCCGATCGTCCAGGACCGGGTGCCGGTACGCCACCCGGGGCCGCGGATCGCCGTCGGGTCGGGACCATCGGCCGGAGTGGGTGAGCTGGAGGCCGACCACCAGGTCGTCGGTCCGGCCGTGGGCCGCCGCGTGGGCGTCGACGAGGCGTGCCCGCAGCGTTCCGAGGTCGTCGACGCTGGACGGGCCGATGCGCAGCTGGTTCGGGTTGGCCCGTCCGTCGGGACGGACGGCGATGGCCTCGCCACCCCAGACCAGCTTGGCCCCACCGGCCCCGAAGCGTTCCCACCGCCGGGCCACCAGGTCGGTGGGCCGCCCGTCGGCGGTGCCGTCCCAGCCCTCCATGGGCAGCACCGCGAACCGGTTCCCGATCGTGCGGGTCCGGCCGTCGGCCAGGCCGACCTCGAGGGGCCGGGCCAGCGGGGCGTCCGGCCCGTGGTCGACCTCGTCGTCGACGGCCAGGCCCACGCCGAGCTCGGCGAGGCGGGTACGGACGGCGTCGACGTCGGCGAGGCGGCGGACCTGGACGATCCGGTCGTCGCTCACGCCCCCGCCCCGGCGACCATGGCGTCGAGCCGTTCGGCGATGTCGCGCAGCACGTCGCGGTCCGAGTCGGGGCGTCGGGGCGCTCCGTCGGGGATGCGGTCCGAGCCGATCCGGCCACAAAGGCGGAGGAACATCGCCGCGTCATGGCGGTAGCCGGGCACGGGATCGCGGAAGGTGAAGAACCCGAGGTACTGGAGGAGGTCGTTCAGCTCGTGGAAGCCGGGGTCGCCGGCCGCCCACCGCCGGTCCCGTTCGGCGAAGGCCTCCGGAGCGAAGGTGCTGAGGCCCAGCAGGTAGTCGGAGCCGTACACCACCATGTCGATGGCCAGGTCGTTGCCGGTCAACACCCGGAAGTCGGGCCGGACCTCGTCGCGGACGGCCAGGCGTTCCCACTCCAGGCGCCGGTCCAGCGACGAGTGCTTGGCGCCGACGCACGCCGCCACCTCCAACAGGCCCCGGTAGGCGTCGAGGTCGTAGATCCGGCCATAGGGCACGAACATCGGCCCCAGCTCGAAGGCCAGGAAGCGGTCGGAGCCCTCGCCGATGGCCGCGTGGGCGGCCACCCAACCGTCGCCGTCGAGGGCGGTCAGGCCGTGGGTGGGGAAGACGATGGGCGTCCCGCCGCGGGCCTCGATGCGTTCGACCTCCCGGCGGTAGCCGTCGAGGTCCAACGGGTCGCCGGCCCGGTCGTCGAGGTGGGCGCCGGCGACGAAGGCGTCGCAGTGGGCGGCGGCGATGGCCAGCACCTCGTCCTTGGTGGCGGCGTCCAGCAACTGGACGAACCCGGTGTCCATGTTGACCGCCGGGGTGAGCCCGGCTTCCGCGGTGCGCTCCACGTGGCCGGCCAGCCCTGCCCAGTCGACCGAGCCGTCGTCGTGGTGGGGCAGGAGGATGGCCGACATGCCCGTGATGGTCCGGCCGGGCCGCGACGGAGGGGCACCGGGCATCAGTCGGTCCCTCGGACGGGGAGCCGGATGAGGGACTCGATGTCGGCCCCCTCCCGGGGCTCGGACTGGCGGTCGCGGAAGCCCTCGAGCACGGCGACGGCCTCGACGGGTGGCGGTGGCAGCCGGTCGGGCTCCGGTGCGACGCCCGTCGGGACGGCCCAGACCGTGCAGGCCAGCACGTGCTCGCCGGGCTCCAGCGCGCAGGACAGCACCGGCACGGCGCTGGACGGGTCGACCATCGAGGCGTTGGGGGGCAGTGGCCGGACCGCGGCCTTCCGTGGTCCCACCCCGGCGGCGGAACGGTCGACGAGGCCGGTGACGTCGCGGACCGTGGACAGCACGGCCGATCCCTCGGCGGTCGAGGTGTGCACCTCGCTCTCCCCACCGACCAGGCGCAGCGAGTCGACGCCGACGGCGAAGCCGGTCTCCACGGCCCGGACGGCCCGGCCGGTCCGGACCAGGTGGACCCGGTGGTGGTGGGCCGCCCCGCCGGCCAGGACGGTGTCGACCACCACGTCGGGCCACGGCCGCCACCGCGACCACAACATCGGACCCGCGTCGGTCTCGACGACCTCGACGTCCTCGACCCGCGAGCGGCTCCGTCGGTCGTCGCCGTCGACCAGGACCAGGGTCGAGTCGGACTCCGAGGCGCCCCAGCCGAACTCCACCTCGCCGGTGAAGCCGTAGCGGGACGAGTAGGCGAGCTTCTCGTACTTGGCCTCGACCTGTTCGACGAACCGCATGCTCGTCGTGCGGCCGGCCGACAGGGCGACGACGTGCACGTCGTCCCGGTCGACGATCCGGCCGGCCACCGGCTGGGCCACCGGGCCGTCGGTCGGCACGGGCGGGGCCTCGGGCCCGGACCAGAACGGGTGGTCGTCGGGCGCGGCCAGCCCGGCGAAGGCCTTCATGGCCCAGTACGGCGACCCCGCCGAGTTGTAGGCCTCGGCCAGGCGTCGGTTGTCGTAGCCGTACCCGATGGACAGCACCCCGTCACGGTCCGAGACGGGCCGGTCCGCCCACCAGCGGAGGTGTCGGCCCCAGTGGCCTCGGGCCTCGTCCCACGGCACGGCCTCCACGTCGGCCAGGGCGTAGGCACCCCAGAGGCTGGACTGGGCGAACCGGTAGGTCATGGAGCGGCCGTAGGCGATGCCGGCCCCGTCGGGTCCGAACCAGTGGCCGAACTCGGGGCCGAAGAGGCGAGCCCGCTCGACGTAGCGGTCGGCCGCCTCCCGGTCGCCCAGCCCCGAGGCGTGGAGGATCAGCCCGTAGGTGTGGAAGGCGAAGGGAAGGTACCAGTCGACGTTGCCCAGGGCGCCGTCGCGGGACCAGCCGTCGGCCACGTGGTAGTCCTCGATCTGCTCGACCGACCGCTGGGCGGCGGCCGGATCCCCGGGGGCCCCGATGCGCTCGCGCCCCATGTGGACCAGGAGCCGGAAGTACTGCCAGTTGTTGGGAGCCGGCTCGAACTCGTCGATGCCGTCCAGCCAGGCCAGGACCCGCTGCCGAGCCGGGTCGTCCAGAGGCTCCCAGAGATGGTCGGGGGTGAAGGCAAGGGCAAAGCCGACGGCCGCCATCTCGACCATGCGCTGGTCGTTGTCGCCCGGGCACGGCCCCCAGTACTCGTCGCCGTCGGGGTCGGTCCCGGCGACCAGGCCGTCACGCCACCGGTCCCAGTGGTCGAAGTGGCCACCACCCACGGTCAGGGGGACGATTCCGTAGAGGGGACGGGCCCAGCCCTCCAGCTCGGCCACCCGCTGCTCGAACAGGGCGGCGCCGCTGCCCAGGCGGGCCCGGGCGCCACCAGGCGACAGGTGCCGGGCCACCGGTTCGACGAGGTCGCGGACAGCCTGCTGGGCGTCGGCCTTCGTGGCGAACGGGTTGCCGGCCAGCGGATTGGCCCGGGGATCAGCCACCGTCGTCCCCTCTCCCTGCGTCCAGCCAGGTGCGGAGCGTGGCGGCGTCGGCGGCTAGCTGTCCGGGGTCGTCGTCCCGGACGTACTCGAGGAAGGCCCAGCGGTCACGACCGGCGTCGGTCCACGCACCGCCATCGGGAACCGCCGCCAGGGCCGGTTTCCACAGCGAGGCCCCGTCGGCGAGCGGATACCGGTCGGTGAAGCCGGTCCCCCACCGGTACACGTGGAGGTGGGAGAGCCGTCCGGCGACCCGGACGAGCTCGGCCACGGCGCCGGCGTCGTCGAGCGACACGAGCGGCTGCCAGTAGGTGAACAGGCCCGGGTGGTCCACCTCGGCCAGCACGGCGAGGGCCGACGCCGCGGTCTCGGTCAGGGTGCCGACGTGGTACTCCAGCGACGTGGTCAGGCCCCGGGCGTCGATGACGGCCACCGCCTCGGCCACCCCGGCCACCACCGCGGCCCGTTCGGCGTCGGGAGCGTCGGGACCGGTGCCGTACGGCGTCCAGATCCTGACGTTGTCCACCCCGAGGGTCGCCGCCGTGTCGGCCACCCGTTCGACCTCGTCGCGTGGCGTCTGCCCGGCCTGCACGTAGCTGCCGTACGACGGACACGCCAGGCCGGCCGCACGACACCGGTCGGCCACCGCTTCGGCCACCGTCGCGTCGCCGACCGGAACGTGGAGGTCGCTGCCCCACTCGATCCCGTCCAGGCCGGCAGCCGCCGCCAGGTCGACGACCTCGTCAGCGGACAGTTGGCGGAAGGTGATCGAGCACAGGCCCGGTCGGATGGCGGATCGAGGCGTGCCGGTCATGCGATGCGTTC
Organism: Acidimicrobiales bacterium; assembly: GCA_016845305.1. Classification (GTDB taxonomy): domain Bacteria; phylum Actinomycetota; class Acidimicrobiia; order Acidimicrobiales; family MedAcidi-G1; genus UBA9410. The sequence goes on from JAERSW010000012.1 coordinate 49,777, forward strand.
CAGGTCGGCTCGGACGACCGGGTGGAGTGGCGGCTCGCCGGCCACGAAGCGCTCGACCTCGGTGACGGCCAGGTCGCCCAGGCGGGTCACCTCGTTGCCGAGCGAGCCGGCCACGTGCGGGGTCAGCACCGCCCCCTCGTGGTCGTACAGCGGCGAATCGGGCGGAAGCGGTTCCGGTTCGGGGGTGTCGACGAAGGCCCGGAGGCGGCCGGCGACCACCTCGGCGGTGAGGGCGTCGGTGTCGACGAGGCCGCCCCGGGCGGTGTTGACCAGCCAGGCGCCGTCGCGCATGCGGGCCAGCTGGTCGGCACCCACCATGCCGCGGGTCTCGTCCAGCAGCGGGGCGTGGAGGGTGACCAGGTCGGAGGCGTCCAGCAGGTCGTCGAGGTCGACCAGGCGGGCACCCATCGCCTCGGCGTCGGCGGCGGCCAGGTACGGGTCGGCCACCAGCACGTCGACCTCGAGGGTCCGGAGGCGTTCGACGACGAGGCGGCCGATGGACGACGCCCCGACGACGCCGATGGTCAGGCCCCGGGTGCCCATGCGGGCGTGGTCGACCACCGGTCGCTGCCCGCGGGCCTCGCGGTGACGGTCGCGGATGGCGAACACGTCCTTGGCGGCCATGACGATCGCTGCGAAGGTGAACTCGGCCACCGGGACCGCGTTGGCGGCCGCTGCCGAGGTGACCGCGACGCCGCGTTCCCACAGGGCGTCGGTGACCACCGGCCGGACGGTTCCCGCGGCGTGGGCGACGAGGCGCAGCGCGGGCAGGTGGTCGAGTGCTTCGGCATCGAGGGCCGGGCAACCCCAGCCGGTGACCAGGACCTCGACGCCGGCCGCCACGTCGTCCGGCACGTCCAACGGGCCGGCCACGGCGGTGGGCGACACGAGGTCGACCGCAGCGGCCAGGCGTTCCCGGGTCGCCGGGGAGAACACCGTGCCCTCCAGTCCCGGGACCATGGCCAGTGCGGCCCTGGGGCGTCCGGATCCCGACATGCGGCCATGGTCGCCCACCAGCCTCCCGACTGCCACCACCGCCTCACGGGCAGACCTCCGACTTGCAACTAATCAAACCTTTGATTAGTTTCAGCACATGCGCATCCTCGAGAGCCACGTGGCCGGGTCCTGGCAGGCCCCCACCGCCGACGGCGTCGTCACCCACCACGCCGTCACCGGCGAGCCCGTCGCCTCGGTGTCCAGCGCCGGCGTCGACCTGGCGGCCGCCGTCGACCACGCCCGCACCGTCGGCGGACCCGCCCTGCGGTCCCTGACCTTCCCCGAGCGGGCCGCCCTGCTCAAGGCCGTCGGGCTCCACCTGATGGCCGAGAAGGAGTCCCTCTACGAGCTGTCCACGGCCACCGGGGCCACCCGGGCCGATTCGTGGATCGACGTCGAGGGCGGGGCCGGCGTGCTCCTCGGCTACGCCTCGAAGGGTCGCCGGGAACTCCCCGACGGCCACGTGCTCGTCGACGGCGACCCGGAGGTCCTGGCCCGCGACGGCTCGTTCCTGGGCGTCCACGTGGCCACCCCCCGCCGCGGCGTGGCCGTCCAGGTCAACGCCTTCAACTTCCCCGTCTGGGGCGTCCTCGAGAAGCTGGCCCCCGCCCTGCTGGCCGGCGTGCCCACCATCGTCAAGCCGGCCACCCCGACCGCGTTCCTGACGGAGGCCATGGTGCGCCTCGTGGTCGACGCCGGGATCCTCCCCGACGGGGCCCTGCAACTGGTGTGCGGTCGGATCGACGGTCTGTTCGACCTGCTGGACGGCCAGGACCACGTGGCCTTCACCGGCTCCGCCGACACGGCCAACCTGCTGCGGTCGCATCCCACGCTGGCCGCCCGGTCGGTGCGCTTCAACGCTGAGGCCGACTCGCTGAACGCGGCCGTCCTCGGCGAGGCCGCGGCCCCCGGCACGACCGAGTTCGACCTGTTCGTGGCCGAAGTGGTCCGCGAGATGACCGTCAAGGCCGGCCAGAAGTGCACGGCCATCCGCCGGGCCCTCGTCCCGACCACCCACCTCGACGCGGCCACCGAGGCCCTGGCCGTCGCGCTGGCCGACGTGCGGGTCGGCGACCCGGCCGACCCCGACGTCGGCATGGGCGCCCTGGTCGGCACCGGCCAGCGCGAGGAGGTCCGGGGGGCGGTCATGGCGCTGCGGGCCAAAGCCGACGTGGTCGTCGACGCCTGCGACTTCCACGGCGTCGACCCCGACGTCGGCGCCTTCCTGGCTCCCACCCTGCTGCGGGCCACCGACCCCGAGGCCCGCGCCGTCCACGCCACCGAGGCGTTCGGGCCGGTCTGCACCCTCGTCGGCTACGACGGCACCGACGACGCCGTGCGACTGGCCGCCCTCGGTGCCGGCAGCCTGGTGGCCTCGGTCGTCACCCCCGACGCCGGCGAGGCCACGGCCCTCACCCTCGGCATCGCCGCCCACCACGGACGGGTCCACGTCCTGGACGCCGCGGCGGCGGGCGGTTCGACCGGGCACGGCTCGCCTCTCCCCACCCTCGTCCACGGTGGCCCCGGCCGGGCCGGCGGCGGCGAGGAGATGGGCGGGCTGCGGGGCATCCGCCACCACATGCAGACCACCGCCGTGCAGGGCTCGCCCGACATGCTCACCGCCATCACCGGCCAGTGGATGCCCGGCGCCACCCGCCACGAGGACCGGGGCCACCCGTTCCGGCTCCACTTCGACGACCTGGAGGTGGGCACGGCGCTGCGCACCGCGAGCCGCACCGTGACCCTCGACGACATCGAGGACTTCGCCCACAGCACCGGCGACCACTTCTACGCCCACATGGACGAGGAGGCGGCCTCGGCCAGCCCCATCTTCGGCGGCCGGGTGGCCCACGGCTACCTCGTGCTGTCGTTGGCTGCCGGCCTGTTCGTGTGGCCCGACCCCGGGCCGGTGCTGGCCAACTACGGCGTCGACCGGTGCCGCTTCGCCAAGCCGACCTACCCCGGCGACACCCTCACCGTCCGGCTGACCGCCAAGCGAAGGACGCTGCGGGCCGGCACCGGCTACGGCGAGGTGGCGTGGGACGCGCAGGTGGTCAACCAGGACGACGAGGTCGTGGCCGCCTACGACGTCCTGACCATGGTCGCCAACCGCCCCGGCGTGAACGGCGCCCCGGACGGCGGAGGAGCCGACTGATGGGCCGCACCTGGTCGTCCATGGACGAGTTCGAGGCGTTCCTCGACGGCGGCGGGATCGTCGAGGTCGACGACGACATGCCCGACGCCTACCGCACGGCCGTCTTCGCCTTCATCGAGATGCACGCCAACTCCGAGCTGATGGGCGGCCTCACCGAGCGGGACTGGATCCCCCGCACCCCGGGGCTGCGCCACAAGATGTCGGTGCTGGCCAAGACCCAGGACGAGATCGGCCACGGCCACCTGCTGTACATGGTGGCCGCCGACCTGGGCCTCAAGACGCGCCGGGAGATGCTCGAGGACCTGTTCGCCGGGAAGTCCAAGTTCCACAACGTCTTCCACTACCGGGCCAAGACGTGGGGCGACCAGGTGGCCATCTCGTTCCTCGTGGACGCCGCCGCGCTGGCCAGCCAGCAGGCCGTCTTCAAGAACTGCTCCTACGGCCCGTACCGCCGGATCCTCAAGCGGATCATCGCCGAGGAGGGGTTCCACATGCGGATGGGCGAGGAGCGGATGCTGCTCATCGCCGAGGGCACCGAGTTCCAGCGCCGCATGTTCCAGCAGTCGATCGACGACTGGTGGTGGCCGGCGCTCCAGTTGTTCGGACCCGACTCCAAGCCGGACGACGTGCTGCTCCGGTGGCACATCAAGTCGGAGCGCAACGAGGTGCTGCGGGCCCGGTGGGTCCAGAAGTTCGCACCCATGCTGGCGTCCTACGGGTTCACCGTCCCCGATCCCGGCCTCACCCACGACCCGGAGACCGACACGTGGACGGCCGGCCCCATCGACTGGGAGCCGCTGAAGCGAACCCTGGCCCAGGGCGGCCCCGACTCGGCACGCCGGATCGGCGAGGCGGCCGCCAACTGGGACGCCACCCGGTGGGTCCGCGACGCCCTCGACGAGGCACCCGACCGGGCCGCCGGGGTCCCGGCATGACCGCCGCTCCCATCACCGTGCCGGCGTTGCTGGCGGACCGGGTCCGCGCTGCGGTGGCCACCGTCGACGACCCCGAGTACCCGGGCGTCTCGGTGGTCGACCTGGGCCTGCTGGAGTCGATCGAGGTGCATGTCGACGGACTCGTCGAGGTGGGCCTGGTCCCCACCTTCTCCGGCTGTCCGGCGCTCGGAATGATCGCCGACGAGGTCCGGACCGCCGTGGCCTCCGTCGCCGGCGTCGACCGGGTGGAGGTCCGTTGGCTGGGCGCCCCGGCGTGGACGGTGGACCGGATCACCGAAGCCGGGCGCGACGCAATGGCCCGCGAGTTCACCGTGGCCATCCGCATCGGCCGACAGCCGGTGGCCTGCCCCCGGTGCGGTGCCGAGACCACCGAGGACTCGTTGTTCGGACCCAGCCGCTGCCGGGCCGTCCACCTCTGCCCGTCGTGCGCCGAGGTGGTCGAAGTCATGCGGTCGGGAGGCTGACGTGCGGCGCTACGAGGTGTTCCTGAAGAAGGACGGTCGGGACGAACATCGGCACGCCGGCTCGTTGGACGCCCCCGACGACGCGATGGCCCTGGTCCTCGCCCGCGAGGCGTACCTCCGCCGGGCCGAGGGCGACCGGCTCTGGCTGGTGTGCCGCGACCACCTGATCGTCGGGGCACCCGAGTTCGTGGCCCCCAACGCCGACAAGCCCCACCGCCACAACGACGGCGAACGCATCGCCGGACGACGGCGCCGTCTCCGGGAAGAGGGCCTGCCCAGAAAGGAGGACTCGGCATGACCGCACCGTGGAACGACGGCATCCGGGAGTTCGTCCTGGCGTTCGCCGACGACGAGCACCTGATGGGACAGCAGCACGCCGAGTGGATCGGGGTGGCCCCCTTCCTCGAGGAGGACCTGGCCTTCTGCTCCATCGGCCAGGACGAGTTGGGCCACGCCGCATCGCTCTACGCCCTCGTGGCCGGAGAGGGAGACGGCGGTGAGGTCGACGACCGGGCGATCGACGCCCTCGCCTTCGACTCGGACCCCACCCGTTGGCGGTCGTGCCACCTGGTCGAGATGCCGACCCCCGACTGGGCCCACGCCCTGGTCCGCCACTGGCTCTACGACGCCGCCGAGGAGCTCCGCTGGCAGCTGGTGGCCGAATCCGCACTGGAGCCGCTGGCCGAGGCAGCCATCCGGGCCGACCGGGAGGAGTGGTTCCACCGTCGGCACGCCGACGGCCTGCTCGACGTCCTCCTTTCCGACCCCGAGGCCGGGCCACGGCTCCAGGCCGCCCTGGTCGACCTGCTCCCCATCGCCGTGGGCCTGTTCGCTCCGGTGGCCGGCGAGGCCGCGGCCGTCGACGCCGACGTGGCCGCCGCTCCGTTCGACACCCGGCTTCCCGTCTGGGCCAACCGGATCCGCGACCGGTTCGCCATCGACGCCATCGTGCCCGGGGTCGATGCCGCCTGTTCCGGACGGACGATCCGGAGCGAACACTTCGAGCCGATGCTGTCCCGCATGCGGGAGGTCCTGGTCCTGGACCCCGCCGCCGTCTGGTAGGTCTGCCACCCGACCCCGGCCCGCACTACGGTCCGCGGCCATGGTGCTGGCCCCCGGAGAGTCGCTGACCGTCGACGACTACCACACGGCCGGCGAGCCGTTCCGCATCGTCGACCTCGGCGCCATGGAAGGAACCACGGTCCTCGACCGGCGGTCGTGGGCCATCGAACACCTCGAGGACCACCGTCGGTTCCTCGTCCACGAGCCGAGGGGCCATGCCGACATGTACGGCGGCATGATCGTCCCGCCGAACGATGCCGACGGCCACCTGGGCGTGGTCTTCTTCCACAAGGACGGCTTCTCGACGGCCTGCGGCCACGGCACCATCGCCATGGCCACCTGGGCCATCGAGACCGGCCTCGTCGACGCTCCCACCGACGGAGAGGTGGACGTGGTCGTCGACGTCCCGTCGGGCCGGCTTCCCACGGTCGCCCGGCTGGAGGACGGTCGGGTGGCCTCCGTCCGCTTCACCAACGTGGCGGCGTTCCCGTCGGCCCGGGACCTCGTCGTCGACACCGACCTGGGGCCGGTGACCGCGCACGTGTCGTTCGGCGGTGCCTTCTACGCCTCGGTGGCCGTCGACGACCTCGACGTGTCGTGCCGGGCCGGTGACGTGGACCGGCTCATCGCCCTCGGACGACGGGTCAGGGCCGGGCTCGCCGGCCATCCGTCGGTGGTCCACCCGGTCGACGACCGGCTCTCGGGCCTGTACGGCACGATCCTCCACGAGGAGGTCGAACCGGCCGACCCCGGTTCCGCGGTGCACCAGCGGAACGTGACGGTGTTCGCCGACGGCCAGGTCGACCGCTCCCCGTGCGGGTCGGGCACGTGCGCCCGGCTCGCGCTGCTCCATGACGACGGTCGGCTCGGCGTCGGCGACCGGTTCCTGAACGAGGGCGTCGCCGGAGGGACGTTCGACGCCCGGATCGAGGCCGTGACCGACGCCGGGGTCGTCCCCAGCGTCGAGGGTTCGGCCCACCGGACCGGCACCGCCTCGTTCGTCCTCGATCCCCACGACGCCGTCGGCCTCGGGTTCCTCCTGCGATGACCGGCCTCCCCCACTTCGACGCCGACGCGATCCGCTCGGTGATGGACATGGCCTCGTGCATCGAGGCGCTCCGGGCTGGCAGCCGCCAGCTCGGCGAGCTGCACCCCCGGGCCCACGTGCCGCTCGGGCCGGGCTCCGACTTCCTGATGATGCCGGCGGTGTCGCCCGCCGGGATCGGCGTGAAGGTCGTGAACGTGGTGCCGGACAACCCGGCACGGGGCCTGCCGCTGATCCACGGCTTCTACCTGTACTGCGATCGCGAGACGGGCGTGCCGACGGCGACGCTGGACGGCTCGGCGCTCACCACCCTGCGCACGCCGGCCGCCTCGGCGCTGGCCGCCGACGTGGTGGCCCGACCCGACGCCACCAGCCTCGGGATCTTCGGCACCGGCATCCAGGCCCGCGGCCACCTCGAGGCGATGCTGGTCGTGCGTCCCGACGTGGACGAGGTCGTGGTGTGCGGCCGGACGACCGCCTCGTCTGACGCCTTCGTCGCCGACGACGGCGTCGTGGCCCTCGCCGGTGGGCGACGGCTGGTGGCCGGAACGCCGGACGAGGCCGCCGCCTGCGACGTGGTGTGCGGCTGCACGACGTCGGTCGAGCCGGTGGTGCCCACCGATGCCGTGCGCGACGGCGCGCACGTCGGCCTGGTGGGCAGCTACTCGACGGCCCGCCGGGAGGTCGCCCCCGACCTGCTGCGCCGGTCCTCGGTGTTCGTCGACGATCGTGGTGCGGCCGCCGACGAGGCCGGTGACCTGATCCTGGCCGCCGAGGCGGGCGAATGGTCGTTCGACGCCGTGGCCGGGGACCTGGCCGAGCTCTGCCTGGGAACCGCCGGTCGCACGGCCGACGACGAGGTCACCCTGTTCAAGTCGGTGGGCCTGGCCGTCTGGGACCTCATCGTCGCCGGCGCGGTGGTGCAAACCGCCTGAAGCCCTAGCGACCCCGGGCCACCGTCGTGGTGGTCGTGGTTCCACGCGACGGTGCCACCGTCGTGGTGGTGGTCGTCGCCCGAGGCGCCACCGTCGTCGTGGTCGTCGTTGAAGCCACCGTCGTCGTCGTTGTGGTGGGTGCGGCAGTGGTGGTGGTCGCCCGAGACGCCACCGTCGTCGTCACCGGTGGAGCAGTGGTCGTCGTCGTGGGTGCGGCAGTGGTCGTCGTGGTCGGCGCCACCGTGGTCGTCGTCGTGGGTGCGGCAGTGGATGTCGTCGCCCGAGGCGCCACCGTGGTCGTCGTCGCCACCGTCGTCGTGGTCACCGGTCTCGGGACGACGGTCGTCGTGGTCACGGGGCGCGCCCTGTCCGGCGGATCCGTCGTCGTGCTCACCCGACCCGGCACCGTCGTCACCGGCGGCCGCGTCCCCACCGACGCCACCGTCGTGGTCGTCACCCGCCTCGGCACCTCGGTCGTCGTGGTCACCGGCCTTGGGACGACGGTCGTCGTCGTGCCAGGGCGCGCCCTGTCCGGCGGATCCGTCGTCGTGCTCACCCGATCCGGCACCGTCGTCACCGGCGGCCGCGTCCCCACCGACGCCACCGTCGTGGTCGTCACCCGCCTCGGCACCGTCGTCGCGTCGACCCTCGTGGTCGTCGGCACCACCGTCGGCACCGAACGACCCCCATCCGGTGGAGCCGTCGTCCCGACGACGTCCGGCACCGTCCTGGTCGAGCGGACCGGCAGGGTGCGCCGTCGTTCGGCCTCGACGGCCACCGCCACGGGGTCGGACACCGAATCGGACCCGTCGGCGAACTCGGTCCGAACGCGGAACGACCACATTCCCTCGGGAACCCGATCCAGGGCCGCCCCGTCCGCATCGGCGTCGTGCTTCTCGAGGACGTGCCAGGTGCCATCCTGTCGCTGGACCTCGACGGCGTGGAAGGCCACCTCCGCATCCGACCCGCCGTCCGGGGCCGTCCAGGCCACCTTCACCATGTCACCGGACGACCCGACGGCGAGGTCCACAGGGGCTTCGGGACGGCCACTCCCGGCGTCCGGGGAGGTCCGTTCCGGCACCGTCGACGCGCTCGGGTCGTCCACCACCGTCGGTTCCGGCACGGAGGCCTCCGATGGCTCATCGTCGTCGGGGACGACCGCCGCCACCTCGACCGGAGGCTCCGGGTCCGGCGGTCGAGGGGAATCGGGACGGGGTGGCTCGACCGCACGGCGGTCGTCGACGGCCTCGGTGATGGCCACGGCCTCGACCACCGCCTCGGCCTCCACCGCCTCGGTCACCACCTCGGCCACGCCGTCGTCGGCCAGCACCACCTCGGTGGCCATCACCTCGCCGTCGTCGGACGTCTCCACGAAGGCCTCCTCGAAGACCACCTCGTCGGCCTCGAGCACCGTCACCTCGACCACCTGGTCCTCGTCGATCCAGGCATCCGGCCGCTCGACCACCACGGCCTGCTCGGCCTTCAACCCGATGGTCATGGTCTGGCGCTCCGAGGCCACCGAGGCCGTCGCCTCGGCCCCGTCGACGACCTCGACCACCGTGGCGTCCACGTCGGCGTCGGTGGTGATCCGCACCTCGGCCGGGGTCTCCTCCTCGACGGCTTCGACCATCACCTGGACTGCGCTCGCATCGGGCCGCACCACCGACACCAGCGCCACCGCGCCCGGCCCCTCCCCCTCGCCGGGCGTACCGACGTCGGCGACCGTCGTCGTCGGGCCAGTCGAGGTCGGGGCCATTGACGTCGAGGCCGTCGGCTCGGCGTCCTGAACCGGTTCGGCCACCACCTCGGCCTCCACGACGAGGTCGCCGACGTATCCGGGCAACAGGACGGTCACGCCCTGGCCGGGACCGTCGCGGTGGACCTGGACGACGGCGCCGTCGATCCCCGTCTCGATGCCGTCGGCAGCCACCTCCACCGTGGTGCCGTCCTCGGCGGTGAGGCGCATTCGGACGGACCCGCCGTCGCCGACCGGGAGGATGGTCACCCGGACCGGCGCCGACCCACGGACGACCTCGCCCCCGCACGTGTCGCACGACGGCGCCTCCTCGCGGACCGACATGGGGAGCAGGTCGATGGTGCCGACGCCACCCGACCACTCGGTGGCCTCCTGGTCGGCCGACACCGTCCCGTGCGCGTACCGCCAGGTGTCGGCCTCGGCGTCGACCTCGAGGACGCGCAGCTGGCCGGCCCAGTTGCCGTCGTACACGTGGACCTCGTGGATCCCGTCCGACCGGAGGGTCACGGCCACGGGGAGGAGGGTGTGGCCCGACAGGCCGTCGTAGACGCCGATCGTGTACCCGATCCCCGAGCCCAACTCGGCGACCAGCTTGCGGAGCAGCGCAGCCGGTCCGAGCGACCGGTGGGCGTCGGCGCTGGCGATGGCGGCCTCGCCGAACTGGGTGGCCCACCAGTGGTTGATGACCTGGATCAGGTGGGGGGCGGTCGGCAGGAGCTGGAGGGTGAGCGTGGCGTCCGGTCGGAACGCCGACCGGTCGGCCAGGCCGAGGTGGAAACGCGACCCCAGCACGGCCATGCCCTCGCAGCGCCCGGCGAGGACCAGTGCCTCGAGCTCGACCCGTCGCTGCTCGGCCCCACCACTCAGGACGCAGTTCTCGCCGTCGAACTCGGCGCACACCTGGTCGGCGCCGTAGAGGCTGACCAGTTCGTCGACGCCGAACCCGTCGTCGTCGTAGCGGCTCCCCGACCAGTTCTGGAAGGCGAAGCCGTCCGGTGCCCGGAACCCCGAGTCGGCACACAGGTGGCCGAGCCCGAGGTCCAGCGGAGCGGGCTGGTCGCATGTGCCGAGGGCGTCGGGCACGGAGATGGCGGCGAGGGCCGTGGCGACGGCCTCCTCGGTCTCGGACGGCGTGTCGTCCGGGGGCTCCACCGATGCTACGACCGCTGGTTCCGCGGCCGTCGAACCGACCGGGAGCGACTCCGTCGTGGACGGGCCCGCACCGGACCCTCCGCAGGCCGATGCGACGAGGGCCACGACGGCGACCAGCCCGGACGGTCTCCGGACCAGGCCCGGCACGTGCCGGGCGCTAGCCACCACCGTGTCGACGCCCGACGGGTCGGCTACTTGCCATCGTCCTTGCCGTCGTCCTCAGCATCGTCCTTGCCGTCGTCGTCCTTGCCGTCCTGGGCGGGCGCCGCCGTGGTCGTGGGTGGCGCCGCCGTCGTCGTGGGAGCCGGTTTCGGCGCAGCGGTGGTGGTCGGCGGAGGCGGTGCGGCCGTGGTGGTCGGTGGCGGTGGAGGTGCAGCGGTCGTGGTCGGTGGTGGCGGCGCGGCCGTGGTGGTCGGCGGAGGCGGCGCTGCGGGCTTCGCGTCGTCACCCTTGCCGTCGTCCGACTTGCCGTCATCACCCTTGCCGTCGTCGTCATCGACGACCGGCGCCGCGGTGGTCGGCGGCGGTGCGGCCGTGGTGGTCGGCGAGGGGACGGGCTTCCCGTCATCGCCCTTCCCATCGTCACCCTCGCCGTCGTCCGGCTTTCCGTCGTCGCCCTTGCCGTCATCAGGAGCCTTGCCGGGCGGATCCGTCGTCGTGGCGACGGACACCGTCGTGGTCACCACCGGCTTCCCATCGTCACCCTTGCCGTCGTCCGATTCTCCGTCGTCGCCCTTCCCATCGTCACCCTTGCCGTCATCAAGAGCCTTGCCGGGCGGATCCGTCGTCGTCGCGACGGGCACCGTGGTCGTCACCACCTGCTTCCCGTCGTCACCCTTGCCGTCGTCCGATTCTCCGTCGTCGCCCTTCCCATCGTCACCCTTGCCGTCATCAGGTGCCTTGCCGGGCGGATCCGTCGTCGTGGCGACGGGCACCGTGGTCGTCGTCGGGGGAAGGGTCGTCGTGGTCGTCGTGGTCGTCGTGGTCGTGCTCGGGGTCTGGGGCTTGCCGTCGACGTCGATGGCACGGGGCACCGACGGGATGACCGTCCCGTCGCGGAACACCGTCACCACCCGGACGTCCCAGGTTCCCTCGGGCACGCCACCGAACGTCGCCCCGGTGGTCTTCTCGTCGACCATCTGGACGACCTTCCACGAGCCGTCGGCCTGTCGGACCTCCACCGCGTAGTGGTCGACCGCTCCCGTGGCCGGCTTCCAGGTCAGGCCCACCTCGTCGGCCTCGGCCTCGGCGGCCATCTCCCCCGCCGGCTCGGATGCCGACTCCGACTCGGGGTCGGTGGCGTCGGCCTCCGACGCCGCGACCTCGTCGGTCGACGGATCGACCGGCTTCGATTCGGCCTTGTCGACCATGGACGACAGGACCTCGGCCACAGCCACGTCCTCGGCGTCGCGGACCTTCTCCTCCATGGTCAACGAGCCGTCCTCGGCGACCGCCATCTCGACGACGACCACCTCGTCGACGTCCTCGACGATCGTCTCGGCGAACACCACCTCGTCGGCCTCGGTCACCACCACCTCGACGGTGGCCGCCTCCTCGGTCCACACGGCAGGACGCTCGGCCTCCATCACCTGCTCGGCCTTCAACGCCACGGTCATGGTCTGGCGTTCGCTGGCCATCGACGCACGGGCCTCGGCCTCGGCGCCGACCTCGACGGTCATGGCGTCGGTCCGCGCCTCGGTCGTGATCCGGACCCCCGCCGGAATCGCATCCTCGGGCGCTTCGTCGTCGGGAACCGTGGCCACCACCTCGACCTGGACGGCGCTGGCGTCCGGCCGCACGACCGACACCATGGCGGCCGCCGGAGCCTCGACGACCACGCCGTCGCCGATCCCGCCGTCCCCCGACCCGTCCGACGGCGGTTCGGCCTCGGTCGCGGTGGGAACGACGGGCATGACCTCGGCGTCGACCACGAGGTCGCCGACGTCGGGGGGCAGGAGCACCGTCACGCCCTGGCCGGGTCCGTCGCGGTGGACCTGGACCATCGCTCCCTCGATGCCGACGTCGATCCCGCCGGCCGCCACCTCGACCACGTCACCGTCGGCATCGGCGACGGCCAGGCGGATGGCACTCCCGCGGACCGGCAGCATGGTCACCCGGATGGGCGCCGAACCCCGCACCACCTCACCGCCGCAGCTGTCGCAGGTGAGCGCACCCTCACGCGACGACATGGGCGTCAGGTCGATGGTGCCGGCCCCCCCGGACCACTCCTCGGCCTCCACGTCCGCGCTGGTCGCCGCGTGGGCGTAGCGCCACTGGTCGGCGTCCTCGTCGATCTCCAGGATCCGCAGCTTCCCGACGACGTTGCCGTCGTAGACGTGGACCTCGTGGATGCCGTCGTCCCGGAGGGTGACGGCCACGGGCAGGAGGGCGTGGCCCGACGTCCCCGAGTAGATGCCGAGGGTCGACGTGGCACCCGACGGCAGGTCGGCCACCAGGCGTCGGAGCAGGGCAGCCGGCCCGAGGTCGCGGGAGGCGGCGGTGGCCGAGATGGTGGCCTCGCTGAACTGGGTGGCCCACCAGTGGTGGATGACCCCGATGAGCTGGGGTGCGGTGGGTGGGAGTTGGGCGGTGATGGTGGCGTCGGCCCGGAACAACGTGCGGTCGGCCAGGCCGGCGTGGAACCGGGCCCCGAGGACGGCCATGCCCTCGCAGCGGCCACCCTGGACGAGGGCGTCCAACTCGGCCAGTCGCTGGGCGGCGCCGCCGTTCAGCACGCACTGCTCGCCGTCGTACTCGGCGCACACCTGCTCGGCGCCGTAGAGGCTGACCAGCTCGTCGGCGCCGAAGCCGTCACCCTCGTACACGCTGCCCGCCCAGTTGGGGAAGGCGAAGCCGTCCAGCAGCCGGAAGCCCGAATCGGCGCACAGCATCCCGGCGCCGAGGTCGTCCGGTGCGGGCTCCGCGCAGGGCCCGAGGTCGGCCGGCACCTCGACAGGAGCCTCGACGGGCGCCACCGTCGTGGTGGGCCGGGCGGCGCCCGGCTGGTCCGTCGTTGACGGGGGCGACGCCCCCTCGACGCTCGCGGTCGACGGGGCGACCTCCCCGACGGTCGTCGAGGTCGCACCCTCCCCACCACCCCCGCAGGCCGAGGCGACGAGCGCCGCGACCAGCAGCGACACGAGGGCCGGGCTCAGGCGGTGGACGGCGGACACGACGGAAAAGGGTAGCCAGACGCCCGGACGGGCCTCAGCGATCGGACCGAGCCTCGAACGCACGGACGAACAGGTCGACGGCCGCCGCGGTGGCGCCGGGGTCCGAGCCGACCGACGTGTGGCGGCCGCCGTCGACCACGTGGATCGTCCAGCCCGCATCTGCAGCGAGGCGTTCGACGAGGTCGATCGGGCTGGCCGGATCGCCGACGGCACCGACCACCAGGCCGGGCACCCGGTCGCCGGGCGGCTCGGCGAACCAGTCCACCGACAAGAGCGGGCGGGTCGAACCGCCCAGCGACGGGCACAGCGCCTCGACCGCGGTACCGATCCCGGACGACCGGTCGTCGGGCCGGAGGTCGAGGACGCGTCCGGCCTCGGCCACGGTCAGGTCGCTGCACCGCACGGCGACCTGGGCCTCCATGCCGCCGTCGTCGTGGCCACCCTTCTGGCGACCGAGGCGTTGGTTGGCCAGGACGAGCACGGCGTCTCGGTCCCGGTGGTCGACGGCGGCGCGCAACGCAGGCCACCGGGCCGGGTCGTAGAGCGACACCTCGACGGCGGCATCCAGGATCGCCGGCTCGACCCATGCCGAGGCCCCACCGTCGGTCGAGGACGGTGCACGGTCGCCGAGCGCCTCGACGTAGCGCTCGTGCATGGTGCGGAACCGGGCGGCCATCTGCTCGGCCCACGGCATGCCGGGATGCGCGGGTGCGTCGGCGACGACGGCGACCACCCGCCCCGGATGACGATCGGCGTAGGCGGCCGCCACGGTCCCCCCGTACGACCACCCGAGCAGGCCGATCCGGTCCTCGCCGAGGGCACGCCGCAGGAGCTCGACGTCGTCGACGGTGGCCAGCGTCGAGAAGTCGCCGGCTTGGTCCACGCCACCGTCGGGCCCGTCGCACCGGGTCAGGCCCTCGAGCAGGCGGGCCACGTCGGACAGGCAGTCGAACGGTGCGGTCCCGGCGGCCGGACCCCACGAGGCCTGCGTGCCCCGCGAGTCGAGGCCGACCACGTCGAACCGGTCGGCGGCCTCGCCGAGCAGGACCTCGGCGTGCTCCACGGCCGGTCGGGCCGTGGCGCCGGGCCCGCCCACGTGCAGCACCAGCACCCCGAGCCGGTCGACGGTCGCCGCTCGCCGCCGGACCACGAGGTCGAAGCTCGGACCGTCGGGGTCGGCGTGGTCGACGGGCACCGGCAGCAGGGCGCACTCGACCGGGCCGCACGCCTCCCAGGCCAACGGTGCCACCTCGACCGCCGGTTCGTCCGACCCACAGGACGTGGCCAACGACGCCGCCGCGAGCAGGCCGAGGAGGCCCCCACCGAGTACGCCCCGCCGGACCATCGACGGCCTGCGCATCACCGACGCCTGCGGCCTACAACCGGATGTCGATGGAGATCGGGATGTCGGCGACCCGGAAGGTGGCCCGCAGGCGCGTCGGGTTGAAGGTGGCCGAGGCCGAGATCCCGAGGTCGATCCGGATGGAGCACCAGCCGGCGGCCACGTCGCCGGCGCCGCTGAGCGTCACGTTCGGGCTCGCACTCTGGATGGTCAGGCTGGCATCGAAGCGGATGTCCCACCAGGCGTCGCAGAAGGGCGCCCAGGTCGAACCGCGGATGATGTGGCGACCACCGCCGGCCGGCGTCCGCGCCGTGATCCGGAAGCCGCTGCCGTCCACGAACCCGTCGAGGCCGAAGCTCAGGCCCAGCAGCGACGCCGACGCGGCGAAGTCGACCCGGGTGGAGCCCAGCTGGCAGAACGTCGTCACCCCGATGGTCCGCTCGGTGCACGCCGCGGTGCTGATCCGGGAATAGGCCGTCCGGTCCCGCAGGTTGCCGATCTCCAGCCAGCCGGAGGCGTCGACCACCAGCGTGTCGAGGCTGCCGGACAGGCGTCCGTACCACCACGATCCGCTGATGGCGATGGTGCCGTTGGCGGTGATCCTCGCCACGTTCTCCGGACCGGCCGTCAACGCCACGGTGGCCATGAGACCGGCCCGACCGGGCACGTTCGACAGCGAGAAGTTGGCGTTGGCCGTCGCCCCGGGCACCGACAGGCCCGCCGCGCCGGTCAGGTCGTAGCGGAAGCCCTGGCCGCGGTCGTAGAAGTCGCCGGTGAACTGCACGGTGGCCAGCGACAGCACCTGGCCGCTGAACGACACCCCCATCGACCACGTGTCGTCGCTGTTGATGGTGACCGAGCCGGAGATGCTGGCCGAGGCCAACGGGTCGATGGCCACCGAGCCGCTGGCCGACAGGGCGAAGTTGCCCGTCGAGTCGAACGAGCCGCTCACCGTCATCGAACCCTGGAGCGGCCCGAGGTCGAGCGCGCCAGTCACGTGCAGCTTGCCGAACACGACCTGCGGGAGGGCGCCGGCGTACTGGGTGCCGGTCGACACCGAGCCGATCGGGTCCTGCACCATCACGATGCGGCGCAGGTCGGGAGTGCCGAAGCCCCGCGACAGGGTGAGCAGGAGCTCCCGCTCCGTGCCGATGAAGGGCTGGAGGTCGAGGCGGACGGTGCCCGAGTCCAGCTCGGTGACGGTCGCCCAGTCCGGGTTGGCCTGGAAGCCTCCGGTGTCGAGCGCGCCCCACACCGTCCAGGTGGCGTCCGACTCCCCGACGGCGCGGGGCGTGGCCAGGGTGAACACCGGTGCCGGGGTGAACTTGTCGATCCGGGGTCGGCTGCAGGCCAGGCCACCGACCAGCACCACGCCGGCGTGGTCGAGCGTCTCGCAGGTGACGCCACCGACGGTGGCCGCCGTCAACGCCGTCCGCTGGACGACGGGCACCTGCGGGAGATCGGTCACGGTGCCGTCGGCCGCGGTGGCCCGCACGTGGAAGCGGGCCGCACGGTCGCCGTGGCCGGTGTACGGCGTGAGGGCCAGGGTGATGTCGTTGCCGGAGATGGTCGGCACCAGCCAGGCCGAGGTGCTGACGACGCTGATCGTCTGGCCGCTGAACGACGTCGGCGGCCGGAGGGTCACCGTGGCGGTGGTGGCGGCCCGGTCGACGACGAGGCCACCGCAGTCGGCGCCGCCCAGCTGGTAGTGGGCCACGAAGGCGAAGCGGTCGTCGACGCCCGGGGCACCGCAGGCCACGCCGTCGGCGGCGGCCCGCACCCGGCCGGCCCAGTCGGGCACGCTCTCCGGCGGCGGGGGCGGAGGCGCACAGGTCCGGGCCTCGCGGCTCTGGTACCCCTGCATGATGAACCGGATCCCGGCCAGGGTCGGCGTGTCGACCTGGTCCAGGTCCCACCAACGACGCAGCTCGAAGGTGCGCACGGCCGGACCGCAGTCGGCGTTGGTGGGCAGGTTGATCCGGACCTCGCGCTCGGCGATCCGCAGGTCGCGGGTGGGGAAGTGGACGTCGCTCCACGTGTTGGGCCGGGGATCCAGGGTCACCGCGGGGGCGATGCCGACAACGATGCCGCGGCGGAGTGCGTCGGGCACGGCCACCACCGAGCACGGCGTCCCGTTCAGGGTGAAGCCGAGGTCGGTCGGGTCCAGGCAGGTCAGCGTGGTCGGGATGGCCTCGGTGGAGCCGACGTCCATCCACGACGGTGCCGTGGCCAGCACGGCCACCGGGCTGATCGTGGTGGTGGTCGGCGCCACCGTGGTGGTCGTCGTCGTGGTCGTGGGTGGTCCGAGGGCCACGGCCTGACGGTGTTCGGCCGCCAGCGGTCCCGACCCGTCGGGGTCGACCCACAGGCCGAACTCCAGCGGACCGGTCAGCGACCGGACGACGTCGATGACGACGGTGCGGTCGGCCCGGACGCCACCGCGGATCGAGGTGTCGTGCGAGCGGATGGACAGCACGGCGTCGGCGGCCAGGCCCGTGGCGAACGCCGGGTCGAGCGACATCTCGAAGCGACCCGTCGCCCGGGCGGGCACGGCGACCTCGACGCACTGGTTGCCGTTCAGGCGCAGGTTTCGGGTGCCCTCGCCGGTGTCCCCGCAGGTGGCGACGATGGGCGGCGGTGACGGACCGAGGACGATGCTCCCGTAGTCCTCCCAGGCGCCCTCCCCGAGGAGGTCGACCTGGAGCAGCAGGGCCTTGGTGTCGGTGAGGGCACGGGTGACGTCGACGCGCACCCGGCCGCCCGACCCGAGGACGGCGACCACGCTGTCGTCGAGCGACCGCACCCGCCACGTCGGGGCGATGCCCCGGCCGGCGGCCTCGGCCGTCACGCCGGCGAGGAAGCGTTGCGACACGACGAGGTCGAACGTCCCCGTCCCACCGGTCGGCGTCTCGATGGCCTGACAGGCGGCGCCGACGAGGAGGAACTGGTCGCCACCGGGCACCGCGCAACGCACGGCCAACGGCGGGTTCACCGCCCGCGGTTCGACGACGATCGCCCCCACCGGAACCCAGGCCGTCTCCGGGCCACCCATCTCCATGGTGAGGGTGACCGGCACCGTGAGGGCGCGCACCACGTTGACGGTGACCGTCCCGTCCGACGCCAGGCCGACGGCGACGTCCTCGTCGGCGCCGGACACGACCCGGACGAACCGACCGCTGGTGGTGGCCGAGGCCAGTACCTGTCGGTGTGCGTTCAGCGGGAAGGTCCCGATCCGACCGGCCGGCACCCGGACCCGGCCGCAGACCGTCTCGCCCAGCAGGAACGACCGGTCCTCCTCGGGGTGCTCGCCCGGCTGGTCGCAGTCCACCGACAACGTCGCCCCGACCGCCGCCAGGGTGGTGGTCGCGCCCTGGGCCCGCGCCCGGGCCTGGGCCGCCTCCTCCTCCTGGCTCCCGGGCTCCGGGGCTTCCCGCTGGGCCTCGGTTCCCTCATCGGCCTGGAAGGGGAGGATCAGCGAGGCGCCGGCCGCCGTGGTGGTCGTCGAGCTGGCGCCGGGAATGGTCGAGAAGACGGCGTCGAGGGTGGCCTCGACCTCGTCGGACCGGGGCTGGATGGGCGTGAAGGTCGGGCAGGTGGGCAGCGTCGGCGTGGCCGTGCTGAGCGTGGAGCGGCCGATCTCGATGAGGCCCGAGGCGCTGACCGGACCCACGTCCAGGTTGGCGGTGGCCCGGAAGTGGAAGTCGCCGGCCTGGGCCAGAACCTCGACGCCGTCCCGGTTGGCGACGTGGATGTCGCCCGGGTTGCAGAACACGATTCGACCGGCCATGTCGCCGTTGAACACGTCGCCCAGATCGAGGCGTCCCGTCACCTGGAGCTGGTACTGGTCGAGCGATCCCTGGACGGTGGCCAGCTGGTGGTCGCCGACGGCCGCCAAGCCGGAGAACGCCATGGTCGGGAAGCCGCCGCGCAGGTAGGTGAAGTCGAAGTTGCCCTGCAGGTCGATGGCGCCCAGCTCCCAGGCGCCGGCCAGGCTCGCCGAGGCCTCGTGCAGGCCGTCCCGGTCGACGTCGAGGCGGATCCGGGCGTCGATCTCCGCGCCGAGGATCGTCGCGTCGCCCTCGATGTCGAGGAACACCCGCAACGACAACGGTTCCACCAGCGCCCGGATCGACGCCGTCCGGATGTCGATCAGGCCCGGGATGATGGGCAGGTTCGTGATGCTCGCGTCGAGCACGAACCGGGGCCCGTTGGGTCCGTTGGCCTCGACGACGAGGCGCGCCTGGATCTCGGCCGGTCCAGACGGCATGTGGATGGTCAGGTTCCCGGTGAAGTAGATGTGGCTGTCCAGTGGCCTCGTGGCACTGATGAGGACGTCCAGGTACGTGCGTTGGAACACCAGCGGCCCGAGGGTGAACGCCCCGATGTCCAATCGGGCGCGGAGCTCCACCGCCAACAGGTCGATGTCGAGCAGCACGATGATCTGATTGCCGAGCAGCGTTCCGGCGAACCCGATGGTGATCCCCGGGTCGATGGTCAGCGTGTCGATCTGGCACCCGTAGGGCGCGATCGTCAGCTCGGCGTAGTTGCCGATGAGCGCGCTGGAGAAGAGGTCGACCGCCTTGGGGAGGTCCGCCGGCGTCTCGTGCTGTTCGGGTTGTCGCCCGATCTGGACGGACAGACAGGTCCCGCTGACGCCGAACCGGAACGCGCCGGAGATGTTGACGCCCTCGTCCATCCCGATCAGGTTCCGGATCGCCGTCGGCAACTGGATCGAGATGGCGATGCCGAATTCCGGTGTGGGGATCGGCGTCGAGGTGAAATTGATGGCGATCTCGCCGGCCACGTGGTTGATGACGAAGCCGGGGATGCCGAAGGCGTCGTTCCACGGGACCGAATTGCCGTTCTCGTCCAGGCCGAGGCTCATGGCCACCGTCAGGCTGCCGGTGGTGTCGAAGCCGACCGAGAGCCGCATGGGCACGTCGTCGACCTGGTTCGGGATGGCGAAGCGGGCCTGCCCGTAGGCGCCGATGGTCAGATCCGCCCAGTTCCGCACGCTGATCTGGACGCCGAGGGACTGGATGCGCAGGCCGAACCCGTTGACGTTGAACAGCCAGGCGTCGTCGGGAAGGCGGATGCCGAGCCGCAGCGTGAAGTTGCCGGTGATGAGGCCGCGCAGGGAGATGACGAACGGCTCGAGGCGGACGTCGCCGATGACCTCGGTGAGCCCGGCCGGCATGGCCATGGCCCCGGCCAGCGTCGGGTCGAGACGGTTGACCCGGATGGTGTCGCCGCTGCCGGGCATGGTGACGGTCGTGTCGTAGGTCGAGAACGCCACCAGCAGGTCGGACATGACGGGTCCGCCGCTGAACAGCTGCCAGTTGACGGCACCGGCCGTGAGCAGCAGGCCCTGGTTGCTGAGCTGGACGTTGGCCCGGATCTCGACGCCGAGGACGCTGACCCGCCCCTCGAGGCCGACGGCGATGGTCGACGTGGTGGTGTCGTAGCTCAGGGCAAAGGCGGCACCCAGCAGGTCGAAGCCGCTGGCGATGTTGACGGCGCCCATGGCCACCGAGATCGACCAGACGCCGTTGGCGTAGCCGCCGGCCAGGCGGAACTGCGGCAGGGACGTCCCGCCGATGGTGATGTCGAGGTTGCCGCCGATGGAGAAGTTCGGACGGCACGAGGTCGTGCTCGTCGACGACGCTCCGCTCGCGGGTGGCTGCGTCGTGGTGGTGGTCGTGGTGGTCGTGGTGGTCGTCGACACGACGGCGTCCAGCGCGGCGCTGACGGCCAGGGTGCCGGTGGTGGGTGGCGGTCCGCAGGCGATGCCGAGCTCCACGTAGGCCTGGCTGATCCGGATGCCGGTCACCGGCGTCCAGTCCGACGTCATGGCCATCCGCAGGTTGGCGCTCGTCGTGCCGTTGGCCCGGGCGATGGTGCCGGTGATCTGGCCGGCGGGCAGGACCAACCCGGGGATCGGGGTCCACGTGGCCGTGCTGTCGGTGTCGGACAGGGCGGCCGACACCGTGACCGTCCAGTCGCTGCTGTTGGCGAACGCCACCCGGGCCCCGAAGTTCACCGTGGTGCCCAGCAGGTCGACCCGCAGCCCGGCGTCGAGGTCGACGCGGAGGTCGCCCGTCGGCGTACCGGCCTGGTCGAGGTTCGTGAGCCGCAACGACAGCTGCGTCAGGGTGAGCTGCGAGATGATCGAGATCTCGCCGGGGACCCCGAGGGTGAGGTCCCAACCCCAGGCGGCGGTGCTCGACGCCCGGCTGAGGGTGCCCGACGCCGCGAACGTGGAGCTGCCGAGCGTGGTGCCGGTAAGGGTGACGGCACCGGTGGTGAGGTTGATGCCGCCGCCGATGGCGATCTCGGTGGGCAGGCTGATCCGACCCCCGGTGAGGCTGCGGACCCGGTTGACGGCGTCGGGCAGGTCGACCACGGCGGCCATGCGGACCTCGCCGGCCGACAGCGTGCCCGCCACGACGGGCAGGGTGCGCAGCACGTCGTCGTCGGGCACCCAGGTGATGTCGGAGCCCCGCAGGACCACGATCATCTCGCCGACCCGGAGGCTCGGTCCGGCCGTGCCGAACGGCGACAGGCCGCTGAGGCCGGCGGTGAGGATGGCCTCGTCGTTGGTGAACTCGATGCCGGCCGTGACCGTGGTGTCGAAGATGTTGAGGTTGCCGCCGGCGCTGACCGAGAAGGAGCCCGAGGCGATCTCGATCTGCAGTTCGGCGTCGGTGATGCTCACGCCGCCGCCGAAGTCCAGGGTCCGGAGCACGGCACGGAACGAAGCCGTCCCGGCGACGGTGTCGATGCGACCGCTGAGGCTGCCGCCGGCCGAGACGGTGCCGATGTTGAGCGAGGCCCGCGTCGAGAACGTGACGACCAGGCCGCAGGTGCGCGGCGAGGCACCACCGTCGGACTGGGCCACCTCGGACTGGGCCACCTCGGACTGGGCGAACTCGTGGGGCGCCGGCGGGTCGGCGCCGGCGGTCTGGCGGGCGTCGTAGGCGACGGGCAGGCCCTGGCCGGCGGCCACGCCGCCACCGGAGCCGACGGCCGGCATCACGACCTCGTCGAGGGCCGCCGCGCTGCCCCCCACGGTGGTGGTCGGCGCCTGGGTGGTGGTGGTCGCCGCTCCGCCCGAGCACTCCCAGGCCACGCCGAGGCTGGGCGCGGCCAGGGTGAGGGCGCCTCCGGCGAAGGTCAGGGCATCGGCGGTCAGCGACACGCTGCCGGTGAAGCCGTCGGCGTCGCGGGTCACGGTGCCGGCCAGCGTCAGGTTGGTGAGGTCGAGGCCGGTGATCGGGCTGATCGACGGCAGGGTGCCGGCCACGGTCAACGACTGGACGGTCGGCGTGTAGCTCAGGCTGACGGTCCCGCGGATGTCGACCGGGAACATCTCGAGGTCGATCTGCCCGTTGGCGGTCAGCGTGTCGACTGCACCGTCGCTGAACGTGACGCTGCCGTCCACGGTCAACCAGATGTCGGGGACGAACTCGAGGTCGTCGAGGTCGACGGCCACCGTCACCGAGCCGTCGCCGAAGGTTCCCGACGCGGCGAACAGCGGGCTCTTGTCGGGATCGTCGGTGGTCCCGGTGCCGGAGATCCCGAGGCCCACCAGCGTGCTGTTGGCGAACGACACCGAACCGGAGACCGACCAGTCGTCGAGGCCCAGCATGTCCAGGACCCGCTGGCGGACGTCGCCCACGAACGTGGCGTCGGCACCGCCCAACTCGGTGTCGGACACGAACGGCAGGAACATGCTCAGGTCGTCGACGTCCGGGCTGGTGATGGGCATCCAGTCGGGCAGGACGAGCACGGCCCGGTGCACCGTCACGCCGAACCGGTCGATGCTCATGACCACCTGGTCGAGCGACAGCCCGGCGAACTGGAAGGTCTTGTTGGCCACCCAGATGGTCGAGCCGTTGGTGCACGACGGGATGGCGGCCACGAGGTCGCCGGAGACGTCGAGGCCGACGAGGGCGTCCTCCAGGGTGCCGACGAGCGTGGGCGACAGGCTGTTGCACAGGGCGGTGAGCGGCGCCCGGTCGGTTACGACGACGGGCACCGAGAAGCCCTTGACGGCGCCGTTCGGCCCCGTGGCCTTGATGCCGAGCTTGTAGCGCCCGGGCGTGGCCGGCGCCTCGATCGTGGCCGCCTCGGGTCCGGTCCCGGTGAGGATCAGGTCGCTGCTGGCCGACCAGGCCACCGTCGAACCGGCGCTGCCCCGCGACGAGAAGGTGATGCGGGAGCCGGGGGCCATGACGATCGGCTTGCCGGGGTGCACGCCGTCGATCACCACGTCGGGGAGCAGGGCGGCCCCGGGCAGGTTCCCGTCGGGGGCGACGGTGACCGTGGCCGTGGACGACGCCGACACGTTCCCACCGGCAGTGGGATAGGTGGCGGTGACCTTGATCCGGACGACGCCGGTCACCGACGGCGCCGTCACCGAGAACTCGGCCGAGGTGTTGGCGGCCACCGCCGCGGTGAACGCCGCGTTGCCGGTCAGCAGCGGCGAGCCGCCGGCGACCGTCCAGGCCCAGGTCACGGCGCCGTCGCCGGCGGCCGAGGCCAGGAACTCGATGGGCGACCCGTGGGTGACGCGGATCGCGGACGGCCCCGTGGTCGAGACGCGCACCGACGGCGCGGCCTGGGCCCGCACCCACTTGCGCATGGCCGGCGCGCCGCCGAGGCCGTGGGTCTGGCGTCGGGGCGAGAGCCCGTCGGAGGTCGACACGGCGGGAACGTCGGTGGGGGCGGCGGGCACCGTGGTCACGGTCGTGGTGGTGGCCACCGTGGCCACGTCGACGGTCAGGACCGGAGCCAGCAGGTTGGTGCCGTCGGTGAAGACGACCTCGACCTGGAACTGGTGGCTACCGACCGTCGAACGGGTCGCCGTGTACGAGGTGTCGGTGGCGCCGAGGGTGGTCAGCGGCATCCAGACGCCGTCGGGTCCGGCGGCGCCGACCACGAACGAGGACGGGGTCCGGGCGTCGTTGACCGTCCAGTTGAGGGTGACGTCGCCGTCGGTCACCACCGCCGAGACGGCGAACGGCGGCAGCGTCGTCGTGGTCGTCGTCGTGGTGGTCGTGGTCGTGGTGGTCGTCGTGGTCGCGCCCGGCAGGGTCGTCGTGGTGGACGCGCCCGGCAGGGTCGTCGTGGTTCCGTCGGCCACCGTCGTCGTCGTCGACGGGGCGAGCACCACCACCGATGACAGGACCGAGGAGCCGTCGTCGTAGGCGACCTCGAGCTGGAACCGGTCGGTCCCGTCCGCGAGGCCGGTCAGGGTGTGCGCGAGCGTTCCCGGCGGCAGCTTGGCGGCCTCGCCCCACACCTCGTCGGAAGCCGCCGACGCGATCCGGATCACCGACACGGCACGCGAGGCGTCGAGGGTCCACGACAGCGCGACGCCGCCGTCGACCGGGGTCGCCGTCAGGGTCGGAGCCTCGAGGGGGGCCAGCGTCGTGGTGGTGGTCGTCTCCACGATCGTCTCGACGCCCTCCTCCTCCGGCGTCTTGGGCGCCAGCGTGGTGGTCGGGACCTCGGCCTTCGGGGCCAGGGTCGTCGTCGTGGTCGGACCGTCGTCCTTCGGAGCCACGGTGGTGGCGGCCGGCGTCGACGGTGGGACGAGCGCCAGGGTCCCGTACTCCACGTAGGTGCCCGAACCGTCCCGGTCCCACTCAACCACCAGGACGACCTTGGCCGGAAGGCCGTCGGTCGGGACGACGGTGATCCGCACCTCGTCGGCGTCGGTCACCTCTGCCGTCACGTCGGTGGTCGGTGACGTGACCCGCACCACCCCATCCGGGGCCTTGGCCACGTCGGCCTGAAGGTCGGAGCCGTAAGTCGCGGTGAAGGAACCGGCCCCGGACCCCACCCCGACCGCGGCACAAAGGTCCTTGCCGACCACCAGGACGCCGGACCCGTCCTCGGAACACGCGACGTCCAGCTCGGCGGCAGGCGCCAATGTCGTCGTGGTCGTCCCGGGCTTCGGCGCCACCGTGGTGGTGGTCGGCGTGCCGTCCTTGCCGCCGTCGCCCCCGTCCTTGCCCTGACCGGGAGGAAGCGTCGTCGTGGTCGTCGTCGTCGTGGTCGTCGTCGTGGTCGTGGTCGTCGTGGTGGTCGTGGTGGTCGTCGTCCCACCCTTGCCGTCGCCCTCCTCGCCGTCCTCGTCCTTGCCGTCGTTCTGGAGCGGCAGGTTCCGGAACGGCAGGAGGAGTGCCTGGCCGGCGGCCGGCCACATCTGCTCGTCGTCCGACGGCGCCTGGATGACCGGGCGGGGCTTGACGAGCACCGACACCTCGTCGGTCACCGTCGCGTCACCGTCGGCGGCCGTGGCCTCGAACCGCAGCACCGTCGGCTCGTCGACCCGGGGGGCACGGAAGCTGGCCGCCCCGTTGGGCAGCATGTCGATCACGACCTGCGGGGCGGTCACCGTGCACCGCGCCTCGTCGGGCAGCACGCACAGCTGGCGCCACGTCACCGTCGCGCCCGCGGTGGCATCCGCGGTGAGGTGAACCTGCGACGGTCCGGGCTCGCCGCCCCCGGGCGGGATCGAGATGTCGAACACGGCCTCGACCACGTCGCCCGACAGCGTCAGCGGCGGCTTCTCGTCGAGCACCGCGGTGGTCACCGCCGCCAGGCCCAGGTCGGTCCCGCCGCGGAGGGTCACCGCCGTGAGGCGCCCCGGCCCCCGCCAGTCGACCGACGTGGTCACGTCGAACGAGCCGATGCCCGTCGAGTCGTCCGGGCCCAGCGAGCCGGCCGCGCACAACGTGGCGCCGGGGCTGAGGACCGCGGCCACGCCCAGACAGGTCCAGCCAGCGGGCTCGACCATGGCGCCCACCGACACGTGGGCCTCGGCGGTGAGCACCACGATCGGATGCTCGACCACGTCGGTGCCGGAGTTGAACGACTCCATGCGGGCGATCAGGCGGCCCCCAGGTCGTACCGCGCCGCCCACCAGGGCGCTGCGCACGGCCCGCCGACTCTGTTCGACGACGACGGCGCCGTGCGACGTCGACGGCACCACGGCCTCCGGTTCGACCAGGGTCGCCGTCCACACCGCGCCGCCCGGCTCGGCACCGTTCGACGACGCCACGACGAGGAGGGGGGCGCCGGCCTCACCCGGGGCGATCCCGACGTCCGTGGTCCACGTGCACCGCACGGCCGGCACCGGTCCGGTCGCCTGGGGGATGGGCGGCGTGTCGGCCCGCGCCATCAGCTGCTGGACCAGCTGTTCCTCGACGGCGGACATCTCGGCGTTCAGGTCCAGCGACGCCATCTCGGCCGCCGCGGCCAACGCCGCCGACGACCGCAACCGCTCGTCCACGACGGGCGCCTCGACGGTCTCGCCGGCACAGGCCCAGGCGCCGCTCGAGAAGAGGTCGATGCCCACCGAGGCCGAGACGAGGGCCTCGAACCGGGTTCCGGCGGCGAATGGCGCCGCGCCCCGGTTGACCACCCGGTGGGCCCACGTGGCCGATCCGGCGGCCGGCACCCGGACGATGGCCCCGTCGAAGTCCTCCCATGCGCCGTCAGGCCCCTGTTCGACGGGGGTCAGCAGGCCGACCGGCTGGTTGGCCGGCTGGACGACGATCGGCAGCACCGACGTGTTGTCGACCCGGGCCTCAGCGGTCTCGCCGACGGTGGTCGCCGTCGCCTCCACGGTGGCCTCGCCGGCCTCGACGCCGACGGCGGCGAGGGTGACGCTGCCGGTCGTCTCCCGACCGGCGTGGACGGCGTCGACCGTGCACCGCACCGGTCCGAGGTCGACGTCCTGGACGCAGGACGACGGGCCGTCGTGGGCGACGAGGGCGGCGCCGTCCATGGTGACGAGCAGGTCGACCGGGGCAGTGGTCGACCCGCCGTTGGTGGCGATCGAGTAGCCGACCTCGAGCTCGCCACCGGCGACCACGACCGGCATCACCGACGAGACGGTCACCACCAGGTCCGGGGGGACCGGGTCACTGGGATCGAACGACATGGACGAGGTGACGGGCAGCGGGAGCCCGGCCACGACCGGCGTCCACTCGAAGCGTCCGTCGACCGGATCGGCGGCGACGACGCCGGTCACGGTGACGGCGGGCGACACGCCGCCGGCCGGCACCGTCCCGTCGAAGGTGCACCCCTCGACGGCACCGCCGACCACGGCACAGTCCCATCCCTCGCCGTCCACGCGCACGTCGACGAGGCCGACCTCGGCGGGCACCAGGTCGACGATGGTCGGATCGACCACGTCGGCGCCCCCGATCGACACGACGGTGAACGCCCAGGTCAGCGCCGAGTGGAGCGCGGCGCCGGGGTCGCCGGTGCGGCGGACCGTGGCCCGAGCCCGACCCGGCTCGTCGGTGACGGCCAGCATGGCGTCGGTGTGCTCGACGGTCGCCCGCGGGTCGCCCCCGGCGGAGACGACCACGGCGATGCGGTCCACCACCCCGGCCTCGTCGATGGCGGTCGTCAGGTCCTCGTAGCTCTCGACGGAGGCCGACAGGGCCAGGAACTCGGCCACGGCGGCGTCGCCCATGACGGCGACGTCCACGTCGGGGGCCAGGTCGAGGACCAGGCGGCCCTCGGCGGCCTCGAACGGCTGGACGGGCGCGGGGCCCAACGCCCCGGCGCCGAGGTCGACGCCCCACTCGCAGCGGGTCCCGGCGCACCGCCAACCCGGCGTCGCAGCCGTCGGCGTCGGCGAGGCGTCCACGACGGTGACGCCGGCAGGGAGGCCGACCAGGTCGAGGGCGATGGGCTGCGGGTTCTCGGTGGCCGTGCCGCCGAAGTTGACGACGGTCAGGTCGGCCATCGCCGTCCCGCCGGGCTCCATGGGGAGCATCGGGGCGACCATGCCGTAGAGCACCGGCCCCTCGGAGCCGCCTCCGGCCTGCTGCTGTGCCTCGACCTCCTGGGCGACGGCGGGCTGCTCGGCCAGCACCAGCAGGGTGGCGACCTGGAGCACGGTGAGTGCGACGACGAGGACCCGACGCAGCCGGGACCGCAACTGGCACCAGCGGGTCACTGGTCGCACCCCGTGGACTGCCACGACGACATGAACAGGGCGCCGTTGCGGTCCTCGAACACCGGCCGGTACGCCGGCGACGCCACGATCACCCGATCGATCCCCGCGTCACGATCCCCCGCCGCGCTGGTCCCCGCCACATACCCCGGATACAGCACCAACGGTGCGACGGTCGCCATGTCCTGCCCACAGCCCGCCGACGACCACAGGCGGTTGTTCCACACCACGTCCGAGACCCGCAACGTGTGCGCCGTGCACGTCCCGTCGGGGCACCCCATCAACCACGTCACCAGCCCCTGCGCGGCGTTGCCACCATCCGCGTCGGACCCGAACACGAACTCGACCTGCCAGGCGTTCCCGGCATAGTCGCCGGGCTGGGTCCGCGCCGGTTCCCACCCGATGACGTCGTCGAGGTGGTCGGCGACGGTCATGCCCAGCACCTCGGAGACGACGCCCTGCAGGCGGGGCGGCAGGTAGAAGCAGTTCTGGCACGTCCACGAGCCGCCGTCGCCGTCGGTGATCGTCCACTCCAGGACCTTCGGCCCGTCACCGTCGACGAACCGCCACGACGCCAACGACAAGCCCCCCGTCAGGAAGTTGGCCCGCGACGAGGCCCGCACCACCCCCGCATCGGCGTGACCCGGATCGGCCTCGGCGATCAACTCCGGCACCGGCGAACCCGCCGGATCCGACAACGGGATCGTCACCACCGGCACCGGGACCGGCACCGGGACGGCCACCGGCGGCGACGTCGTCGCCGTCGACCGCACGATCTCGCCACCCCCGGACCCGCACCCCGCCGCCACGACCAGGACGGCAACCAGCACCCAGGCCACACGACGAGCGGTCACGTCACCGGCACCGCTCCGTGACCGCCTCGTCCAACGCCGCCTGGCCCGCCGCGAACCCCGCGTCCTCGGCCAACGCCACCACCAACGCCTCGACCGCAGCCCCCGACGGATCCGACACCGACAGGTCGGCCACCTCGTCGAGCACGTCGGCCGACCGCTCCAACGCCGCATCGACCACCACACCGTTGTCGCCCACCGCACCCCGCAACAGGCCCGCACGCTCCCGCAGGCCCGCCACCACCTCGTCCAACGACGCATCGCCACCCGAGGTGGCCAACGCCGGCGCATCCACCGACAACAGGTCGCACAACGCCCCATCGAACTCGCCGTCATCAGACGCGATCGACGACACCAACCACACGAAACCACCCACCAACAGACCGAGGACCACCAACACGCCCAACAGACGCGCCACGATCAGAAACCCCCCAACGACACGAGGCGAAACCCTAGGGCATGGCGATCAACGGTCGGCACGCCGGAAACCAATCAAACCTTTGACGACTGCCCGAGGCACCCGTAGCCTGTCCCGATGCCCGCACCCTTCGACCCCGTCGACACCACCGGCCTGCCGACCGACGCCAAGCGCTCCCTGCAGGGCGAACGCCTCGCCGCGCTCGTCGACCGGCTCGCCACCTGCGGCAACCCGTTCTGGACCGACCGCCTGGCCGACGTCGACCCCGCCACGGTCACCTCGGTCGACGACCTGCCACGACTGCCCTTCACCGTCAAGCAGGACCTGCGCGACCAGTACCCGCTGGGCATGGTCACCACCCCCATGGAGGCCACCACCCGACTCCACGCCAGCTCCGGCACCAGCGGCAAGCCGACCATCGTCGTCTACACCCCCGACGATCTGGCCGTCTGGGCCGAGGTCAACGCCCGGGCCCTGGCACTGGCCGGCACCCGCCCCGACGACGTCCTCCACAACGGGTACGGGTACGGCCTGTTCACCGGCGGCCTCGGCCTCCACTACGGCGGCGAACGCCTCGGCTGCACCGTCGTCCCCGTCTCCGGCGGCAACACGGCACTCCAGCTGCAGCTGCTGGAGGACCTCGGCAGCCGCGTCCTGTCGGCCACCCCGTCGTTCTGCCTGGTGCTGGCCGAGCGGGCCCACGCCCTCGGCATCCGCGACCGTCTCGACGTGGAGGTGGGCATCCTCGGCGCCGAACCGTGGACCGAGGGCATGCGCGACCGCATCCAGGAGGCGTGGGGCGGCGGCTTCACGGCGCTCGACATCTACGGCCTGTCCGAGGTCATCGGCCCCGGCGTGGCCATGGAGGCCCCCGACGACCTCGGCGCCCTCAACGTCTTCGACGACCACTTCCTCCCCGAGGTGGTCGACCCGGAGACCGGCGAACCGGTGCCCGACGGCGAGTTCGGCGAGTTGGTCGTCACCACCCTCACCAAGCAGGCCATGCCGGTCCTGCGCTACCGCACCGGCGACATCACCCGGATCCTCCCGGATTCGCCTTCCAGGGGGGGAGATGACACGGCCGGGCCCGGCACCCGGAACTGGACCCGCATCGCCCGCCTGACCGGCCGGGCCGACGACATGCTCGTCATCCGGGGCGTCAACGTGTACCCGCGCGAGATCGAGGACGTCCTCATGGACGACCCGGACGTGGGCGCCAAGTACGCCATCGTGGTCGACCGGCGCGGCGCCATGGCCGAGCTGCGCATCCGGGCCGAGGCCACCAGCGAGGCGACCGCTGGCGAGACCCTCACCCACGGCGCCGAGCGCATCGCCCGGGCCGTCGCCGACCGGATTCGCATCCGGGCCGACGTGGAGTTGGTGCCGGAGGGTTCCATGCCCCGGACCGAGGTGGGCAAGGTCAAGCGGGTCTTCGAACAGGTCGACGACGCCGACCCTCTGGCCTGACCGGCGCCCGGAGCGGACCTCACACCGGTCCCGGCGCCGCGCGAAAAGCACGTTTCTGATGGTCCGTCAGAAACGGGAGCCCACTAGCGTTCCCTGACGTGTCCGACCGCCCCGCCGACACGCCCGAGCAGGCCGAGCTACGTGCCGCGGCGCGCGCCTTCCTCACCGAGCACGCCGAGCCGCGGGCCGAGCTCAACCCGTGGCAGGTCTCCGGGTTCCCCGACGATGACGAGGCCCGGGCCTACTTCGAGCACGGCCGCGCCTGGCAGCGCACCCTGGCCGAGCACGGCTGGGCGGCCCCCACCTGGCCCGCCGAGTTCGGTGGCGGCGGCCAGCCGACCTGGGCCGACCGGATCCTCCGCGAGGAATCGGCCGACTACGGCTCCCACCCCGGCTTCATCGGGGCCACCATCGCCATGCTCGGTCCCACACTCCTCGCCCATGCCACCGACGACCTGAAGGCCCGCTTCCTCCCCAGCCTGGTCAGCGGCGAGGTGGCCTGGTGCCAGCTGTTCAGCGAACCCGGCTCCGGCTCGGACCTGGCCTCGCTGGCCACCCGGGCCGTCCTCGACGGCGACGAGTGGGTGGTCGACGGCCAGAAGGTCTGGAACTCGTGCGCCCAGTTCGCCGACTGGGGCTTCCTGTTGGCCCGTACCGACCCCGATGCCCCCAAGCACCAGGGCATCACCTTCCTGCTCGTCGACATGTCGTCGCCGGGCATCGAGGTCCGCCCGCTGGTCCAGGCCAACGGGTCGTCGCACTTCAACGAGGTCTTCCTGTCCGGCGTCCGCATCCCCGCCGACCAGGTCGTCGGCGAGGTCCACGGCGGCTGGGCCGCAGCCCGCACCGTGTTGGCCAACGAGGCGGCCTTCATCGGCCGGGGTGGTGGTGCGCCCGCTTCGGACCGCCTCCGCGACCTGGCGGCCCGCCACGGAGGCCTCGACGACCCGACGGTCCGCCAGCGCCTGGCCGCCATCGTCAGCCGGGAACGCCTCCAGGACCTCATGGGCCAGCGCATCCAGGCCGCGGTCCGCAACGGCCAGCGCCCGCCCTTCGACCCTGCGCTGACCAAGGTCATGGTCGCCGGCACCAAGGTCCTGACCGGGAACCTCGCCGCCGAACTGGCCGGACCGGCCGCCGTGGCCGGACCCGCAGACGGCGACGCCCGGGGAACCTGGGTGCGTGCCGAGGTCCTGAACCGGTTCGCCATCTCCATCGGGGGTGGCACCACCGAGGTCCAGAAGAACAACCTCGCCGAACGTTCCCTGGGCCTGCCCAGGGAGCCCGGCCATGACCGCGACACCGCGTGGAAGGATGTCCCCCGCAACTGAGCGGGGGCCGGGGGAGACACCGACCGTGACCGACGAGAACGAACCGAGCGACGCCGACGACGACGGCGTGGTTGCCGACGGCGGCACCGACGCGGGCAGCGGCATGGCCTCGCTGGCCGCCAGCGTGCTCGACGAGGAAGCGGCCCGTCACGCCGAACAGGAGGCCTCGGAGGTCATGTTCGCCGACGACCTCCTCCCCGGCGTCAAGAGCGAGGGCCTCTCGCTGAAGAAGGGGCTGGCCATGGGCGGCGGCGCCGCCACCTTCGTGGTCCTCGCCCTGCTCAACTCGCTCGACGAGCTCCAGCACGCCGCCATCGCCGTGCTGGCCCCGGAGATCCGCGACACGTTCGGCGTGGGTGACGGCACCATCACCTTCATCGCCAGCGCCTCTGGCGCCTTCGTGGTGCTGGGCGCCGTGCCCATGGGCTGGGCCGCCGACCGCTTCCGCCGGATCCCCATCATCGGCTGGTCCAGCGTCATCTTCGCCGGCATGGTCGCCCTCTCGGGCCTGGCGGTGAACGCCTTCGCCTTCTTCTGGGCCCGGTTCGGCGTCGGCATCGCCAAGGCCAACACCATCCCCGTCCACTCGTCGGTCATCGCCGACACCTACCCGATCGGCATCCGCGGCCGCATCGGCGCCATCGAGAAGGGCTCGGGCCGCGTCCTGGCCGTCCTCAGCCCGGTCATCGTGGGCGGCATCGCCGCCTGGGCCAACGGCCCCGGCGAGGTCGACGGCTGGCGGTGGGCCTACTACGTGCTCGGCGTCCCGGTGGCCGTCGTCGCCGTCTGGGCCTTCTTCCTGAAGGAGCCCATGCGCGGCCGCTGGGAGAAGGAGGACGTCCTCGAGGAGTCGTTCACCGAGGAAGACCCCCTCCCGGTCTCCATGGACGCCGCCTTCTCGCGCCTCATGCAGATCAAGACCATGAAGGCGGTCGTCGTCGGCTTCAGCGCCCTGGGCTTCGGCCTGTTCACCGCCCCGGTACTCGAGAACCTGTGGCTGGAGGACGAGTTCGGCCTCGAGTCGTTCGAACGCGGCGCCTGGGGCACGTTGTCGGGCCTGGCCACCGTCGTCGCCCTCGTCTACGTCGGCCCCCGCTTCGACCGGATGTGGCGGGAGAACCCCACCCACACCCTCCACCTGGTCGGCGGCCTGATCGGATTCTCGGCCGTCTTCAAGCCCATCCAGTGGGCCATGCCGAACGTCCCGCTGTTCATCGCCTTCTCCATCCCCACCCTGGTGATGCTGAGCACGGCGTTCGCCATGGTCGGCCCGCTCATCCAGGCCATCGTCCCCTACCGACTCCGGGGCAGCGGCACGGCGCTCATCACCCTCTACATCTTCTTCATCGGCGGCACGGGCGGCGGCCTGATCTCGTTCATGTTCGCCGACGCCTGGGGGCCGAGGATCACCACGCTGGTCCTGACCGTGCCGTCGGCCATCGTCGGCGGCTGGATCATGTTCCGGGGCGCCCGCCACGTCCGCGGCGACCTGTCACTCAACGTCCAGGAACTCCTCGACGAGCAGGACGAGCAGCGACGGGCCTCGTCGGACGGCGCGGTCCCCGCCCTGCAGGTCAACAACGTCGACTTCTCCTACGGCTCGGTCCAGGTGCTGTTCGACGTGGCCTTCGAGGTCCACAGGGGCGAGACGCTGGCCCTGCTGGGCACCAACGGGGCGGGCAAGTCGACCATCCTGCGGGTCATCAGCGGCCTGGGAATCCCCCAGCGCGGCGTGGTCCGCCTCCACGGCCGGACCGTCACCTACACCTCGCCGCAGGTCCGATCGAAGCTCGGCATCCAGCAGCTCCCGGGCGGCAAGGGCGTGTTCGGCGACATGACCGTCCGCCAGAACCTGGTCATGGGTGCCTACGTCCACCGGGCCGACAAGGACGACGTGGAGCGCCGCATCGACGAGGTCCTCGATCTGTTCCCCGACCTGGCCCGTCGTCAGGACCAGCGGGCCGGCTCCATGTCGGGCGGCCAGCAGCAGATGCTGGCCCTGGCCCGCGTCCTGCTCCACGACCCCGAGGTCCTGCTCATCGACGAGCTCTCCCTCGGCCTCGCCCCCACCGTGGTCCAGGACCTGCTGGTCCTCATCGAGCGGCTCAAGGAGAAGGGCCAGACCATCATCGTGGTGGAGCAGTCGCTGAACGTGGCCCTGTCCATCGCCGACCGGGCCATCTTCCTCGAGAAGGGCCAGGTGCGCTTCGAGGGTCCAGCCTCCGAGCTGGCCGAACGGGACGACCTCGCCCGGGCGGTCTTCCTCGGGAAGGACGGTGGCTGACGTGGACGCCAATCCGGTGGTCCTCGCCATCTGGACGACCCGCCAGCTCTGGTTCGACGGGCTGGTCAACGGCATGGTCTTCGGCCTGCTGGCCCTCGGCGTGGTCCTCGTCTACCGGTCCACCCGGGTCATCAACCTGGCCGTGGGCAACATGGGTCTTCCGGCCTCGGGGCTCATGAGCCTCATGGTCATCAACCACGGCTTCCCCTACTGGGCCGCCCTGGCCGTCGCCCTGCTCACCGGCACGGTCATCGGCGCCGCCGTGGAGCGGGCGGTCATCCGCCGCCTGTTCGACGCCCCCCGGGTCATCGTGCTGGTGGCCACCATCGGCCTGGCCCAGCTCATGCAGGCCGTCCTGGCCTCCCTCCCCGACATCGACGTGGCCAAGGGCAACCGGTTCCCCGTGCCCCTGGGGTTCACCTGGGACGACGTGTTCGGCCTCCGGATCACCGGACCCAAGCTGACCATCCTCATCGTCGTCCCCCTGCTGGCCTTCGGGCTGGCGTGGTTCCTGAACCGGACCGTGTTCGGCCAGACCGTCCAGGCCTCGGCGTCCAACGCGGACCTGGCCCGCATGTCGGGCATCGACCCCAAGATGGTCCAGCTCTTCGTCTGGACGGTGGCCGGCCTGCTGTCCAGCGTCTCGCTCCTCCTCCTGTCCGGGAACCGGGGCGCACTGACCGGCATGGCCAACCTCGGCCCCAACACCATGACCCGGGCCCTGGCCGCCGCGGTTATCGCCGGCATGGTGTCGTTCCCCCGGGCGCTGGTGGCCGGCCTGGTGATCGGCGTGGTCCAGGCCCACGTGCAGTTCAACTTCCTCGGCCAGAGCGGACTCATCGACTTCCTGCTCTTCATCGTGGTGGCCATCGCCGTGGCCTTCCAGAGCCGGGGCGTGGCCGACGACGAGGGCTCGTTCTCGTTCTCGGCCCGACGCCGCCCCATCCCGGAACGGCTCCGGGAGGTCTGGTGGGTCCGCCACCTGTCGACCATGGCGTGTGGCCTGCTGCTGGTGATCGCCATCGTGCTGCCGCTGGTCGTGACGCTCCCGTCGCGGCACCTTCTGTACGCCAGCATCCTCGGCTTCGCCGTCTGCGCGCTGTCGATGACCATCGTGACCGGCTGGGCCGGGCAGCTGTCCCTCAGCCAGATGGCCTTCGCCGGGGTGGGCGCCCTCATCGCCGCCGGCTTCAACCGGGGCCTCGAGGTGGGCCTCGGCTTCGGCGAGTGGCACCTGGCCACCCTGTCGGTCCCCCGGGTCCCCTACGTGGTGTCGATGCTCCTGGCGTCGGTCGTCGCCGGGGGGGTGGCCGCGCTGATCGGCCTCGGCGCGCTCCGGGTCAAGGGCCTGCTCCTGGCCATCACCACCTTCGCCTTCGCCCTGGCCGCCCAGCAGTACCTGTTCAAGCGGCCGGCCTTCAACGGCGGCTTCCGCCAGAGCATCCCGTTCCGTCGGGGCAGCGTCGGCCCCCTCGACCTGTCCAGCCAGCGCTCCTACTACTACTTCTGCCTGGCCGTCCTGATCGTCCTGCTCCTGGTGGTCCGGCGACTGCGGTCCAGCGGCATCGGCCGGACGATCATCGGCGTGCGGGAGAACGAGTACACGGCAGCCGCCTACACCGTCGGCCCGTCGCGGACCAAGCTGATGGCCTTCGCACTCGCCGGGGCCGTGGCCGGCATGGGCGGGGCGCTGCTCGGCGGCCTCGTCCAGAACATCCCCTACTCGGACCGCCTGTTCCAGATCGGCGACTCGCTCCGCCTGGTGTCGATGGTCGTCATCGGCGGCCTGGGCACCATCATGGGCCCGGTCATCGGCGCCCTCTGGGTGGTCGGCCTCCCCGCCTTCTGGCCCGAGAACGACCTGGTCCCGCTGTTCACCTCGAGCATCGGCCTGCTTATCCTGCTGCTGTACTTCCCCGGCGGCCTGATCCAGATCGCCTACTCAGCCCGCGACGCCCTGCTTCGCATCGCCGATGCCCGGCTCGGCCCGGCCGACACCTCGCGGGTCACCGCGCCCCCGGCGGTGGCCATCGGCGGTGGCGACCGGCCGGCCATCGAGGGCCCGGCCATCGCGGTGTCCGGCGTGTCGGTCACCTTCGGGGGCCTGCGCGCTGTCGACGACGTGACCCTGGAGGCCCGGGCCGGCGAGGTGGTGGGCCTGATCGGCACCAACGGCGCCGGCAAGTCCACCCTGATGAACGCCATCGGCGGGTTCGCCCCGTCCGAGGGCACCGTCGAGATCCTCGGCCACGACGCCTCGACCATGGGCTCGGCCAACCGGGCCCGGCTCGGCCTGGGTCGGACCTTCCAGGCCGCCCGCCTCTTCCCCGAACTGACGGTGCGCGAGACGGTGCAGGTGGCCCTCGAGGCCCGGGGGCGGACCGGCCTGCTGTCCACCGCCCTCTTCCTGCCCACGGCCTCGCGGGCCGAACGGGCCAAGCGCTCCGAGGCCGACGACCTGATCGGCTTCCTCGGCCTCGGTCGCTACGGCGACGCCTTCGTGGCCGACCTGTCGACCGGCACCCGCCGCATCGTGGAGCTGGCCGGCCTGCTGGCGCTCGACGCCCGCGTCCTGTGCCTGGACGAGCCGACGGCCGGCATCGCCCAGCGGGAGACCGAGGCCTTCGGACCGCTGCTCAAGCAGATCCAGCAGGAACTGGGCGCCACCATGGTCGTGATCGAGCACGACATGCCGATGATCATGGCCCTCTCCGACCGGGTGTACTGCCTGGAGGCCGGCCAGGTCATCGCCGAGGGCACCCCCGACGAAGTCCGCAACGACCCGAAGGTGGTGGCCAGCTACCTGGGCACCGACGAGCGGGCCATCGCCCGGAGCGACTCCTGACGCCCCAGCCCCGGGTCCCCGCCGTCGACGGACCGACTACTCGTCGCCGTCGCTCCCCGACCGGCGTTCCAGCAGGTCGTCGCGGATCTCGGTGCCCGCCGGGGCGGCGTCGGTCCGCTCGGCCACCTGGTTGACCCAGACCGTCCGCTGCGGGAACGGGATCTCGATGCCGTTCACGTCGAACGCCTTCTTGAGACGGGCCCGGATGAGGCGGCCGGTGGCCCACTGCTCACCCGGCTCGGTCTTGACGGCGAGGCGGATCGAGATGGCGTCGGCACCGAAGTTCTGGACGCCCCAGATCTCCGGCTCCTCGATGATGGTCGCCGACTCGACCTCCTCGCGCCACACTGCGTCGGCCACCTCCTTGATGACCGAGGCCGCCAGGTCGATGTCGGTGTCGTAGGCCACGTCGACGTCGAGGACCGTCCGGGCCCACAGCTGCGACGAGTTGCCGACCCGCCGGATCTCGCCGTTGGGCACCACCCACAGGGCCCCGTTGACGTCACGGAGCACCGTGGTTCGCAGGGTCACCTTCTCGACGGTGCCCGAGGCCGCTCCGACGTCCACGTAGTCGCCGACCCCGTACTGGTCCTCGATGATGATGAAGATGCCGGCGATGAAGTCGGCCACCAGGGACTGGGCACCGAACCCGACGGCCAGGCCGACGATGCCGGCGCCGGCGATGAGCGGCCCCAGGTCGAGGCCCAGCTCGCCGAGGGCGATCATGAAGGCCAGGGCGTAGACGGCGAACCCGGCCAGGCTTCGGAGCACGGCGCCGAGGGTCATGGCCCGCTGACGGGCCCGCTCGGCCTGGTCGTGGATGCGCTGGATCCGGTTGCGGGCCCGCCGACCCAGGCGGGACAGGGTGGCGCTGGACGCCTCCTCGGCCTCGCCCTCCTCCCGGGTCCGGGTCTCGACCAGGCGGGACACCATCCGGTCGATGGCCCTCTTGACCAGCCGGTTCACCACCAGGGCGCCGATCAGGATGACCACCACCTTGAGCGGTCGCTCGATCACCCAGTCCAGCAACGAGGCCAGGGCCTCGTTTCCGGTCGCGTCCCAGATCCACTCGCAGGTCAGCCCCGGTTCGAGGCCGCAGGCATCGACCAGTCCGGGATCCGTCGTGTCAGCCATCGCCGTCACCTCCGGCCCGGACGGTAGTGGACCGGATCAGCCGACGAGGGTGGCCAGCGCCCACAGGGCCGCCAACGACCCGAGGACGATGTAGAGGACGCTGCGCCACATCGGCGGACGCTCGAGGTCCTCGTCGTCCCGGACGGCCGGTGGGCGGACGAGGGCCAGGGCGTTGCCGACGGCCATGGCGCCGCCGAGGGCCAGCAGCAGCCAGCCCAGGAGGTTCTCGCCCAGGAACACGTCCGCTCCGGTCAGCCGGCCCGGGCCATGTTGGCGAACCGGGTGTAGCGGGGAATCCACGCCAGCTTCACGGTGCCGGTGGGTCCGTTGCGGTGCTTGGCGATGATCACCTCGGCCATGCCACCGTCCACGGAGTCCTGGTTGTAGACCTCGTCCCGGTACAGGAAGAGCACCACGTCGGCGTCCTGCTCGATCGAGCCCGACTCGCGCAGGTCGGCCAGCATGGGCCGCTTGTCCTGGCGGGACTCGAGGCCGCGGGAGAGCTGCGACAAGCCGATCACCGGGCACTGCAGCTCGCGGGCCAGGATCTTGAGCCCCCGGCTGATCTCCGAGACCTCGACCTGTCGGCTCTCCGCGGTGCTGCGGCCGGTCATGAGCTGGATGTAGTCCACGATGACCACGCCCAGCTTGCCCACCCGGCTCTTGAGGCGACGGGCCTTGGCCCGGATCTCCATGACCGACGTGTTGGGGTTGTCGTCGATCCAGATGTGGGCCTCGCCCAGCTTGCCCAC
This sequence comes from Acidimicrobiales bacterium, assembly GCA_016845305.1. Classification (GTDB taxonomy): domain Bacteria; phylum Actinomycetota; class Acidimicrobiia; order Acidimicrobiales; family MedAcidi-G1; genus UBA9410. Next base: position 88,877 of record JAERSW010000012.1, read on the forward strand.
CCCCCGGTTGATCTTCGTCCAGTCGTCGGAGGTCAGCTGGCCGTTGCGGATGGTGGTGGCGTCCACCCGGGCCTCCGAGCAGAGGATCCGCTGGCAGAGCTCCAGCTGGCTCATCTCCAGCGAGAAGACCACGGTGGGGAGTTCCTCGCGGATGCCGACGTGGGCGGCGATGCCGAGGGCGAACGACGTCTTGCCCATGGCCGGGCGGGCACCCACGATGACCAGCGACTCGTCCTGGAGGCCGGACAGCATCTGGTCGAGGTCTCCGTAGCCCGACGGCGTCCCGGTGATCTCCTGGCCCCGCTCGTAGAGGTCCTCGAGGCGGTCGAGGTTGGCGCTCAGCAGGTCGCGCATCTGGGCCATCGAGTCGGTGACCCGGCCCTGCCCCACCTGGAAGACGAGGTTCTCGGCCTCGTCGACCGCCTTGACCACGTCGTCGGGATGGCCGTAGCCGATCTCCGAGATCTCGTTGGCGGCACCGATCAGGCTGCGGAGCGTGGCGTGCTCCTGGACGATGGTGGCGTACTTGGTGGCGCTCGACGTGGCCGGCGTGGAGGCCTGGAGCTCCAGGAGGAGTCCCGGGCCGCCGATCTGGTCGAGCAGCCCGGCACGGGTGAGCGCCTCGGCCACGGTGACCGGGTCGGCCGGTTCGCCGGCCGAGTAGAGCCCGCAGATGGCCTCGAACACGTGGCCGTGGGACGGCTTGTAGAAGTGCTCGGCGGCCACCACCTCCAGCGCGTCGGCGATGGCGTCGCGGGACAGGAGCATGGCCCCCAGGAGGGAAGCCTCGGCGTCCAGGTTGTGGGGCGGGACCCGCAGCGAGGAACCGCCGGTGGCGCGGCCCCCTCGGTCGGCGTCCCGACCACGACCGGGGGTCGGCTCCCAGCGCGGTGGCTCGTCCAGGGCCGGCGGCTCCTCCAGCGGAGGTGGTTCGTCCATCGGCGGCGGACCGGGATCCACCCCGTCCCCGGGACCGGCGGCCGGTCCGTGACCCTGACCCTCGGACGGCCCCTGGTCCTCGGTCAACTGGTCGTCGGATGACGCGTTCATGCCGAACCTCCGGTCGCCGCCCCAGCCATGGGGGGAATCATGCCGGTGGAACGCTGTGGGGAACCAGAAGGAAAAGCCCCCGACTTCTCCCCATCGGCCGGTCGGTCGGCGGGGAAAACCCGGGGGTGGCTGTGGACGTACGTCCCGCCGGTCCGGTGCCGTGGACCGGACCGGCGGACGACCGTACGCACGGGAGGATCAGGCCTCGGCCTGCACCTCGACGGTGACCGGCACGGCCACCTCGGCGTGGAGCTCCACGGTGAACTCGTGGGAACCCACGTCCTTCACCACGTCGCCCACCACCTGTCGGCGGTCGACCTCGAGGCCGACCTGGGCCACCAGGGCGTCGGCCACCTCGGCGGCGCCGACCGAGCCGAACAGCCGACCCTCGTCGGAGGCCTTGGCCGTGACGTGCACGACCACCCCGGCGATCTGGGCGGCGGCCGTCTCGGCCTCGCTGCGGTCGGAGGCGGCCTTCAGGGCCCGCTTGCGCTGCATGGCCTCGGCCTGGGCGGCGACGCCCGGCACGGCCTCGATGGCCAGGCCCTGGGGCACGAGGTAGTTCCGGGCGTAGCCACGGGCCACCTCGACGATGTCGCCAGTCCGGCCCACGCCCTCGACGTCGGAACGCAGGAGGACCTTCACGACTCCACCGCCTCGGTCTCCACCGCCTCGGTCTCCACGGCATCGGCCTCCACCGCGGCGGCCACGTCGGCGTCCTCGAGGACCTCCTCGCCGCCGGCCTCGGCCTCGGACCCGGGCGGCGGACCGCTGGGACGGGGCGGCGGACCATCGCTCCGCGGGCCACGATCGTCGTTGCGCCGCTCGCGCCGCTGGGTGGTGACCCGGTTGGTGTACGGAATCAGCGCCATCTCCCGGGCGTTCTTGACCGCCCGGGCCACCTCGCGCTGCTGCTGCTCGGAGTTGCCGGTGACCCGACGGGCCTTCAGCTTCGCCCGCTCGGAGACGAACTTCCGGAGCATCTCGGTGTCCTTGTAGTCGACGTAGTCGACCTTGGCGATGGTCAGCGCGCTGACCTTCTTCTTACCGCGACGGCCGGCGTCACGGCCCTTCGCGCGTCGGGGAGGGGTACGTCGTGCCATCAGAAGGGCTCCTCATCGGGGAAGTTGGGGGCAGCAGCGGCCTGGCCACCACCACCGGACGGCGCGGCGGACCCACCGCCGTCGCCACCTCGGAACTCGTTGCGGGTGACCTCGGCCGTGGCCCACTTGAGGCTCGGCGCGACGTCGTCGGCGACGATCTCCACCTTGGAGCGCCGCTCGCCCTCCTGGTTCTCCCAGGAGCGCTGGTCGAGCCGGCCGTAGACGATGACCCGGGAGCCCTTGGTGATGGACTCGGCCACGTTCTCGGCGAGGTTCCGCCAGCAGGTGATGTCGAAGAAGGAGACGATCTCCTCGTCGTTCTGTCCCTTGCGGTTCCACGCCAGGCCGAAGTTGGCCACGGCGGCACCACCCGGGGTGAAGCGCAGTTCGGGGTCGCGGGTCACGTTGCCCACGACGGTCACGGTGTTGTCGAATGCCATGTCTGTCTCTCCGGTGGTCAGCCGGCCTCGGCCGGCACCGCCTCGCCGGTGAGGCCGCGGCGCTCGGCCTCGGCATCCGGGAGGCGGATGATCTTGTGGCGGACCACCTCACTGCGGTCCGCGAGTCGGAGGATGCGGTCGGTGGAGTCGAGGTTGCCCGCATCGGTCACCACGTCGAAGACGACGTAGACGCCCTCCCACTTGTGGTTGATCCGGTAGGCGAAGCGACGCCGACCCCACGGCTCGGAGTCCTGGACGGACGCGATGCGCCCACCCTCGGACTCGATGTTGGCGGTGACCTTGCCGAGGCTGGCCTTCACGGCCTCCTCGTCGAGGTCGCCGTCGAAGATGATCATGAGTTCGTAGGCCCGCATGGCAGGCACTCACCTCCTCTGGACTCGGACGTCACCCACGGTGCGCCCGGGGCCCCACGGTGGGGCAGGGGGAACGGGTTGTCAGTGCTCCCGGCGACGTCGGTCGACCGACGTTCCGGAAGGCACGTGCAGGCTACTGGCCAGATCGTCTCGTCCACATCCACGACCCGATCATGGCGACCGGGTGTGACAGGCACCCCCGGAAGGTGTCCTCAGGCGGCGCCGTAGAGCCCCAGGGCCTCCTGCTGGCGGTCGTCCATGGCGTAGCACTCGTCGGTCGACGGAAAGGCCCCCGACCGGACGTCGGCGGCGAAGGCCGACAGCGCGTCGACCCCATCGGCGTGCAGGTCGGCGTACCGCCGCACGAACTTCGGCAGCACCCGGTGCTCGATGCCCAGCACGTCGTGCAGGACCAGCACCTGTCCGTCGCAGTCCGGACCGGCCCCGATCCCGATGGTCGGCACGTCCACGGCCTCGGTGACCATGGCGGCCACCGCGGCGGGCACGCCCTCCAGCACGATGGCGAAGCACCCGGCGTGGGCCAGGGCCTTGGCGGCGTCGACCAGCTCCAGGGCGGCCTGGGCGTCCTTCCCCTGCACCTTGAACCCGCCCATGGCGTTGACCGACTGCGGGGTGAGCCCCACGTGGCCCATGACCGGGATCTCGGCGGCCACCAGGGCCTCCACCATGGGAAGGCGGCGACGGCCCCCCTCGAGCTTGACGGCCTGGGCGCCGGCCCGGACGAGGTCGGCCGCGTTCCGGACGGTCTCCTCGACCGAGACGTGGTAGCTCATCCAGGGCATGTCGGCGACGACCAGTGCCGACGGCCGGGTCCGGGCCACCGCGGCGGTGTGGTGGGCGATGTCGTCCACCGTGACCTGCAGGGTGTCCTCGTAGCCGAGGACCACCATGGCCACCGAGTCCCCGACGAGGATCACGTCGGCCCCCGCCTGGTCGACCATCCGGGCACCCGGCGCGTCGTAGGCGGTGAGCATCACCAGGGGGTCGGCCCCGTGGGCGACCTTGCGTGCCCGAACGGCGGGCACCGTGCACTGCTGAGCCATGTCGGCCCTCCTTCCCCGTCCAGCGCGCTGCGGCTGCCGGCGGTCACCGAAAAGGTAGCAACGACCGTCCGCCGTGGGAAGGGTCGCGTGACGAACGCCACGCACGCCCGCGTGGCTTCAGGAACGACGCGGCTACAGGAACGGCGTGGCTGCAGGAGAGGGAGGTCCGTCAGCCGCGACCGAGCGAGGTCACCCGGACCAGGTGGTTCCACCCGCAGGCCGCGCACACCTCGACCACGTACCCGGTCAGACGGGCCTGCCGGGCGTCGAGCCGACCCAGTTCGCCGGGCGTCGAGATGCACCGCCCGTGGGCGGGCAGCCGTGGTCCGAACACGTAGGTCACGTGGGCCACCTCGTGGTCCTCGCACACCGGGCAGGTCTCCGAGGTGGGCGTCCCGCACTCCACCGCGTTGCGACGAAGCATGGGCTGGGCGTCGCACAGGACGTCCCGACCGATCGACCCGCGCCGCCACCCGTCGAGCGTGGTCTGGCGGGCCAGCCGATAGTCGACGTCGGCGGGGCGCCGGGCGGGCAGCAGGCCGGTGTCCACCTGCCTCGCCTCGCCGGTTCGCCGACCTGACACGCCGACACCCTAGGCCACCGGGCGACGGGCACCCGCCGGGCGACTCCCCGGGACGGTCAGCGGCCCCACCGGTCGACCAGCCGACGCTCCACCTCGTCGACGGGTAGTCGACCCTCGGCGATCCGCAGCTCGACCAGCCAGGCCAGCACCTCGCCGACCTCGGGCCCCGGGCCCAGGCCCAGGCGCTCCATCACCGTGGCCCCGTCCAGGGCCGGTCCCAGGTCGTCCAGCTCGCCGTCGGCACGCAGCCGATCGATGGCCTCGACCAGGGCGGCCGATGCCTCTCCGGAGAGGTCGCCGACCAGGCCGGCGACGGCCACCGCGACCTCGAGCCGGTCGCCGCAGGTCGCGGCCAGCCGACGCACCGTGGCGTCGTCTGGCGGGCCGGTCAGGCCCGAGAGTCGTTCGCCGGCCTCGACCAGTTGCCGGATCCCGGCGGCGTCCCGCCCCGAGAGTCGAAGCGAACCCGCGAGGGCGGACACCGTCCCGGCGCCATCGGTCGCCCGGGCCAGGACGGCCAGGCGGACCACCGGGTCGGCCGGCGCGGCGGCCACCCGGGCCACGGCCCGGCTCCGGTCGTCGTCGGCCAGGGCGGCCACCTCGGGCAGGACCACCGGCAGCACGCCCATGGCCTCCAGGAGCTCGAACCCCCGGGACGGATCCTCCACGTCCAGCAGGCGGAACAGCTCGTCGCGGATCCGCTCCACCGACACGATCTCCATGCGGTCGACCAGGGACCTCGCCGCGTCGACCAGCCCGTCGGCGGCCGTCAGGTCGTAGCGGGCCAGGAACCGGGCGGCACGCAGCATGCGGAGGGGGTCGTCGGAGAAGGACTCGACCGGATCCAGGGGCGTCCGCAGGATCCGATCGGCCAGGTCGGACCGACCACCGAACGGATCGTGGAGGGCCTCGTCGGCCACGTCCACCGCCATGGCGTTCACCGTGAAATCCCGCCGCGCCAGGTCCTCGTCGAGCACCGTGGTGTAGCGCACCACCGGCTTGCGGGACTCGCTGGTGTAGGCCTCGGCCCGGTGGGTGGTGACCTCCATGGTGGTGTCACCGACCCGCACGCCGATGGTGCCGAACCGCTCGCCCTGCAGCCACACGGCGTCGGCCACGTCGGCCACCAGTTCCCGGATCCGGTCGGGGGTGGCATCGGTGGTCAGGTCGTGGTCGGGCGTCCGGTCATCACCCAGGAGCCGGTCGCGGACCAGCCCGCCCACCAGGTACAGGCGATGGCCGGCGGCGGTGAAGCGTTCGGCGACCGGGCCGACGGCCGCCACCAGGTCGTGGAACGTGCCCGGCGGAACTCGCCCCGTCGCGGGGTCGGCCGGGTCCGCCACCGTCGACCTCAGGCCACGCCGTGGCGTCGGGCCAGGTCGTCGACGAGGCGACCGGGCTCGGTGCCCGCCGAGCCGGAGGCCCCCTCCGGCCGGTGGTCCACGCCGAGCAGGGCGGCCACCGAGGCCCCTGCCGAGTCGGACAGGGCATCCAGGTCGTAGCCGCCCTCCAGGAACACCACGAGACGACCGCCCGGCACCAGGCCGGCCAGGGTGGCCATCAGGTCGGCGTAGTCGCCCGACGTCAGGCCGAGGTCGGTCAGGGGATCCGACCGGTGGGCGTCGAAGCCGGCCGAGACCAGCAACCAGTCGGGAGCGAAGCGTTCCAGCACGGGGACGACCAGTGCGTCCATGGCGTACCGGTAGTCGTCGCCGGCGGTGCCGGGAGGCACCGGCACGTTGACCGTCGTCCCGGCACCGGCACCCGTGCCGACCTCGTCGGCGGCGCCGGTGCCCGGGTAGAGGGGCCACTGGTGGCACGACACGAACAGCACCCGGTCGTCGTCGTAGAAGACGTCCTGGGTGCCGTTGCCGTGATGGGCGTCCACGTCCACGATGGCCACCCGCTGGCCGGCGCCGGCCAGCGCCGTGGCCGTCACCGCCACGTTGTTCAACAGGCAGAAGCCCATCGACTCGGTCCGGGTGGCGTGGTGGCCGGGCGGGCGCACCGCGCAGAAGGCCGCGTCGGCCACACCGGCCCGGAGCGCCTCGACGGCCACCAGGCCGGCGCCGGCGGCCAGGCGGGCCGCCGTCCACGACGCGTCGTTCATCACCGTGTCCGCGTCGATGCGGCCTCCGCCCGCCGCGTCGACCTCCTCGAGGCGGTCCAGGTGGGTCGCCGGGTGGACGGCCAGCAACTCGTCGACCCCGGCCATCCGGGGCTCGACCCGGACCAGGGCGTCGTGCACGCCGGCCGATTCCAGTCCGTCCCACACGGCGTTCAGGCGGGCCGGCTGCTCGGGGTGCCGGGACCCGGCCCGGTGGCCCAGGAACCTCTCGTCGGTCACCAGGAGCATGGACACCCGCTGAGCGTAACCCCGCCTCCCCGACCGCTCCCGGGAGGGGCGGGGACGAGTCGTACCCTGTCGGCATCGACGTCCTCACCGATCCCGTCGTGGCCCGTGGCCACCATGGCGCCGTCCTCCGGATCACCCCGTGGCACGGAGAGCCGCACGCCGTCCAGGTGGTCGCCGTGGCCGGACCGGGACCGACGGTCGACGAGCTGGTCGACCTCGCCGCCGACCTCGGCCGACGGGGGATCCGCTCCGCGGTCACCTCGGCGCTGGCCGCCGTGGACCAGGAGGCCTTCCGTTCGGCCGGCTTCGTCGACCACGAACGCCTCCTGCTCCTCCACCGCGCGCTGCGGACCGCGGGCGAAGCCGGCCGGTCCACCGGACGCCGCAGCCTCCTCCGGTCGGCCGTTCCGGCGACCCGCCCCGTCCGGGCCGGTGACCACGACGCCGTGCTGGCCATGGACCAGCGGGCCTTCGCCCACGCCTCGCCCGTCTGGCAGGTCGACCTCACCACGATGATCGACGCGGCACGGGCCACCGACGACCACCGCTGGCGCCTCACCCGCCGCTCGCCGGCGACCACCGGCCCCGCCGGACACGCCCTGACCGGCCGGACCGGCAGGTCGGGGTTCCTCCAGCGCCTCGCCGTCCACCCGGCGGCCGAGGGACGTGGCGTGGGCTCGCTCCTGGTGGCCGACGCCCTGCGCTGGCTGGTCCGGACCGGGGCCCGTCACGCCTTCGTCAACACCCAGCCCGGGAACCATCGGGCCAGGTCGCTCTACGAACGCCACGGCTTCACCCTCCTGCCCGACGGCCTGGACGTCCTTCGCCTGGATCTCCAGAACAGGGACCCGGGAGTCACCCCGTGAGGTCCCACCCGGGGTTCCGACGGTGGCTCGCCCTCGGCGTCCCGACGGTGCTCCTGACCGCCCTGGCCACGCCGATGGCCGCCCTGGCCCACACCGGGCACGACGGATCGGCAGGCTCGGCCGGCATCGGCCTGATCGCCCAGTCACCGTGGATCGCCGACGACGGCGACCTGGCCCTCGAGTTGCGAATCACCGGGGCCGCCGCCGGGGCCGTCCTACGGGTGGGCCTCCACGAGGCCGTCGACCGGCGGGGCCTGGCCGGCCTCCACGGCACCGTCCCCTCCCGTCCCCTGGGCGAGCCGGTCGAGATCGACCTCGACGGCGCCCGGAACTCGGCCGGCGTCGCCTCGCTGGTCCTGACCGTGGGTCCCGACGGCCAACTCCGCTCCCGCCCCGGAGGCGTCTACCCGCTCGTCGTCGAGCTGGTCGACGACCACGGCCTCCTCCTCGACCGGCTCACCACCCCGCTCGTCCACCTGCCCGTCGTCCCGGCCGGCGAGGCCGCCTCCCATCGACCCCTCCTGGTCGGCCTGGCGGTCGAGGTGGTCGGCCCTCCGACGCTCCGCCCCGACGGACGGACCGACGTGGACGGCTCGACGGTCCGCCAACTCGAGGGCCTGGTCCGGGCGGTGCTGGAGCATCCGACCATCCCGATCGACATCGGCCTCCCGCCGTCCACGATCGACGGCCTGGCCCGATCCGACGACCTGGCCCACGCCCGCCTCCTGGCCGACCTGGTCCGGGTGGCCGGTGCGGAGCGGGTCCACCTGCGGTCCACCCCCTACGTGACCGCCGACCCGACGGCATGGCTCCGAGCCGACCGGGCCGACGTCCACCGCGACCTCCTCGACCACGGCGACCGCACCCTGTCCGAGCTCCTCGGGACCACCCCCGACCGCAGCGTCGCCCTCCTCGGCCCCACCGCCGTACCCGAGACCCTGGACCTGCTGGGCCGCCTCGGCGCCGACCACCTGGTCGTCTCGGCCGACCAGCTGGATCCCCAGCCGGTCACCGCCTCGCACGGGTCCACCCATCCGGCCCGCCTCATCGGCGGGGACGGCGGGGCCCGGGCCGCCCTGGTGGCCGACCCCGACCTGGCCCGACACCTGGTCGACCCGCAGGGCGCGGTGTCAGCCGCCCAATTCCTGCTGGCCGACCTCGCGCTGCTGGCCTGGGCGGATCCGACGGTGGCCCGATCGGCCATCGTCACCACGCCACCGGGGCTCCCGGTCGACGGGGAGTCGCTGCACCTGGTGATGGGCGCCCTCCGGGATGCCCCGTTCCTCCGGGTCCGGTCGCTGCCCCGGTTGTTCGAGGCCATGCAGGCCTTCGACGCCGCGGCGGCCGTCACCTACGAGCTCTGGCCCGAACCCGTCGTCCCGGTGGACCGTCGGGCCACCGACCGGAGCCTGGCCGAGACGGCGGTGGCCGCCTACACGGCGATGCTGGGCGGACCCCATCCCGAGGCCGCGGCCCTCCACGACCTCCTGGAGGTCACGGCGGCGGCCGAGCTCGACGCGGACGCCCTCGGCTCCTACCTGCAGGCGGTCTACACACGGGTCTCCGCCGTCCTCGAGGCCTTCACCACCCCCACCGACCAGGACGTCCGGCTGACCGGACGACGAGCGGACGTCCCGTTCACCGTCCACAACGGCCTGGACACCGCGGCCCGCGTCGTGGTGGTCCTCCAGAGCGACGGTCGGCTCGAGTTCCCCGAGGGCGAGGCGCTCAAGGTGGTCCTCGACCCGGGACGGAACCGCCTGGCCCTCCCGGTCCGGGCCCGGACCTCGGGGGCGGCCCGCCTGCAGGTGACGATCCGCTCCCCCGACGAGGCCCGACTCCTGCAGTTGGGGTCCACCGACCTGATCGTCCGGACCACCAGCCTCCCGGGGGTCGGGGTGGCCCTCTTCGTCGGCGCCCTCCTCGTCCTGGCCATCTGGTGGATCCGGGCCACGCGGCTACGATCCGCCGGACCTGCCCCGGAGGCCCCGCCCTCCCGGGAGGCCTTGCCCACTCAGGAGGCCCAGCCCGCCCAGGCGGAACCCCGCGAGGAACCCCAGGAGGAAGAATGACCGTCCGGATCGTGACCGACAGCGCCTGCGACCTGACCGCCGAGGAGTGTGCGTCCCGGGGGATCGACGTGGTCCCCCTGAGCATCCGGTTCGGCGACCAGGTCTTCCTGGACCGCGACGAACTGGGCGTGGACGACTTCTACCGCCGCATGGCCTCCAGCGAGGACCTGCCCCAGACCGCCGCGCCGGCCCCGGGCGCCTTCGCCGAGGTGTTCCGACGCCGCCTCGACGAGGGTGCCGACGCCGTGGTGTGCATCAACCTGTCGAGCGGGGTCTCCGCGACCATGGAGTCCTCCGAACTGGCCCGCCGCGAGGTCGACGGCGACGTCCGGATCGTGGACAGCCGTTCGGTGACCGGTGGCCTGGGCACCATGGTGCTGGCCGCTGCCGAGGCGGCCGCCGGCGGGGCGTCGGCCGACGAGGTGGTGGCCCTCGTCGAGGACCTCCGTGGCCGCACCCGGGTCTACGGCGCCATCGACACGCTGGAGAACCTCAAGAAGGGCGGCCGGATCGGCAACGCCCAGGCCCTGGTGGGCTCCGTGCTGTCCATCAAGCCGTTGATCGACATCAGCAGCGGCGTGGTGGAGGAGGCCGGTCGCCAGCGGACCCGCCGCAAGTCGCTGGGGTGGCTCCGCGACAAGGTGGCCGAGCACGCCGAGGAGATCGAGAACCTGTCGGTGATGCACGCCCAGGCCGACGACATCGACGACCTGGTGGCCATGCTCGGCGACCTGGTCGACCCGTCGTCCATCCGGGTCGGGGTGATCGGTCCGGTGGTGGCCAGCCACGGTGGCCCGGGCGTCATCGGCCTCTGCTTCACCCTCTCCGGCTGAGCCCGTCCCACTCGCCGGCGTCGCTCCGACCGCCGGACGGGCACCGGAGGCCGATCGGTAGGCTCGCCGCCATGGACTCCAGTGGTGGGGCCTCCGACGGCGGGTCCGCCCCGACCGGCGACTGGGCCTCGGGCCTCGTCGGCCGCTTCGTCGACGGCGTCGACTCGATCCGTCGGGCCACGACCCGACCCGTCCTGACCGCGGCCCGGGCCCTCGTCTACGGCGTGGTGGTCCTGGCCTGCGTGGTGGCCGCCCTCGTCCTGGCCGGCGTCGGACTGTTCCGCCTCCTCGACGTCGTCCTCCCCGGCTCGAGTTGGTCGGCCCACCTCGTCCTCGGCTCCGTCTGCTGTGCCCTCGGTGGCCTCCTGTGGTCCCGCCGGAGCGGCTGAGCCGAACCCTGATCGACCCCACTCGAGTTCCCCGGGAGGAACCGTGTCCCACCACGAAGTCGTCATCATCGGATCCGGTCCGGCCGGTCTGACGGCCGCCATCTACACCGCCCGTGCCGACCTGGCCCCGCTGGTGATCGAGGGCGAGCCGTCCTCGACCAGCGACCAGCCGGGTGGCCAGCTCATGCTGACCACCGAGGTGGAGAACTTCCCCGGCTTCCCCGAGGGGATCATGGGCCCCCAACTCATGATCGACATGCGCGCCCAGGCCGCCCGCTTCGGAGCCGACATCGTCACCGCCAAGGTGTCCCGGGTGGACCTCGGCGAGCGTCCGTTCCGCATCTGGGTCGGCGACCCGGAGGCCCCGGAGCCGACGCACACCGCAGACGCGGTCATCGTCTCCACCGGTGCCCGGTCGGTCATGCTGGGCCTGGAAGCCGAGCAGCGCCTGATCGGACACGGCCTGTCGACGTGCGCCACCTGCGACGGGTTCTTCTTCAGGGACCAGGAGATCGCCGTGGTGGGCGGCGGCGACTCGGCGCTCGAGGAGGCGGGCTTCCTGACCAAGTTCGCCTCCAAGGTGACCATCGTGCACCGGCGTGACGAGCTCCGGGCGTCGAAGATCATGCAGCAGCGGGCCTTCGACAATCCGAAGGTCGAGTTCGCCTGGAACACGGTGGTCGACGACGTGCTGGGCGAGTCGAAGGTGGAGGGCCTGGCGGTCCGGGACACCGTGACCGGGGAGGCTCGCACGCTGCCGGTGACCGGCGTGTTCATCGCCATCGGGCACCGACCCAACACCGACCTGTTCGCCGGCCAGCTGGACATGGACGAGGCGGGCTACCTGGTCACCGGGGCCGACCGCTCGACCACGAACGTGGAGGGGGTCTTCGCCTGCGGCGACGTCCAGGACCACACCTACCGGCAGGCCATCACCGCGGCGGCGTCGGGTTGCATGGCCGCCATCGACGCCGAGCGCTGGCTGGAGAGTCGCGGCGACTGACGGCGCCTACGATCAGGGAGACGCGTCCTCCGGTCGCGGGCCGAGGCCCCGGATCCGGCGGTCGCCGGCACGAACGATCGTCCCCACGGGGACCCGAGAGAAGCGAGATCCCATGGCCGGTGCCATCAGCAACCTGTCCGAGACCACCTTCGACGAGGAGGTCGGCTCGGCATCCGAGCCCGTGCTCGTCGACTTCTGGGCCGAGTGGTGCGGGCCCTGCAAGATGATCGCCCCCATCCTCGAGGAGATCGCCTCCGAGCAGGAGGGCACGCTGCGGGTGGCCAAGGTGAACGTCGACGAGGCTCCCGAACTGGCGCGTCGCTTCGAGGTGATGAGCATCCCCACGCTGATCCTGTTCAGCGACGGACAGCCGGCCACCCGGATCGTCGGGGCCAAGGGCAAGCCCCAGCTGCTCCAGGAACTGGCCGCCCACCTCTAGGTCCGGTTCCGGTCACGGTCGACGGCGGACCACCGGCGCCCACCGTCCGGACCCTCGACGATCGACTCCGTCGTCGTGGATCCAGCCATGTACGACCTCCGACCGGGTGACCGCGGCACGTCCGTCCGGGACCTCCATCGCCGACTCGACGAAGCCGGCCACCCCGTCGATCCATCGGAGGTGACGGCAACCGAGTTCGGCGCCGACACCACCCGGGCGTTGCTGGCCTTCCAGGCCGAACGGGGGATCGACGAGCACGGTCTGGTCGATGCCGGGACCCATGCCGCCCTGGTGGAGGCCGGCCTCCGGCTCGGCGACCGCAGCCTCTACCTCCACTCCCCCATGTTCCGGGGCGACGACGTCGCCGACCTGCAACTCCGCCTGGGAAGCCTCGGCTTCGATGCGGGCCGGATCGACGGCATCTTCGGGCCGGACACCTCGACGGCGGTGGTGGACTTCCAACGGAACGTCGGCCTGGCCACCGACGGCATCGCCGGCCCGGGCACGGTCCGCGGCCTCCGTCTCCTCCTCGGACGGGCACAGGGGCGCCGTCCGGTCGCCCAGGTTCGGGAACTTGACCGCCTCCGTCGCAGCAGCGCCGGCCTGGTCGACCAGCGCGTCGCGCTCGGCCACTTCGGGGGTGCGGCAGCACTCACCTCGGCGGTGGGACGAATGCTGCGGGCCACCGGTGCCCACGTGGTCGAGTTGGACCATCCCGACGAGAACGCCCAGGCGGCCACGGCCAACGAGTTCGAGGCCGGGCTGTACCTCGGGCTCCGTATTGAGAACCATTCCTATTGTCGAGCCACCTACTTCGCCACCGAGGGCTTCCACAGCGAAGGGGGCCTCCGACTGGCACACCGGTGTGCCGATGCCCTGGACGAGGTCCTCGAGCACCACCGAGCCGACGGGCCCGACGTCGATCAGGAGGCGGCGGGAACTCCGGCGACGACCGGACGGGCCACGACACGGGCCACGACACGGGCCACGACACGAGAGGGCCGGCGGACGACCGTGCTCCGCCGGACCCGCATGCCCGCCGTGCTGTGCACCCTGGCCCCCCCGGCCACCATCGTGATGGCCACCGCGGAAATCGCCAGTGCCCTCGTCCAGGCCATCGTCGGCTGGACGGCTGACCCCGCCGCCGATCCCCCCGGCGAGACGACCTGAACCGAAGGGTTCCGGTCGAAATCAGCCCCGATCAGCCGCCGAGCAGTTCGAAGAGCCTCTGCAGGTCGTCGCGATCGGCGAACTCGACGACGATCCGGCCCTTCTTCCCCCGCGACTGGACCTTGACCGTGGTGTCGAACCGGTCACCAAGGATCCGTTCGACCTCCAGGAGGCCGGCATCGCGGGTGCTCTCGGGTGGCTTCGGCGAATCCTCGTCCGGAGCCACCTCCACCTCGTCGATCGACCGAACCAGGTCCTCGACCTGACGGACCGAGAGTCCCTCATCGGCCACACGGCGGGCCAGGCGCTCGACCAGCTGGCGATCGCCCAGGCCGGCCAGGGCACGGGCGTGCCCGGCACCGAGGCTCCCGTCCATGATCCTTTCCTGGACCGAGTCCGGAAGGTGGAGGAGACGGAGGCTGTTGGCGACCGCCGGCCGGCTCCGTCCGACCCGCACGGCGACCTGGTGCTGGGTGAGGCCGAACTCGTCCATCAGGCGATGGAAGGCGGCGGCCTCCTCCAACGGGTTGAGGTCGTCCCGATGGAGGTTCTCCACGATGGCCTGCTCGAGGGAGTCACGGTCCTCGCTCTCCCGGACCAGGGCCGGGATCGCGGTCAGGCCGGCCCGCTTGGCGGCACGCCACCGACGTTCGCCGGCCACCAACTCGTAGCCACCATCCGTCTGCCGGACCAGGATCGGCTGGAGGACACCGACCTCCTGGATCGACAGGGTCAGCTCGGCCATCTTCTCATCATCGAAGACCCGCCGAGGCTGGTACTGGTTGGGGGAGACGTCGGACACCGCGATGGTGGCCAACCGGGCCTCTCCGACGACCGTGCCTCCGGCCGACGGATCGGCGGCTGCGTCCGACGACGGGGCCTCGGCAACGGCCGCTCCGCCGCTCTCCGGAATGAGCGCGGACAGGCCCTTTCCCAAGCCTCCCTTCTTCATGACGCGATCTCCCTCAGAAGAATGCCCATCTTCATGATGCGACCTCCTCGGTCGTCTCCGGAGCGGCCCCGCCCCGCTCGAGTACCTCACGAGCCAACTCTCGATAGGCCACCGCGCCCCGACAGGTGGGGTCGTAGACGGTGATCGGCTGCCCGAACGACGGAGCCTCCGAGAGGCGCACCGACCGGGGGATCACCTGCCGACACACCCGGTCCCCGAAGTACGAACGGACTTCATCGGCCACCTGTTCGGACAACTTCGTCCGGGCGTCGTACATCACCAGCGCAATCGTGGAGATCTCCAGCCCCGGATTCAAGTTGGCCTTCACGAGGTCGACATTGCCGACCAACTGCCCGAGTCCCTCCAGGGCGTAGTACTCGCACTGGATCGGAACGAGGACCTCTTCGGCCACCACCAGGGCATTCACGGTCAGCAGCCCCAGCGCCGGCGGACAGTCGATCAGGATGATGTCGTAGTCGTCGGCCACCTCGGCCAGGGCCTTCTCCAGACGATGCTCCCGACTGAAGGCAGTGACCAACTCGATTTCCGCTCCGGCCAACGAGAGGCTGGACGGCACCACCTCAAGGTTCGGAACCTCTGTGGTACAGACGACCTCGGCGACGGTCGCCCGCTGCAGGACCACCTCGTACACCGAGGCGGAGAGATCGCGGCTCGCGATCCCCAGTCCCGTGGTGGCATTGGCCTGAGGGTCCAGATCGACGATCAGGACCCGCTGCCCCTGCTCGGCGATCGAGGCTCCCAGGTTGATCGTCGTCGTCGTCTTGCCGACGCCGCCCTTTTGATTGGCGACAGCGATGACGCGGGCACGGTGGTTCTGCAGGACCATTCGGAGGATCATGGCGGGATTACCCACAGAACACAAGCACCCCTGTGGAAAAACCCGCCATGAATCCAGAAATGGGGCCCACAAATGTTCCACGTGGAACACTCCCGTGAGTTGTCACCCTGATGTTCCACGTGGAACACCGCAGACGATCCCGAGTTAGCCGGCCTCTCCGTCGGTCGTCCAGAGGGGATCGTCGACCTGACGCACGAACCGGCGGGGATACCGGTCCGAACACCCGTCTACCCGGCACAAGGACCGGTAGGTTGCGTCTCCCGCCCGCCAGTTCCCGACATCCCGGAGGCCGAGGCCTGCGAGTCGGTCGACCGGCCATCTCGACGGCGAGACGGCGCCCTCCTCCTGCTGCGCTGGCGGCTCGCTGACCAGCAGGTATCCACCAATTCCGAGCAGGGGAGCAGCGCATTCCGCGGTGGGTGCCGGCGGCGCGAACCCCCTCGCCGTCACCACGTCGACCCGGCCACGGAGGGGTCCCCGTGCCACCTCGACGGCGTCTGCCAGATGGACCTCCACCCGGTCCTCCAGCCCGAGCTTCCGAACCGCCCAACGAAGGAAGGTCGTCCTTCGCTCCCCTCGGTCCACCAACGACCACCTCCACGCCGTGCGGGTGGCCAGGACCAGGCCCGGTACCCCGCCCCCCGTTCCCAGGTCGACGGCGACGACCTGTGGATTCTCCACATCGGGAAGGGCCGGGAACGCGAGGAAGCCCGCGCTGTGCGCGGGCCCCTCCATCGCAGCCGTCGAGGTCAGGTACCCCTCGGCCCTCGCCGCATCGAGGATCTCCTCGATGGACGTCATGACACCGGTCGCCTCGTCAGTTGGAGCTCACGGAGATGACGACACGGCGGTCAGCATCGCTGCCCTCCGACGTCGTCGAGAGGCCGTCGATCTCGGCGATGGTGTCGTGGACGACCTTCCTGTCGGCAGCCCCCATCGGCTCGAGCGCACGCGGGTGACCATCCTCGAGGACCGCCTCGGCCTGCGTCCGGGCGAAGTCGGCCAGGAAGGTCCGACGGCGCTCCCGGTAGCCACCGATGTCGACGGTCAACGAGCCGTCGGCCTGACCATCGGAGCTCCGCTGGACGAGCGTCCGCGACAGCTCGGTGATGGCACGCACCGTCTCGCCCCGCTGGCCGATGGCCAGGCCCAGGTTCAGACCCTGTGCCTCGACCGTCAGGCGGTCCTCCTCGATGGTGCTGGCGACCCGAGCCTCCAGCCCCATCTTGTCCAGGAGGCCCTGGACGAACTCTTCGGTGATCCGTGCCTGCGTCTGCAGATCCATGGCCTCCACCTCAGCCCTCTCCCGGCCGCTCCCACGACCGTTCTCCCGGACCGGCTCGGTCGCCGATCCCTTCTCCCGGCCACCTCGACCGGACGTCTCGTTCGCTTCCGCCTTCTGGGCCGCCATCTCGTCGGCCTGTCGGCCGCCGGCGGCGTTCCCACTGGTGTTCCCATCGGAGCTGCGACCACCCCGGCCACGACCACCGCGACGGGATCGGCCCTCCGACCGCTCCTCTGCCGGCTTCCTGTCACCATTCTGGCCACCATCTCGGCCACCAGCCTGGCTACCGGACTGCTTGCCGCCCTGGCCGCCGGACTGCCGACCAGACTGCTGGCCGTCGTTGCGGCCTCGGCCCTTCTGCCCGTTGCGGCCCTGGCCCTTCTGCCCGTTCCGACGGTTCCGATCCCGGCGCTCCACCTTCGGACGGGGGCTGGTCGGTCGGACCCGGGCCCGCAGCCGGGCCTCGGTCTTCCGGAGGCCGAACATCGAGCGGGAGCCCTCGACGAGGACCTCCACCTCCATCTCGTCCTCGGCCACGCCCAGGCGGTCCAGGGCGCGTTCCTTCGCTTCGTCGAGCGTGGTTCCCGTGGTCTCGATCCACTCCATGCTCACTTCCTCCTCTTCTTCTTGGCGCTGCGCGCACCGGCCGTTCCCGGGGGCGTCGTCCGCCCACCGCTCGAACGTCCGGCCGGCGGCCGCTTGTCACTGGCTGCGGGCTCGTCGGACGCCTTCCTGCGTCCACGACGACCCGCCTTCTTCTTCGCCGGGGAGGCAGGCTTCGTTGCCTTCCGGTTCCTCGAGCCCTTCGAGCCTCGGGTCCCGGATCCACCCTGGTCGGGTGCCTCCTCGTCGATCTTTTGAGAACGATTACTATTTGCGCCCGCCGTGGTCCGACCGGCCCTGGTCGATCCACTCGAGCTCCGGCCGTCCGACTGGCCCGACGTCCCCCCCGACGGCGTCCCCCCGGACCCACCCTTGGCTTTATTCCTGGAGGACGGGTTCCCGGAGGACGCGTTCCCGCCCCCCTTGTTCTTCCCGCTTCCCTTGTTCTTCCCGTCCTTGGCGACCTCGGCCCGCTCGGGGATGACCACGGCCGGCTGATCGCGACCCGGGCCGTACAGGGTGCGGGTGATGTAGGCCTGCTGGCCGATCCGGTACAGGTTCGACACCACGAAGTACAGGACGAGGGCGGCATCCAGGCTGAAGGAGATGACCGGCAGGAAGAACGGCATCACCTTCATGATCATCTGCTGCTGCGGATTGATCGTCGCGTCGGGGTTCCGGCCCCGGATCTGGCGCTGCTGGTACCAGGAGCTGACGAACACCACCAGCAGCAGGAACAGGTAGGGGAGGGCCTCGGCGATGCTCGCCGACAGGGCCCGACTGGCCGTCCGCGACAGGTCGAAGCCGAGGAACAGCATCTCGGTCTCCGAGGCCAGGTCCCGGAAGAGCGCCGTCCCCTCGTCCACGTAGGCCGGGTAGAAGACCTGTGGCGCATCGCCGGCACCGGTGAGCACGCCCTCCTCGCCACCACCGAGGCGACCGGCCACCCAACCGGCACCATCGCCGAGGTCCGACAGCCGCCGGGTCATGCCCCGCAGCACGTTGTAGAGGACCATGAACACCGGGGCCTGGATCAGCAACGGCAGGCATCCGCCCATCGGGTTGATGTTGTTGGCCTGGTAGAAGGCCATCATCTCCCGGTTCATGGTCTCCCGGTCGCCCTTGTGCCGGTTCTGGATCTTCTTCATCTCCGGCTGGAGGTGCTGCATCTTGATCATCGACCGCGTCCCCTTGAGGGTCAGTGGCGTGACGATCACCATCACCACGAGGGTGAGCATGATGATGGCCACGCCGAAGCTGGGAACCAGGTCGTAGAACCAGGACAGAACGGAGGCGATCAGGTCGAACATGGGTTCCTACTCGTGGACGGCGTCGGCGTTCAGGACGGGTCGGGGACGGGCGGACGGGGTTCGGTGGGGAACCGGGTCCCACCCCTGGCCACCCCACGGATGGCAGCGGGCCAGGCGACGGACGACGAGCACCGCTCCCCGGACCGCGCCATGTCCCTCGACGGCGTCGAGGGCGTAGTTCGAACACGTCGGCACGTACCGGCACGGCGTGGGCCGACCATCGGCGACGCGCTGGTAGCCACGCACGCACCGGAGCAGGATGCGGGCGAGAAGACCGAGGTCAGAGGGGGTTTTCGTCATGACAGGGGAGGATCGACGGGTCGGTCCGACGTCCGATCGGCGAGAGCGTCCAACGCCTCGCCGACCAGGGACTCCAACTCCGCATACGACGATGTCGCCGCTCCCGGCGAGACCCGGACGAGGTAGTCCCCCGTGGGTACTCCACCGTGCCGGCGATCCCTCTCGACGAGGATCGACCGGAGTCGGCGACGGATCCGGTTGCGGACCACCGCCGGGCCGACCGTTCGGGGGATCGCGTAGGCGACCCTCGTCCCGGAGCCGGTCGCACGATGGACCAGGCGGAGTGGGCCCCTTCGGACCGTCCGTCCCTCCCGACGCAGGCGCCGGAAGTCGTCGCGGAGTCGAAGTCGGCCGATCAAGCCGACAGGCGGGCCCGGCCCTTCTGCCGACGGGCGGAGATGATGGCCCGGCCGGCACGGGTCTGCATCCGCTTGCGGAAGCCGTGCTTGCGGGCCCGCTTCCTGGTGTTCGGCTGGTACGTACGCTTCATCGAA
The DNA here is from genome assembly GCA_016845305.1 of Acidimicrobiales bacterium. GTDB lineage: Bacteria > Actinomycetota > Acidimicrobiia > Acidimicrobiales > MedAcidi-G1 > UBA9410. The sequence continues at coordinate 108,422 of JAERSW010000012.1, forward strand.
GGACTCCTCTCGACCACCCTGGCGTCATCAGGAAGGGGAGCGCCCGGGGTGTCGTCGATTTCGTGGGTTCACGCCGACCCGTTCGCTCGTCGCGATGCTCGCCGGCCACCGTCCTCTGCGACGGTGGGATCGACGTCACCGCCGACCCGGAGGCTCCCTCCGTCCTCGCCCCTGGAGGGCGTCGACGGACGGAAACCCGGCCCTCAGGCTACGGCCACCACGGGAGCCGCGCCAACCGTCGGAGACGACCGACCGACCAGCCACCAGGCCATCCGAGCTCCCGACCTCCGGTCGTCCACAGTTTCCACAGGCTCTCCACCGCCTCCAGGAACGTTCCACCTCGTCCCGACGTCGATCCGGACGCCGCGGTCGACGTGCGCGCGGACCGCGCGAATGAGAGGGTGAGCAGGCGCGACGCGACCCCCTTTTCGGCCTTGCGCGCCGTCATCCACAGGCTGCTACGTTGCCCCGCCCACCGAGAGGGCGGAGTGGGCCTCCAACGGCCGTTTTCCGCGTTCCGGCGATCGCTCCACAGGTGATTCCACACCTGTGGAAAACCCGAACGGAGGTAGGACGATGGCGGATGCGACGGTGTTGTGGGACGCCTGTGCCGCGGCGATCCAGGAGAAGGTCTCGGACGTCATCTGGCAGATGACGTTCAGCTCGGCGGAGCCGGTGTCGGCCGACGAGGAGACCCTGACCATCTCGGTTCCGAGCGTGGTCACCCTGGACCGCATCGAGGGCCGCTACCACGACGTGGTCCACCACGCCATCGCCGAGGTCAGCGACGACCAGCTCACCCTCAACATCGTGGTCCGCCAGGACCCGGACCCGGTCGACGACGACGTGGCCTCCCTGTCCGTCCTCCACGGGGCGACCGCCCCCGTGGGAACGACCCTTCCCACCTCGGGGTCGGTGGCCGAGACGATGCCCGTCGAACCGGCGACCCCGTCTCCGGGGACGGGAGTCCTGGGAGCAGAGCCATTGGGAGCAGGACCACTGGGCACGGCAGCCCGGCCCGTTCCGGCCAGCGACATCCCCCTGGCCGGCCGCCTCACCTTCGACGACTTCGTCATCGGCCAGTCCAACCGCTTCGCCCACGCCGCCTCGCTCGCCGTGGCCGAGACGCCCGGCCGGGTGTACAACCCGCTGTTCATCTACGGCGACGCCGGCCTGGGCAAGACCCACCTCCTCCAGGCCGTCGGGAACTACGTCACCAACCACTACCCGACCCAGCAGGTCCGCTACGTCTCCAGCGAGACGTTCATGAACCGCTTCGTCGAGGCCATCAAGAACAAGCAGCTCCACGAGTTCAAGGATCGGTACCGTCGCAACGACCTCCTCCTCGTGGACGACATCCAGTTCATGGAAGGCAAGGAGGGCCTCCAGGAGGAGTTCTTCCACACGTTCAACTCCATCCAGGAGGATGGTGGCCAGATCGTCCTGACCAGCGACCGCTCCCCGGACTCCATCCCGACCCTGGAGGACCGCCTCCGGAGCCGGTTCAAGATGGGCCTGGTCACCCACATCCAGCCTCCGGACGTCGAGACCCGCCTGGCCATCCTCCGCATGAAGGTCGAGCGGGCCAAGCCCAGCGCACCCATCCCCGACGACGTCCTGCTCTTCATCGCCGAGAACATCGCCGAGAACATCCGCGAGCTGGAGGGTGCCCTCACCCGGGTGATCGCCTTCTCCAGCCTGAACCAGGTGCCGTGCACCCTCGACCTGGCCGTCACCGTGCTCGATGACCTGATCACCAACGCGGCACCACTGGTCATCACCCCGGACCTGATCCTCGACCGGACCTCGCAGTTCTACGGCTTCACCCGGGACGACCTCGTGGGTGCCAGCCGCCGGCGCCCGCTGGTCACCGCCCGCCAGGTGTCGATGTACGTCTTCCGGGAGCTCACCGACCTGAGCTATCCCGCCATCGGCCGGGAGTTCGGAGGACGGGACCACACCACGGTCATCCACGCCGTCGACAAGATCACCAAGCTCATGCCGGAACGGCGGGAGATCTACGACCAGGTCTCGAGCCTCGTCTCCTCCATCCGGTCCGGCGACTGACCGACGGCACCCTGGATCCCGAACGGGCTGTGGACGCGACGGTGGACCACGTTCCCGAACCACGGGACCGTCCTGTGGACCACTCGGGGACGACCGCTCGACCATCCCCACCCCGCCGTCTCCCCCTCCGCCTCCCTGTGGACGCGCGGGGACGACGATGGGACGGGCATCGTCACCCTGACCTGCGAGGATGGGCGATACTCCACAATCCACAGCACCTATTGCTGCTACGACCTGATGAGAAGAACGACATGTCGAAAGTGACCGCCCTGTGAAGTTCCGTTGCGAGCGAGATGTCCTCGACCACGCCTTCTCCATCGCCCGTCGGGCCGTGGCCGGTCGGGGCGGAACCCTCCAGGTCCTCTCGGGGCTCCACCTCACGGTCGAGGGGAACCGCCTGACCGTGGTGGGCAGTGACATGGACCTCACCGTGCGGGTCACCGCCGAGGTCGGCGGTGACGTGGACGGGTCCGTCGTCCTGTCCGCCCAGCTGGCCGCCGAGATCGTGCGAGCCCTGGACAGCGGCCAGGTAGAGGTCTCGGTGACCGACGACGGGGCCAACCTCGTCTCCGGTCGGTCCGACTTCAGCCTGCGGGTCATGTCGGCCGAGGACTACCCGAAGTTCGAGGTGCCCGGCGGGGAATCGGTCACCCTCGACGCCGGCTCGGTGGCCGACGCGCTCGAACAGGTGACCCTGGCGGCCAGCATGGACGACGCCCGTCAGGTCCTGACCGGCGTGCTCATGGCCGCCGAGGCCGACGGGCTCCGCCTGGTGGCCACCGATTCGTACCGGCTGGCCGTCCGCGACCTGCCGGGGACCTCGGTCCTCGGTCGGGACCAGACCGTCCTCGTGCCCTCCCGGGCTCTCCAGATGGTCGGAAAGATCCTCGGTGACGCCGACGAGCTCACCATCCGGCTCGGCGAGCGGGACGCCGTGTTCGAGGTGGGCGACGTCCAGGTGGAGACCCGGCTCATCGAGGGCGAGTTCCCGAACTACGGCGGTCTGATCCCCGACGACCACCCCAACGCGCTGGTCGTGGACCGCGTCGCCCTCCAGGAGGCGGTCCGCCGGGTGAGGATCCTCGCCCAGGAGGCGACGCCGGTGCGTCTGGCCATGTCGTCCGACGGCCTCGAGTTGGTGGCCATCACCCAGGACGTGGGACAGGCCCGGGAGACCGTGGACGCCGAGTACACCGGCGAGGACCTGACCGTGGCCTTCAACCCCCAGTTCCTGCTCGACGGCCTGGAGGTCAGCCCGGGCGACGAGGTCCGCCTGGAGACCAGCGAGGCCAGTCGGCCGGCCGTGCTCCGTTCCATCGGCGACGAGCAGTTCCTGTACCTGCTGATGCCGGTCCGGGTGTCCTGATCCGGCGACCGACGGGAGCCTCTCCGGAGGTCGACCACCGGGACCGACCGTGACCATCACCCGCCTCTGGCTGACCGACTACCGCAACCACCGCGAGGTCGACCTGGCCCTCGACCCGGGAGTGACCCTCCTGCTGGGGCCCAACGGCTGGGGGAAGACCAACCTGTTGGAGGCCGTGGCCTGGTTGTCCCGCGGGTCGTCATTCCGGGGAGCACCGACCGAGGCCCTGGTCCGCCAGGGCGCCGAGCGGGCCGTGGTCCGGGCCGAGGTGGACGACGGTGGAAGGCCGATCCTCCTCGAGGCCGAGCTCTCACCCACCGGCCGGAATCGGATCCAGGTGAACCGCCAGCGGGTGACCCGGCTCCGGGACCTCCTCGGCCACTTCCGGACCACGGTGTTCGCCCCCGACGACCTCGCCCTGGTCAAGGGATCGCCGGGGGAACGAAGGACGTGGATCGACGACCTCCTGGTCGACCTCCACCCACGGAACCACGGGCTGCGGGCCGAGGTCGAGCGGGTCCTCCGCCAGCGCAACGCCCTCCTCAAGCAGGCCCGGGGACGGCTGACCGACGACGTGGCGGCGACCCTCGACGTGTGGGACGCCAAGTTGGTGGAAGCCGGCGAGGCCCTGGCCGCGGCCCGAACGGAGGCCCTGGCCGCCCTCGAGCCCCTTGCCGCGGCGGTCTCCGACCGGCTCACCGACGGACGGAGCACGCTGACCGCAACCCTGGTGGCCGAATGGGCCACCGAGGGCCTCGCCGCGGCCCTGCACCGCGTCCGGGACGACGACCTGCGTCGGGGGATGACCACCGTCGGGCCCCAACGCGACGACGTGCGCCTCACCCTGGACGGCCTGCCGGCACGGACGCACGCCTCGCAGGGCGAGCAGCGGTCATCGGCCCTGGCCCTCCGGTTGGCCGGGCACCGCCTGGTGGCCGAACGGACGGGGAGCACCCCGGTGGTCCTCCTCGACGACGTGTTCTCCGAACTGGACCGGGAACGCACCCGGGCACTGGTCTCGCTGGTTCCGGATGCCCAGGTGGTGGTGACCGCCGCGTCGGTCCTCCCGGACGAGGTGCGGTTCGACGCCGTGATGGACCTCGCCGGCCTCGGGGCAGGCCCCGGAACCGGCGTCGGAGCGGGAGCCGGCACGTGAACCGGCCGACGGGGCCGGTGCCCCTCCGGCGGACCCTCGAGCGGCTGCTGGCCGGCCTCGGAGCGCCGGACATCGACAGCACGACCCTGGTTGTCGAACGGTGGCCGGAGGTGGTGGGCGAGGAGCTGGCCGCCCACGTCCGGGCCGTGGCGGTCCGTGGTTCGGAGCTGGTGGTCGGGGTCGACGACCCGGCCTGGGCCAGCCAGGTGGCCTGGCTCGAGGCCCGTCTCCTGGAGCGGCTCGACGCCCTCGTCGGACCGGGCACGATCACCGCGGTCAAGGTGCGGGTGGAGCCCCGGAACCGGCCCTGACATCCGTGGTCACGGCACCCTCCGCTGGTAGGCTGGGTGGACCGTGAAGATGCCCTCTGACCAGCGGTTTTCCGCCCAATCGGCACCTCATCGGAGCGGGCTTCCCTTCCCGGCGACGACCCTTCCGGAGGGCATCCGATGACCAGCACCGAGACGTCCTACGGGGCGGCCGACATCACGGTCCTGGAGGGCCTCGAAGCGGTCCGGAAGCGGCCCGGCATGTACATCGGATCGACGGGTCCGACCGGCCTCCACCACCTCGTCTGGGAGGTCGTCGACAATTCCGTCGACGAGGCCATGGCCGGCCACTGCACGACCATCGAGGTCACCCTGCACGACGACGGGTCCTGCGAGGTCTCCGACGACGGGCGGGGCATCCCCGTCGACCTCCACCACCAGTACGAGGAGCTGACGGCCGCCGAGGTGGTCCTCACCGTGCTCCACGCCGGCGGCAAGTTCGGCGGGGAGGGCTACAAGGTGTCCGGAGGCCTCCACGGCGTCGGCATCTCGGTGGTCAACGCGCTGTCGTCGAGGGTCCAGGTCGAGATCGACCGGGAGGGGCGACGCCACTACATGGACTTCGTGGACGGTGGCCGTCTCGAGACCCGTCTGGCCGAGACTGGCGACGCCCCCGACGGCCGGACCGGAACGACCGTCCGCTTCTGGCCCGACGGGACGATCTTCGACGAGACCCGCTTCCGGTTCCAGACGCTGGCCGAGCGGTTCCAGATGATGGCGTTCCTCAACCGGGGCCTGCGCATCCGCCTGCGCGACGAGCGGGCCGACGAACGCCACGACGAGGTCGACTTCTGCTACGAGGGCGGCATCCGCGACTTCGTGGCCCACGTGAACGCCTCCAAGGAGTCGCTGTTCAGCGAAGTCGGGTACCTGGAGGGCACCGAGGACGGCCAGGAGGTCGAGATCGCCTTCCAGTGGAACACCGGCTTCAACTCCGACGGCCTCCACTCGTTCGCCAACGGCATCAACACCCTCGAGGGCGGCATGCACGAGGAGGGCTTCCGCAGTGCACTGACCGCGGTCATGAACCGGTACGCCAAGAAGCGGGGCCTGCTCCGGGACAACGACGACAACCTCCAGGGCGAGGACATCCGGGAGGGCCTGACGGCCATCATCAGCGTGCGCCTGGCCGAGCCCCAGTTCGAGGGCCAGACCAAGTCGAAGCTGGGCAACGTCGAGACCCGGTCGCTCGTCCAGCGCACCACCAACGACCGCCTGGCCGACTGGCTCGAGGAGCACCCCTCGGAGGCCAAGCGGGTCGTCCAGAAGGCGGTCAATGCCCAGCGGGCCCGCATCGCCGCCCAGGACGCCCGCCGCTCGGCCCGCCGCAAGTCGGCCCTCGACGGCGCTGGCATGCCCGACAAGCTCAAGGACTGCGCCTCGAAGGACCCTCGTGAGTCCGAGCTGTTCATCGTGGAGGGCGACTCGGCCGGCGGCTCGGCCGTCCAGGCCCGGGACCCGCACACCATGGCCATCCTCCCCATCCGGGGGAAGATCCTGAACGTCGAACGGGCCCGGTCCGACCGGATGCTCAAGAACGCCGAGGTCCAGACGCTCATCCAGGCCATCGGAGCGGGGTTCGGCGATGACTTCGACGTGGAGCGGATCCGCTACCACAAGGTGATCCTGCTGTGCGACGCCGACGTGGACGGCAGCCACATCCGGACCCTGCTACTCACGTTCTTCTTCCGGCAGATGCGGGCCCTCGTGGAGGCCGGCCACGTCTACATCGCCCAACCGCCGCTGTACTCCACCATCGTCGGGCGGGAGAAGGTGTACCTGAAGGACGACCACGCCAAGGACGCCTTCATGGACGAGCACCCGTCCCACAAGAAGGAGTTCCAACGCCTCAAGGGCCTCGGCGAGATGGACTTCGACGAGCTCAAGGAGACGACGATGGACCCGGCCCGCCGGAGCCTGCTGCAGGTGTCCGTCGAGATGCTGGCCATCGCGGACGAGGTCTTCTCGACGCTGATGGGGGAGGACGTGGAGAGCCGGAAGCGGTTCATCCAGACCAACGCCCACGACGTGCGGTTCCTGGACATCTGATGGCCGGGGGAACGGACGTCCCGCAGGACGACGGGGCCGGCATCCTCGGCTCGATCCAGCCCATCGAGATCCAGGAGGAGATGGAGCAGTCCTTCCTGGACTACGCCATGTCCGTCATCGTGTCCCGCGCCCTGCCGGACGCCCGCGACGGCCTCAAGCCGGTGCACCGGCGGATCCTGTGGGGCATGTTCGACCTCGGGGCCCGTCCGGACCGGCCGACCATGAAGTGCGCCCGGGTGACCGGCGAGGTCATGGGCAAGTACCACCCCCACGGCGACCAGGCCATCTACGACGCCCTGGTGCGCATGGGCCAGGACTTCAGCCTGCGGAACCCGCTCGTGCACCCCAAGGGCAACTTCGGGTACTCGCCCGACGACGCTCCGGCCGCCGCCCGCTACACCGAGTGCCGCCTCGACCCGCTGGCCCTCGAGCTGCTGGACGGCATCGACGAGGACACCGTCGACTTCGTCGACAACTACTCCGGTGAGTTCAGCGAACCCGAGGTGCTGCCGGCCCGGTTCCCGAACCTGCTGGTCAACGGCAGCCAGGGCATCGCCGTCGGCATGGCCACCAACATCCCCACCCACAACCTGGGTGAGGTGGTCGACGCCACCATCCACCTGATCGACCACCCGGACGCCACCCCGGACGACCTGATGGTCCACCTGCCGGCGCCCGACTTCCCGACCGGCGCCCTGATCCTCGGCCGGGCGGGGATCCACGAGGCGTACCGGACGGGTCGCGGCCAGGTCCGGATGCGGGCCCGGACCGACATCGAGGAGGGGCCGCGTTCCAGCCGGATCGTGGTCACCGAGCTGCCGTACCAGGCCAGCCCCAACCTGATCATGTCCAAGATCCGCGACCTGGTCGACGCCCGCGAGATCGACGGCATCGCCGACGTCAACGACGAGTCGGCCCAGGGACAGACCCGGATCGTCATCACGCTGAAGCGGGACGCACCGGCGCTGGTCATCCTGAACAACCTGTTCAAGCGCACCCCGTTGCAGACCACCTTCTCGGTCAACACCGTCGCCCTGGTCGACGGCGTCCCCCGGACGCTGAACCTGCGCGACCTGCTGGTGGCCTACGTGGACCACCAGGTCGAGGTGGTCCGGCGTCGCAGCGAGTACCGGCTGGCCAAGGCCCGCGACGAGGCCCACATCACCGAGGGCCTGCTCAAGGCGCTCGACCGGATCGACGACATCATCGCCCTCATCCGGGGCTCCGAGGACCGGGCCACCGCCCGGGAGGGCCTCATGGCCGACGACTTCGGGTTCTCCGAGGTCCAGGCCAACCACATCCTCGACATGCAGCTGGCCCGCCTGACCCGCCTGGGCCGGGCCAACCTCGAGGAGCGGATGGTGGAGCTGCGAACCACCATCGCCGAGCTGGAGGCCATCCTGGCCGACGAGGGTCGCCTGCGGGCCGTCATCAAGGACGAGCTGGCCGCGGTGCGCGAGAAGTACGCCACGCCTCGCCGCAGCGAGCTGGTCCACGACCCCGGCGAGCTCGACATCGAGGACCTCATCGACGACGAGGAGCTCGTGTTCGCCATGAGCACCTCGGGCTACGTCAAGACGATGTCCACCGGCGAGTTCCGGACCCAGGGGCGGGGCGGCAAGGGGGTGACCGGCGCCAAGCTCAAGGACGAGGACGCCGTGGCCCACCTGATCCACACCACGGCGCACGCCTACCTGCTGTTCTTCTCGAACCGGGGGAAGGTGTACCGGCTCAAGGCCCACGAGGTCCCGACGGCGTCGCGTACCGCACGGGGCACGTCGATCGTGAACCTGTTGCCCCTGCAGCCCGAGGAGCGCATCCAGGCGGTCATCGACACCCGCGACTACGAGTCCAACCGGTTCCTGTTCTTCGCCACCCGGAGCGGTCGGGTCAAGAAGACGCTGTTCACGGCCTACGACTCGTCGCTGAAGGCCGGCCTGATCGCTGTGGGGCTCAACGACGGCGACGAGCTGGTGGCCGTGGTGGCCACCAACGGCTCCGACGACCTGTTCCTGGTGTCGCGGACCGGCCAGACCCTGCGGATCTCCGAGGACGACGTGCGGCCGATGGGTCGCAACGCCGCCGGGGTTCGGGGCATGCGGTTCCGCGCCGGTGACGAGCTGGTGTCCTGTTGCGTGGCCCGCGACGACGCCATGATCCTGCACCTCACCACCGAGGGCTTCGGCAAGCGGACGGCGCTGGACGAGTTCACCACCAAGGGCCGGGCCGGGCTCGGCGTCCGCGGCATCCGGACGACCGACGACCGCGGCCGGGTGGCCGGAGCTCTGGTGGTCTCCGAGGACGACGACCTGTTCGCGGTGACGACGGCCGGGATGATCATCCGGATGCCGGCGTCGGACATCTCCGTCCAGGGACGGGACGCCACCGGGGTTCGGGTGATGTCGCCCGGCGACGACCGGGAGGTGGTGGCCGTCTCCCCGGCACCCCGCGACGAGCTCGACGACGGCGACGAGGTCGAGCAGGTCGAGGACGCCACCGTCGACGGCTGATCGACGGGGAGCTCGTCCCCGCCTGCTTCTCCGACACCTCCCCCGATTCGGGCCCACGGCCCCGTGACGAACCGTCCGCGGACGGATGACGGCGAGGGGCGATGGTGGAGACGGGTCGACGTGGTGGTCTCCGGGACGACCGGGGGCAGGTCCTGCCGCTGGTGGTCCTGCTGCTGGTGATCGCCGGGACATCGGCGTGGTTGGTGGGCGAGGTGGCCGAGGTGGTGGTGGACCGGGCCCGGGCCCGGACGGCGGCCGATGCGGCGGCCCTGGCCGCGGCGGTGCACCGGGTGGAGGGGCCTGACCGGTCCCGGCAGGTCGCCATCGACTTGGCACGGCGGAACGGCGGGGTCCTGATGGGCTTCCGGGACGTGGAGGGGGCGGTGGAGGTGACGGTCCGGGTCGGACGGGCCAGGGCCACCGCCCGTGCCACGGCGCTGGCGCGCCCGATCGGCGGGAAGGTGGACCCGTAGACTCCCGGCCCGTGGCCCCTGACGAGATCGACGACCCGCGTCCCGACGTCCCGGACGACGTCGAGCCGGATGCCGTCGAGTCGGACGATGCCGGGCCGGACGACGTGGGGCTGGTCGAGGAGTCGGAACCGACGATGCTCTCGTCGGCGGACCTCCTGGCCCGGGCCACCGGCGAGCCGGAGGATCGTGGCGCCCGGGAGGGGGAGGCCGACGGGGACGGGGCCCCCGACGAGGAGGCCGATGACCCGTGGGAGGACCCGTCGTCGGGCCTGGAGGCCATGCCGGTCTTCCGGGGCGATCGACGTCGGATCCCCCGTCCGCGACGGCCGGCCGGCCCTCGCGTCGCCGCACCCCGACCATCCGGGTCTCCCGCACCGGCGAGCGGCTACCGCGTCCGCCGGGTCCGTCGCCTGGTTCGCCACATCGAGCCGTGGTCGGTCCTGAAGGTCAGCCTGGTCTTCTACCTGTGCGTCTGGGGCCTGCTGGTCATCGCCACCCGGATGCTGTGGAGCGCGGCCGACGAGGCGGGGACCATCGGCAAGGTGGAGTCGTTCATCGAGGAGCTGTTCGCCCTCGAGACGTTCGAGTTCGACACCGCCCAGATCTTCCGGATCTTCGTCCTCGGTGGCCTGGTGCTGGTGGTGGGAGGCATCGGGGTCACCGTGGTCCTGGTCGTGCTGTTCAACCTGATCAGCGACCTGACCGGCGGCGTGCGCTTCACCATGGTCGAGGAGGAGACGGCGGTCCGCCAGCGGCGGCTCCGACGGGGAGACGTCGTCGTGTCGCCCGACGCTGGTCGGCCGACGGGCCCATCGACGAGTAGTGAGGCCTCTCCCGGCGCCGATACCGTTTCCGAGGCTCCGGGGCTATAGCTCAGTCGGTTAGAGCGCACCCCTGATAAGGGTGAGGTCGCTGGTTCGATTCCAGCTAGCCCCACGTCCATGCACGCCATCCGACGAGCCCTGGCCGCGGTGGGCGTGGCCGCCGCCGTGGCGGCCGCCCTGCGGATCCGCGGTGGCGAGGGCATTCCCCGCCGATCCGGTGGCTGGCGTCCGCTCGCCGGCCCGGAACGACGATGAAGCCGGACGTGTTCGGCCCGTGACCTGCGTCGCCGTCCTCGGGGCGGGCGCCGTGGGCGCCCGCGTGGCCCGTCGGCTCCTGTCGTCGGACGCCGTCGACCGGATCGTGCTGCGCGACGTGGAGCCCGATCGCCTGGCCGGGGCGTCGCGGGCCCTGGGATCACGGGTGGTGGTCGAACACGCCCCGTTCCCCGGAGGCCTCGAGGCCGACCTGGTGGTGGTGGCGTCGCCCCGGGGGACCCAGGTCGAGGCCACCGCGGCCGCCATCGAGGCCGGTCGTCCCGCCGTGCTCGTCGGCGACGGCCTGGCCGAGACGGTCGCCGTCCTGCGCCTCGCCGACGACGCGGAACGGGCTGGCGTCCCGGTCGCCGTGGGAGCCGGCTTCGGTCCGGGCCTCTCGTGCGTCCTGGCCGTGCACGCCGCGTCCTGGTTCGACGAGGTGGACGAGGTCCACGTGGCCAAGGCCGGGACCGGTGGGCCGGCCTGCGCCCTGGTCCACCACCGGGCCCTCAGCCGCCGCTCCTATGACTGGCGGGGCGGCGACTGGAAGGGTGGTGACGGTGGGAGCTGGGTCCGTCGTCCCGGGGGATCGGGACGGGATCTGTTCTGGTTCCCCGATCCCGTGGGGCCGCGGGACTGCTACCGGGCGGCCCTACCCGACCCGGTCCTGTTGCACCACGCCCTGCCCGAGGTGGAGCGGATCACGGCCCGGATGGCGGCGACCCGGCGCGACCGGCTCACCGCCCCCCTGCCCATGCTCTCGCCGCCCCACACCGAGGGCGGGACGGGTGCGATCCGGGTGGAGGTCCGGGGTCGACGGGGGGATGCCAGCGACGTCGCCGTGCTGGGGGCGACGGAACGGCCTGCGGTCGCCGCGGCGACCGTGGCGGCCACCACCGTCGAGTGGATCCTGTCCGGCCGCCACCTGGTGCGGGGCATGGCCGGGCTCGGCGAGATGGTCGAGCCGGTGGGCTTCCTGCACGACCTGGCCGGGCGGGGCCTCGAGGCGCAGGTGTTCGAAGGGGAGCGGGCCCTCAGCTGACGGTTGGCTCCCCGATGGGGCGGGTCCGATGGGGAGGGTGCTCCGACGGGTCAGCGACCGACGAGGTCCAGGACCTGGCCGGCCAGGGCGGCGTTGGTGGCCAGGGCATCGCCACCCTCGGCGGTGACCCGGCCCGACAGGTCGGTGAACACGCCGCCCGCCTCGGGGAGGATGGTCAGCATCGGGGCCACGTCCCACCGGTTCACGATCGGATCGACCATGGCATCGGCCCGACCCGTGGCCACCAGGACGTATCCGTAGGCGTCGCCCCACGTCCGGATCACGGCACCCCGTCCCACGAAGGCGTCGAGGCGGTCGGCGGACGGCCAGTAGTCGACCCCGCTGGTCACGATGCACGCGCCGTGGAGGTCGGTCCGGTCCGAGACGCGGGTCGGCTCGCCGTCCACGAAGCAGCCGAGGCCCCTCCCGGCCCACACGCACTCGTCGAGGCCGGGGACGTTGATGACCCCGACGGCGGGACCGTGCTCGTCCTCGAGGGCGACCAGGTTGGCGTAGAGCGGTACGCCGTGGACGAACGACTGGGTGCCGTCGATCGGATCGAGGATCCATGTCCGGCCCGTGGTGCCGTCGGTGTCGGCCTCCTCCTCGCCGATCACGGCGTCACCGGGGTGGGCGGCCGAGATCCGCTCCCGGAGGAGTCGCTCGGCGCCCCGGTCGGCTGCGGTGACCGGCGTCCCGTCGTCCTTTCCCTCCACGTGGAGGCCGGGGTTCCGGAAGAGCTCCAGGGTCAGCGCACCGGCCTCCCGGGCGATCTCCACGGCGAACGCCACGTCCGCCGGGTCGGCCGGGGGAGGACCGTCGGAACCCCCGGTCCGGGACGCCTCGGCTGCCGGGTCGGTGGACATGGCCGGAGCCTAGGGTGGGTCTCGCCGGTGACGAGCAGACGGGAGGTCCGGTGCAGCCACCGACCCGCCTCTCCGTGAGGCCTCCCCGTGAGGGACGCCTCCCCGTGAGGGACGCGGCGCCGGCCGTCCGCCGACTCCGGTTCGCGCTACTGGTCCTCATGGCGGCGTCGGCCGTCCTCTTCGGTCTGGGCGTCGACCCGGCCCGGGCCGACGTCGTGGGGACCGGGTACGCCGAGGCCGACCTGGTGGACCTGCAGTGGGCCACCGACCACCTCGGCTACGACACGCCGGCCGAGCTCCAGAAGGTCGGCGTCGGGGTCGTCGACTTCATCCTGCAGATCTCCGGACGGACCGAGCCCGAGTGCGACCTCGGCCTGGATGCCCAACTCGATCCCTACGGACCGCACCGCTTCGCCACCACGTGGGCGGGGACCGACCTCGCCGTGCTGGACCGGGTGGTCGACCACTACTGCGTCAGCCGCGAGCAGGCGCAGTCCTTCGGGGCGACGATCCTGGCCTTCTTCGCCGGCCTGGAGGCCGGTCGGAACGGGACGGAGGCCGAGCGCCTCCCGCTGGCCGACGTGGTTCCTCCGGCGGGGACGAACTCGCCGGAGGCGTCCGGAAACGGCGATCGGACGGTGCTCCTGGACGAGCCTCCGCCGGACGACCACCGCGTCGTCGCGTACTCCCACGCCGGAGCCGGGTCGTTCCGGGTGATGGCCCGGGACCTGTCCGGCGAGGAGGTGGAGGTCGTGGTGGACCGGACGGGCACCGCCTCCGGACGGGTCCTGGTGGACGATCCCGGCTCGATGGCCGCACTGGAGGTGGTGGCCGACGGCGAGTGGACGCTGTCGTTCGCGCCCATCGCGTCACGGCCCGACGTCGGTGTCGACGGCTTCACGTTGGCGACCGGCGACGACGTACTGCTCGTCCCGACGGACCTCCGGGGGCAGGCCCTGCGCTACCGGAACGTGGGACCGGGGACCATGGTGGCCCGGGTCCGCGGCTTCGACGGTGGCACCCCCGTGGAGGTGGCCGCGGCCGGGGGTGGCCGGGTGAGCCGACTCCGCCTTCCCACCGGCGCCCGGATCCTCGAGGTGGAAGCGACGGGCGAGTGGGGCCTGGTCGACGGGGACCTCCTGCCCCCCGGTCGTCCTCTCGACCTGGAGATCGAGGCCCGGGACGCCGCGGTGGACGTCTCGTGGACCGCCCCGGTCAGCGGCGGCTCGCCCATCACGGGCTTTCGGGTCGAGCACCTCGAGGTCTCGGCGGGGGGCGGGGATGCCGCGTGGACCCCGACCGAGGTGGCGGGCTCGGTCCGGGGGGTGACGGTCGACGGGCTGCGGAACGGCGTGGCCCACCGCTTCCGGGTCCGGGCGGTCAACGCGGTCGGCTCGGGCCTCTGGTCGACGGTCGCCTCGGCGGCGCCCATGGCCGCCGTCGAGGTGGTCGAGGCCGACGGCCTGGCCGCCACCGCCGGAGATCGGCTCGTCCACCTCTCCTGGAGCGGCACGGACGACGCGGCGTCGTACTCCCTCGTCTACTTCGACGAGACCAGGGTGCTGTCGGGCACCGCGGTCATCCGGGGTGCCACGGCGGGGCGTCGTCCGATGTCCGTGCCCCCGTCGGTGTGGGCGCTGCGATCGGCCCACCGGCTGGCGGGCGTCCGCCTGCCCACCATCGTGGGCGGCGACAAGGTCCCGGCCGGCGACCGGACCCACGTGGTCGCCCTGCTGGGGGTCGGCCAGCCCGACGCCTTCCAGGCCCACTACTGCGGGGGCACGCTGATCGCCCCCCGTTGGGTGCTGACCGCCGCCCACTGCATCGCCGACAAGGCGATCGACGAGGTCGAGGTGGTGGCCGGCGTGGCCGACCTCGACGAGGTGGTGGCCGACGACCGGATGGGGGTGGTGGCCCTCCACGTCCACGAGGCGTACGACGCCGACCGGATCCTGCACGACGTCGGCCTGGTGGAGTTGGCCGCCGATGTCGAAGGCACCCCGATCCCCTGGCAGGAGGACGGCGACCTCCCGGTGGCCGGAACCTCGGTCGAGGTGTCGGGCTGGGGCGCGGTGACGGCCGACAGCGAGCAGTACGAGACGACCCTGAAGGCGTCGACCGGACGGGTCCTGGGCGGGCCGGGCGAGGACTACTGCGGAAGCTGGCGGGGCTTCCGCTCCGGCGACGAACTCTGCGTCGGGGGACCGGCCGGCGTCGGGGCCTGCGGCGGGGACAGCGGCGGACCGGTCACCGCGGACCTGGGGATGCTGCGGGTGGTCGGCGTGACGTCCTACGGGCTGTCCGGGGCCTGTGCCGATCCCACGTATCCGAACGTGGCCAGCCGGGTGAGCGGCCATGCGGACTGGATCGAGGCTCGGGTGGGCGACCCGTGGCGGACCGTGGAGGACCTCGCCGGGTCGAGCCACACGGTGGACGGGCTGGTGAACGGACGGACGTACACGTTCCACGTCACGCCGGTCGATGCCATGGGACGGAGCCTGGGGCCGATGCAGGTCACCGTGTCCCCGGTGGGGCCGCCGGCCGCCCCGACGAGCCTGCAGGGTCGGGGCGGCAACGGGGTGGCCGTCCTGTCGTGGGAGGCGGCGTACTCGGCGGCCGACGATCCGGTGGTCGACCACGTGGTCCAGTACTCGGCCGACGGGGTCACGTGGACGACCGTCGACGACGGGACGACCACCGGGGCCGGTCTGACGGTGACCGGCCTGGCCAACGAGTCGACCCTCGACTTTCGGGTGATGGCGGTCAACGGACGAGGAACGGGGCCGGCCTCGGCACCGGTCACGGTGGTGATCGGCCAGCCGGACGCGCCCACCGGCCTGGTGGTGGTCACCGGCGACGGCACGGTGCGGCTCTCCTGGGCGGCGCCGACCGACGACGGGGGATCCCCGGTCCTCGGCTACGTGGTGGAGCGTCGGGTGGACGGCGGGTGGGTCGTCGTGGTCGACGAGACGTCGACGGACCCGGCGACGCTGGTCACCGGCCTTCCCAACGGCGCCAGCGAGGACTTCCGGGTCGCCGCGGTCACCGCCGTGGGCCGGGGCCCGACCGGGGAGGTGGTGACCGCGGTGGTCGGCCGCCCCGATCCGGTCACCGGCCTGACGGCCGTCGTCGGGGACGGGGAGGTGGCCCTCACGTGGACGCCGACGGCCCACGACGGCGGCTCGCCGGTGGTCGACCACCGGATCGAGTACTCGACCGAGGACGGGTCGACCTGGGATCGGGTCGAGGGAGAGGTCGGGACGGCTACCGGGACGACCGTGTACGGGCTCCGGAACGGGACGGCGTACCGCTTCCGGGTGGCGGTGGTGACGGCCATCGGCACCAGCAGGGCCCGCTCGGTGGGGGCCACCCCGGCCACGGTGCCCGGACGGGCGACCGGTCTGATGGTGGTCGGGGAAGAGTCGAGCCTGGTGTTCAGTTGGCAGCGACCATCGGACGGCGGGTCGCCGATCACCCTGGTCCGGGTCGACCTGGCGCAGGCCGGGATCGACGGGTGGCAGTCGTTCGAGGCGGGGTCGGCGACCACCACGGCCCGCATCGGAGGCCTGGTGTCGGGCGAGGAGTACCTGGTCCGGGTCACCTACGTGAACGCGCGCGGTGACGGCGAGCCGTCCGACGTGCTGCGGGTGCTGGTCCGATGAGCGGGTCGATCCACCCCGGATCCGCGGAACGCCACCATGCTGGCCCCGATGGGGTGGTGGTGATGGTCCGAGGCGGCGCCAGAATGGCCGACCCGACGGTGGTGGACGCCGTCGGGACGCGCCGGCTCCGTCGAGCAGGCAGCATGGACCTCCCGACTCCTCCCGACGCGCCCCGAGGGGCGACCAGCTGATGGCCAAGAACAACTACCTCCACATGAAGCTCCGCGAGAGCCGTGAGGAGATCGCGCGCCTGAAGGAGGAGCTCGAGGCCTCGGAGCAGGCGTCGCAGGAACGCGAGCGGGAGACCGCCGGCAAGGCGGCCGAGCAGATCGAACGCGAGCAGGAGACGGCCCGGGTCGAGCGGGCCCGGGTCCTCGAGCAGTTGGAGTCCGCCGAAGCCGACCGTGAGAAGGTGGCCACGCAGCTCCAGGAGGTCGAGGAGCGTCAGAAGCAGGAACGAGAGCGGCACCAGACGCGGACCCGGGTGCTGGTGGCGGGGTCGGTGGTCCTGACCGGCGTCGTTCTCGCCCTGGTCTCCGGGGTGTTCGGAAGCGACCCCGAGGTGGTCGTAGTGCCGACCACGGTTCCGGCGACCTCGGCACCGGACACCGCTCCGTCCACCACGGTGGACGCCGCGCCCTCCACGTCGACGGCGACCACGGTGGTGCCGTCCACCACCGAGCCGTCGGGGACCGTTCCCACGACGGTGCCGTCGACCACCACCGAGCCGGTGCGAACCACCACCTCGCTGGTGCCGAGCGTGACGACCACGACGACCTTGGAGCCGACCCTGCCCGTGGACCCGGATGCCGAGGAGCCGGCTCCGGAGATCGACGAGGAGGCGGTGCTGACCGACGACTACGCCTGGTGGGAGACCAGCGAGCGGGTCCAGGTCCTCCAGATCGTGCTGGGCATGGACGCCGACTGGACGTACGGCCCGTCGACCTACGACCGACACCTCCAAGCGTTGATCGACCGGCAGATCGCCCTGTCGTTCCTCCCGGTTCCGCCCACGACGACCGTCGTTCCCACCACGACCATCGTGACGGTCGAGATGCTGCTCCCGAACCAGCAGATCCAGGACTTCAAGCACCCGGGCGTGTCCGACGAGTGGATCTTCTTCGGCACGGCTGGCACGTCGATCCAGATCCAGATGACGTCGAGCCACTTTGACACCTACCTGGAGGTGCACGGACCGCTGGGAGCCATCGTGGCTACGAACGACGACCACGTGGGAACGAACTCGTTCGTGTCGGTCCAGCTGTGCGAGACCGGCGTCTACAAGATCTACGCCGGGAGCTTCGGGTTCGGGAACGTCCAGACCGGCCTCTACTCGGTGCTGCTGAGTGGAGGCGACGTCATCTTCGACGCCCTTCTCCAGAAGTGCGAGGCGGCGAAGGGCTGAGTCCGGCCGACGATGTCGGGGACGGAAGTCCTCGGGCCGGGCGTCAGGCTAGGTCCCGGCTAGTGGCGCCGTAGGCGTCGAGGAGCAGGCCGTGGAAGTGGTGGACGGCGTGCTCGGACTTCCCCGAGCCCGACGGGTCGTGGACGATCCGGCC
The DNA here is from genome assembly GCA_016845305.1 of Acidimicrobiales bacterium. Classification (GTDB taxonomy): domain Bacteria; phylum Actinomycetota; class Acidimicrobiia; order Acidimicrobiales; family MedAcidi-G1; genus UBA9410. The sequence continues at coordinate 126,580 of JAERSW010000012.1, forward strand.
CTGCTGGAACGTCGGGGTGGCCATGCCCCGCTGCACGCTCTCCACGAGCGCGATGTCCTCGGCCTGGAGGACGTCGTCCACGTACCGGATGGCCTCCACCTCGGCCTCGGTCGTCTCGGCGGTCTCGAAGAAGAAGTCGTACGTCTCCCGGGTCCGGCCGGGTCCGTCGGGGATGACGTGCATGACGATGAAGTTGCCGCGGCCCGGATAGCGCATCAGGCAGGTGTTGGGCCACAGCCACCAGACGGCGTGGTCGGTGACGGTGGCGCCCTCGACGGTGTAGGCGGTGTTGGCGGTCCGGCCGGCCTCGGCCATGTGGCTGGACCAGATGCCGTGGGTCGTCACCTCGTAGGTGTCCATGTCGACCAGCGTGCAGAAGTCCCGATGGGCGACCGGGCAGTGGTAGCACTCGAGGAAGTTGTCGATGACGTTCTTCCAGTCGGACTCGATCTCGTAGGTCAGCCGGTGCGCCAGGGTCAGGTCGGCCACGTCGGGGGCCCAGTGGGCGATCTCGGCCGCCAGGTCGCCGGCCCGGACGGCCAGCGGTTCCGCCGACGGGTCCAGGTTGACGTAGACGAAGCCGCCGAACTCCTCGACGCCCACCGAATCGAGGCAGATGGTCGACGGGTCGAAGTCGACCAGGTGGTCGGTGTGCGGAGCCCGGACGAGCACGCCGTCGAGGTCGTAGGACCAGGCGTGGTACGGGCAGGTGATGCGTCGCACCTCGCCCTCGCCGGACAGCAGCTCGTGGGCCCGATGGCGGCAGACGTTGGAGAAGGCCCGGAGGTCGCCGCCGCCGGAGCGGACCACCAGGACCGATCGACCGGCCACCGCGGTGGTGACGTAGGCGCCGGGGTCCCGGAGCTTCTCGACGTGGCAGACCCACTGCCAGGTCCTCGAGAAGATCGCCTCGCGCTCCACGTCGGCCCAGCGGGGATCGGTGTAGGCGTCGGCGTGGAGCGACATCGACCGGGCTGGGTCGGGGTCCCAGCCGGTGGCCAGGGACCGGAGGTCGTCATCGCTCGTCCTCGATGTCACAGCCGGAGACTAGGTCTGGGGGATCCGCGCGCGCGATGGCCCGCGCGCGCGAACCTCCGACCGGCGGACAGACGAACAGAGGTACGCATGCCCCGAAGCCATCAGGACCAGGAAGCCGTGGACGACCAGACGCCCAAAGAGGTCGTCGTGGAGTGTGCCCTTGGCTACGAGCAGGCCCGGCGGGAGGCCGAACGGCTCCACCGCGAACGGACCCTGACGTGGGAGGAGGAGCGGCTGGCCGAGTGCGACGCCCACGCCGAGGCCAACGAGCGCCTGGCGGTCGGCCGGGAGCGGGACGACCGCACCATGGGATTCACCGGGACAGCTGCGGCCCCGTCGGGTGAGGATGTCCCCGATCCGAGGACCGGTCGGGCGTACCTCCACCACCAGGGGTTGGTCGTGGAGCGCAAGCGGTTGGAGGCACGGCTCGAGCGGGCCGAGCGCGAGAAGGACGAGGC
>JAERSW010000013.1 GCA_016845305.1 Acidimicrobiales bacterium
CACCGAACTCGCCGACCAGGGCTACGACGCCGTCCGCATGCAGGACCTGAAGGACCGGGCCGGGGTGGCCCTCGGGACGCTCTACGCCGACTTCCCCAGCAAGAACATGGTCATCCTCGAGGTCATGGCCGACTGGATGGAGCGGTTGGTCGACGAGCAGGTGGCCTCGGGCCACGTCGGTGGGACGCCCGCCGAGCGGACCGAGACGACCATCCTCGGGCTGCTGGACCGTTCCCTCGCCCATCCGACACGGCTCCGTACCTGCGTCCAGGCCTTCGTGATGCCCGAGCCGATGGGCATCGAACCGGTGGGCCGCCTGGAGGTCATCTTCGGGCGGGTCCTGTTCGAGGCCATCGGCGACGAGGTCGACATGGAGCAGAGGATCGACGCCACGCGGGTCATCGGCGGGGCGTGGCTGGCCTCCCTGGTGGCCTGGATGACCGAACGCCGCGACGAGGACCACATCCGTGACCTCCTGCGGAGCGCCATCCGGGCCGGCCTCGGCTGAGGCCCCCCGCTCCGTGGTCCCGGTCAGTGGGTCCGTTCGCGGATCAGGATCTCCTGGGCCACGGTGGCGACGTGCACGCCGGACGGGGCGAACACCTCGCCGACGGCCAGGCCCCGGGCGTTGGCCAAGCCGTGCGACCGGAGGTCGTGCAGCAGCCACTGGTCGGGCGGCACCGGTCGGTGGAACCAGATGGCGTGGTCGAGGCTGGCCCCGATGAACACGTCGCCGTAGGTGGTCACCGAGTCGTCGCGGACCTCGCCGATGCGGGGGTGGGTGCTCCCCACCGCGTTGGTGGGGATGTCGTCCGAGGTGTAGGCCAGTGCACAGGCCTGCATCGCCGGGTCGGCGCCGAGGTCGTCGAGCACGCGCAACCAGATGGCCGCACGGCCGGTGGCCATCCGTGCCACCCGACGGCCCAGGAGGTCCCAGTCCTCGACGGCCCCCGAACCGGGCTCGCCCACGTCGTCGGGCAGGCTCGCCTCCTGGACGTCGGCCTGCTCCTCGACCACCTGGAACGAACAGGCCAGGTTCAGGATGGCCCCGTCGGACTGGCGGGCCACCACCCGTCGGGTGGTGAACGACCGGCCGTTGCGGATGCGGTCCACCTCGTAGCGGATGGGCTCGTCGCTGGTCCCGCCGCGGATGAAGTAGGCGTGCAGCGAGTGGACGCGGTGGTCGGCGTCGACGGTGGCCTGGGCGGCCCGGAGTCCCTGGGCGACGACCTGGCCGCCGTAGACGCGGCCCCACGGGTACTCGGGGCTGACGCCCACGTACACGTCGGGTCCGTGGGATTCCAGTGCCATCAGCGTGGCGAAGTCCGGGACGTCGAAGGCCATGTGACGGGGGAGGGCGTCAGCTGGCGGCGACGGGACCGTCGTGGAGGGCCATGCCGACGTGGAGGGCCACCCCGTGGACCATCCCGGCCTCCTCGAGGCGCATCCGGTTGGAGTGCAGGCCCGGTGCCTTCCGGGGGTCGGGTTCGTCGATCGGGCAGACGCCGAGGTTGGCCATGATCCCGGGGACCTGCTGCAGCACATAGGAGAAGTCCTCGCCGCCCATGGTGGGGGCGGGCAGGACCCGGTGGGCGTCGTCACCGAGGGTGGTCCGGCACACCTCGACGAAGCGGGCGTCCTCGCCGGGGTCGTTCATGGTCACCGGGTAGCCGTCGACCATCTCCACCTCGGCTGTGCAACCGTGGGCCTCGGCCACGCCCCGGCACGTCCGCTCCACCGCGGCCTTGAGGACCGCCCGGGCCGACTCGGACACGCAGCGGATGGTGCCCTCGAAGAACGCCGTCTCGGGGATCACGTTGGTGGTGGTACCCGCCACCACGTGGGCGACGGTCAGCACGGCCGGATTGAAGACGTCGACCTCCCGGGTCACCGCGGTCTGCAGGGCGCTGATGGTGGCCGCCATGGCCGGGATGGGGTCGGTGGCCCGGTAGGGCGCGGAGGCGTGGCCGCCCCGGCCCCGGATGGTCACGCTGAGCGACGTGTCGCCGGCCAGGAGCGGCCCCGGCCGTGACGAGGCGACGCCGATCCGCTGGTTGGTGGTGACGTGGAGGGCGAAGGCCCGGTCGACCCCGTCGAGGACCCCCTCGTCGATCATCACCTTCGCCCCGGCGAAGCCCTCCTCGCCGGGCTGGAACATGAACCGCACCCGGCCCTTCACCTCGTCCCGACGGGCCGACAGGACCTTGGCCGCCCCGACCAGCATGGCCGTGTGGGCGTCGTGGCCGCAGGCGTGGGCCCGTCCGTCGACCGAGGAGCGGAAGTCGACGTCGGTGTCCTCGGTCATGGGCAGGGCGTCGGTGTCGGCACGCAGGAGCACGGTGGGGCCGTCCTCGTCTCCCACCAGGTCGGCCACCACCGAGGTGCAGCCGTCGCCGGTGGAGACCTCCAGCGGGAGGCCGTCCAGCGCGGCGAGGATCCGGTCACGGGTCCCGGGGTTGTCGAGGCCCAGCTCGGGGTGCCGGTGCAGGTCGCGGCGCAGGGCCACGACGTCGTCCATCACGGCCTGCGCCGCGTCGAGGTGTCCGTTCATCGGCCCATCATGGCGCCTCGGTGGTCCGGTCGGCGTTCTCGGCGAACGACGGATTCCGCGGCGCGTCGGTCCGGGTGGGGCGGGCAGACTGGCGTCATGACCGATCGATCCTCCCTGACCTCCGAAGAGGTCCACGAGGCCCTCGGCGCCCTCCTGGACCGACGGGACCCCGACGCCTCGGGCACCGTGCTGGGAGCCGGGAGCGACGACCTGGAGGCCGGGCGTCGGTTCCTGGCCACGTTGGTCGACGGCGGCTGGATGGTCCCCACCTGGCCCTCCCGCCACGGCGGCCGCGACGCCGACGCCGACGAGGCGGCCCGCATCGACACGGCGATGGCCGACTACGACGTGGCCGACCTCTACCCGTACGGGGTGGGCCTGAACCTGGTGGGCCCCGTGCTGCTCGACCGTGGCTCGCCCGAGCAGCAGGAGCGGTGGCTCCGGCCCATCGCCGACGGCTCCGAGGTGTGGTGCCAGATGTTCTCCGAGCCGGACGCCGGCTCCGACCTGGCCAACGCCGGGATGCGGGCCGAGCGGGACGGCGACGAGTGGATCCTGAACGGCTCCAAGGTGTGGACGTCGCGGGGCGCCTACGCCCGGTGGGGGATGTGCCTGGCCCGGACCGACGTCGGCGTGGCCAAGCACCGGGGCCTGACCATGTTCGCCGTGGACATGGCCGCGCCCGGCGTGGAGGTCCGTCCCCTGGACCAGATCAACGGCGACAAGCACTTCACCGAGGTCTTCGTGTCCGATGTCCGGGTGCCCGACGCCGACCGCATCGGCGACCTGGGCGCCGGGTGGGGCCTGACGGTCGAGACGTTGGCCCATGAGCGGGCCACCATCGGCGGCCGGGCCTTCGGCGGCGGCGACGACGAGGAGGTCGGCCTGCCGTCGTGGCTGGAGGCATGGCGCGACGCCGGCCTGCTCGACGATCCGGTGGCCCGGCAGCGGGCCATGCGCGCCTACGCCATGCACCGGGTCAACCAGTTCACCGCCGCCCGGGCCGCGGCGAACGCCACGGGCGACGCTCCCGGTCCGGAGGGGTCGGGGGCCAAGCTGCGCAGCGTGGCCGCCTTCAAGGCCCGGGCCTACCTCGGCAAGGACCTGTCGGGGGCCGCCGGACTGCTCTCCGACGCCGACGGTCACCTCGAGTTCCTGACCGCACCGTCCATGTCGATCCGGGGCGGCACCGACGAGGTGCAGCGCAACATCGTGGGCGAGCGGGTGCTCGGCCTGCCCGGCGAACCCCGGGTGGACAAGGACGTGCCGTTCGCCGACCTGAAGAAGAGCCGCTGATGCGCGCCGTGGTCCTCGACGGCCACGGCGGCCCCGAGGTGCTCGCCGTCCGGGAGATCCCCGACCCGGCGCCCGGCCCCGGCGAGGTGCTGGTCGAGGTGGTGGGCACGGCCCTGAACCGCGCCGACCTGTTGCAGCGCATGGGCCTCTACCCGGGCCCGCCCATGGACCACGAGGTCCCGGGCCTGGGGTTCGCCGGCCGGGTGGCGGCCCTCGGCGCGGGCTGCACCAGGTGGTCGGTGGGCGACGCCGTGATGGGCATCACCGGTGGCGGCGCCTACGCCGAGCTGGTGGTCGTCCACGAGGACCAGGCGATCCGCGTGCCGGACGGCATGGCGCTCGACGTGGCCGGCGGCCTGGCCGAGGTCTTCATCACCGCCTGGGACGCGATGGTCCTCCAGGGCGGCCTGGCCGACGGCGGAACCGCGCTGGTCCACGCCGGGGCGTCAGGAGTCGGTACGGCGGCGATCCAGCTGTGCGGGCTGGTCGGCGCCGAGGCGATCGCCACCGCCTCGGCGGGCAAGCTCGACGTGTGTCGCGAACTCGGCGCCACTCTCGCCGTGGACCGGTCCGCGCCCGGGGGATGGGCGGCCGACGTGGTGGCCCAGACGGGTCCGGATGGCGTGGACGTCGTGCTCGACGTCGTGGGCGGCGACTACCTCGACCACAACCTGGACTGCCTGGCCGTCGGCGGCACCATCGTGCAGGTCGGCGTGATGGGCGGTGGGCAGGCCACCTTCGGCCTCTCGAAGATGCTCTTCAAGAAGGCCACCCTGGTCGGCACCACCCTGCGGTCGCGGTCGCTGGACGAGAAGGTGGCGGTCAGTCGGGCCTTCGAGGACCAGGTCGTCCCCGGGTTCGAGGACGGTCGGCTCCGGGTGGTGGTGGACCGCGGCTTCGACCTCGACGAGGTGGCCGAGGCCCACGCCTACATGGAGACCAACGCCAGCGTCGGCAAGATCCTGCTCGGGGTCCGGCCCGCCTGACGGCGAGCGGACCGATTGGCTCCCGCCCGACGGCGGGGCCGGTTCAGCGGACGTCGATCGTGGGGACGTCCCGGTCGGCGGGACCGGTGTAGCGCTGGCGGGGGCGGGCGATCCGGGAGTTCTGCGCCAGCATCTCGTCCCAGTGGGCCAGCCATCCGGGCGTACGGCCGATGGCGAACAGCACGGTGAACATCTCCACCGGGAAGCCCATCGACTGGTAGATGAGGCCCGAGTAGAAGTCCACGTTCGGGTACAGCTTCCGGTCGATGAAGTAGGGGTCGGCCAGGGCGACCTCCTCGAGCTTCAGG
>JAERSW010000014.1 GCA_016845305.1 Acidimicrobiales bacterium
CGCCCACTCCGAGGACCCACCCCGTGCCCCACTCCACCCACCTGCCCGAGGCCATGGGGACGGCCACCATCACCCCCGAGGGCCGGTTCGAGGCCGGCTCCCACCAGTCGTTCACGCTGACCTACACGGCGGGCCGCTTCGGGATCGACGACACCGGCTCGCTGAAGGTCGTCCACCGGTTCGCCAGCGACATGGGCAAGCCGCAGTTCGACGACCCGGCGGCCGCCAACTACGTGTCGGTCGAGGCCAGCAACGGCGCCGTCCTCCACGTCGAGTTCGACCCCAAGCGCAACATCCGGCCCTGGGACAAGACCCTGTACGTGAAGGTCGTACGCGGCTACCTCAGTGAGGGCGACCAGATCGTGGTGCGCTTCGGCGACCCCCGCGGAGGCTGCCCGGGCATGCGCCTCCAGACGTTCTGCGAGGACACCTTCGAGTTCCGGGTCCTCGTCGACGCCATCGCCACCTACGACTACGTGGAACTGCCCGTCCAGCCCGAGGTGGCCATCGTGCCCGGGCCACCGGTGGCGTGGCGGCTCGTCGTGCCGACCGAGCGGCGGCCGGGCGGGGAGTTCCGGCTGTCGATGCGGGGCGACGACCGGTGGGGCAACCCCAGCGATCGGTGCGAGGCCGAGTTCGGCCTGCGATGCGTCGACGCCGACGGGACCGAGGTGCCCGTCGAGGGCCTGCCCGACCGGGTCACCGTGGCACCCGGCGACTTCGCCACCGTGGTCGAGGGGCTTCGCCTCGACGAGCCGGGCCTGGTGCGCTTCCAGCTCGTCGACGTGGCCGACGGGTCGGTGGCGGCCACCTCGAATCCGCTGCGGATCGTCGGGCCTCCCCCGGTGGAGGCCGGGGGCCCGATCGCGGACCTGCTGCCGTGGTGGGCCGACCTGCACGGCCAGTCCGAGGAGACCATCGGCACCAACTCGGCCCGCGACTTCCACCTCTTCGCCCGGGACCGGGCCTTCCTCGACGCGGTGGCCCACCAGGGCAACGACTTCCAGATCACCGACGCCTTCTGGGCGCACCTCAACGAGCTGACCGCCGAGTTCACCGAGGACCACCGATTCGTGACCTTCCCCGGCTACGAGTGGTCGGGCAACACCTGCCTGGGCGGCGACCGCAACGTCCTCCACCTCGTCGAGGGCCAGCCCATCCACCGGTCGTCGCACGCGCTGGTCAACGACGGCTCCGACCCGGCCGACGACGCCAACTCCGCCGCCGAGATGTTCGACCGCCTCGCCGGCGCCGACTGCGTCGTCTTCGCCCACATCGGCGGCCGCTACGCCGACATCGTGGCCGCCCACGACGAGCGCCTGGAGACCGGCGTCGAGGTGCACTCGGCGTGGGGCACCTTCGAATGGCTGGTCGAGGACGCCCTCCGACAGGGCTACCGGGTCGGGATCCTCGCCAACTCCGACGGCCACAAGGGTCGGCCCGGTGCCAGCCACCCGGGTGCCACCCGCTTTGGCTCGTTCGGCGGGCTCACCTGCCTGCTGGCCCCCGAGCTGACCAGGGCCAGCCTTGCCGACGCGCTGCGGCGTCGCCACCACTATGGGACGACCGGATGCCGGGCCGTGCTCGACGTCCGGGCCACGTTCGCCTCCAACGCCGAGCGCTTCGACGTCGACCCCCTGACCCGTCCGGACGACCCGCCGATCGGGATTCCGACCCGCACGGCGATGATGGGTGACGTCCTCCGGTCGGCCGACGGGGACCTGCTGCTCACCGTCGACGTGGCCGCGTCGTCACCCATCGAACGCATCGACGTCCGCAACGGCCTCGAGACGCTGGAGACGTTCCGGCCCTACGCCGAGGAGGCCACCTCGGCCGCATCGAGCCGGCGGATCCGGGTCGTCTGGGAGGGTTCGGAGTACCGCGGCCGCGGCCGCGAGACTGTGTGGGACGGCTCGGCCACCCTGGACGGCAACGCCTTCGCCGCCGTCGAGCCGATCAACCGCTACAACCTCGACAAGGCGTTCGAGCTCGAGGCGCCCGAGCGACTCCGCTGGGAGGCGCTGACCACCGGCGGCCACGCCGGCTTCGACGCCGTGCTGGACGATCCGGCCGCCGGGACGCTGCGGATCCGCACCGACCTCGTCACCGCGGACGTGCCGGTGGCCGACGTCGGGTCCGAGGACCTGGCCTTCGAGGCCGGAGGGCTGGGCCGACGGATCACGGTGTTCCGCCTCCCCGAGGAGAACCCCCACCGGGAGGTCCACCTCGAACGTCGGATCCCGCTGGTCGGCGGGGACCGGGACGACGCCGTGTACGTGCGGGTCGTCTTCGAGGACGGCCACGTGGCCTGGTCCAGTCCGATCTACGTCTTCCGCTGAGCACCGGCCCAGAGGGGCCAGCCCGTCAGGGCCAGCCGTGGGTCAGTCCAGGATGCGGGACCGGAGGTCGGCCAGCCAGTCGTCAGCCGAACGCGAGGCGGCCGACGCCTCGGAGCGGACCTCGTCGCCGTTGGACCCGGCCGCCGGGTACGAGCCCAGGAACTTCACGTCGCCGTGCTTCATGTGGAGGTTCCGGAGGCAGTCGGCCACCAGCTCGTCGGCCACGTGGCCCTCGAGGTCCATCAGGAAGCAGTAGTCGCCGAGGCCCTGCTTGGTGGGACGCGACTCGAGCCGGGTCAGGTTGATCGACCGGGCGGCGAACTCCTGGAGGATGCCCAGCAGCGACCCGGGGCGGTCGGCCCGCTGGAAAACCACCAGCGACGTCTTGTCGTGGCCGGTCGGCGCCGGGATGCCGTCGGCGGCCACCAGCACGAACCGGGTCTGGTTCTCCGGATGGTCCTCGATGTCGGCGGCCAGCACGTCCAGCCCGTAGGCCGTGGCCGCCCGTCTCGGGGCGATGGCCGCCGTGCGTCCGTCCGGTGCCTCGGCCAGTTGGCGGGCCGCGTCGGCCGTCGAGTTGGTGGCCTGGACCTCGGCGTCGGGCAGGTTCTCGGCCAGCCACCCGCGGCACTGGGCGATGGCGTGCGGATACGAGCAGACCCGCTCCACGTCGGCCAGGGCGGTCCCCGGGGCGACCATCAGGTTCAGCTCGATGGAGATGACCACCTCGCGTTGGACCAGCAGGTCCACCTCGAAGGCCAGGGTGTCCTGGGTGACGTTGACGCTGCCCTCGATCGAGTTCTCGATCGCCGCGAAGCCGAGGTCGGCCTCGCCGGCCACCACCTGTCGGAACACGTCCGGAATGGACGGCGCCAGGCGCAGGTCGAGGGCCGTCAGGTCGTCCTGGGTGAACAGGGCCTGCTCGGTGAACGTGCCGGTCGGGCCCAGATAGGCGAGCGAGGAATGCTCCGGAGGTGCGAGATCGCCCACGACCGGGGAGGATAGTGAGGTGGACCCCGACGCCCTGCGTGGATTGCTGGACGACGTGGCGTCGGGCGAGGTCTCGCCGGACGACGCCGTGCGCCGACTGAGCCGCCTGCCCTTCGCCGACGTGGGCGCGGCCCGCATCGACCACCACCGGGCGCTGCGCCAGGGGATGCCCGAGGCGGTGTACGGACCCGGCAAGACCCCGGAGCACGTGGCCGTCGTCGTGGCCGAACTCCTGGAGCACGGGACGGGCCCGGTGGTGCTGTCCCGGGCCGACGAGGACCAGGTGGCCAAGGCCCTGGCCGTCGACCCGTCCGGAGTGGTGCGGGACCGCACCGTGGTGTGGCGCCGGTCTGCCGAGCGACCCGAACGGGTACTGGTGGTGACCGCCGGGACGGCCGACCTGCCGGTGGCCGACGAGTGCGCGGCCGTGCTGTGGGCCCACGGCGTGGCGCCCGACCGCCTGGTCGACGTGGGCGTGGCCGGCCTGCACCGCCTGCTGGCCGACGTGGACCGGGTACACGACGCCGACGCGGTGGTCGTGGTGGCCGGCATGGAGGGCGCCCTGGCCAGTGTCGTCGGCGGCCTGACCGACGCACCGGTGGTCGCCGTGCCGACCAGCGTGGGCTACGGGGCCTCCCTGGAGGGGGTCACCGCCCTGCTGGGGATGCTGGCCTCGTGCGCGTCGGGCCTGACGGTGGTCGGCATCGACAACGGCTTCGGCGCGGCGTGCGCCGTGCTGCGCCTCCTGGGGTCGGCCGGCGACGGACGGCCGGATCCGGCGTGACCCGGGCCGCCTGGTTCCACTGCTTCTCCGGCATCGCCGGTGACATGGCCCTCGGCGCCCTGCTCGACGCCGGCGCCGACGTGGACGAGGTCCGGACGCTGGTCGGACGCCTGCCGGTCGACGGCTGGACGCTGACCGCCGAGGCCACCCTGCGGGGCGGGATCGCCGGGACCGACGTGAAGGTGCACGCCACCGAGCACCACCACCACCGGACGGCGGGCGAGATCCTGGCCATGGTCGACGCCGCCGGCTTCCCCGACCGCCTGGCCCGCCGGGCCCGGGCCACCTTCGAGGCGCTGGCCGCCGTCGAGGGACGCCTCCACGGCGTGCCGCCGGCCGAGGTGCACTTCCACGAGGTCGGAGCGGTCGACAGCATCGTGGACGTGGTCGGCACCTGCGCCGCCCTGGAGGTCCTCGACGTCGACGAGGTCTCCTCGTCGGCCGTGGCCCTCGGCGGCGGCACCGTCGACTCGGCCCACGGCACCATTCCCGTCCCGGCCCCGGCCACCGTGGCCCTCCTCGACGGCGCTCCGGCCCACGGCACCGGCGACCCCGTCGAGCTGACCACCCCGACCGGTGCCGCCCTGCTGGCCGCCCTGGGCTCCGGCTGGGGGCCGATGCCGGCCATGGTGGTGGAGGCCACCGGGTACGGGGCCGGCGACCGCGACCTCGACGGGCGTCCCAATCTGCTGCAGGTGGTGGTCGGCACGCTGGCCGACGGGGCCTCCGGGCCGGGGGCGGGGACCGGCCAGCCGTTGGTCCAGTTGGCGGCCAACGTCGACGACGCCACCGGCGAGACCCTGGCCCACGCCGTGGCCCGCTGCCTCGAGGTCGGGGCCCGCGACGCCTGGGTGACGCCCATCGTCATGAAGAAGGGCCGGCCCGCCCACGTGGTCAGTGCCCTGTGCGATCCGTCCGACGCGGCCGTGGTGGCCGACGTCCTGACCGCCGAGACCGGATCGCTGGGGGTGCGGGGCCACGCCGTGGAGCGGTGGTCGGCGGCCCGCACGTTCGACGTGGTCGAGGTCGACGGCCACCGGATCACCGTCAAGGTGACGGCCGGTCGGGTCAAGGCCGAGCACGACGACGCGGCCCGCGTCGCCGAGGCCACCGGTCTGCCACTGCGCGAGGTGGTGGCCCGGGCCGAGGCGGCCTGGCGGGCCGGCGACGACGCGTGATGACGACCGGGGCGGGACGGGCTCCTACGCTGCCCCCACGATGAGCGACGACCGCCTCTACTTCCGCCAGCTCCTGTCGGGCCGGGACTTCGCCACCGACGACCCGATGGCCCGCCAGATGGTCAACTTCGTCTACCTGATCGGCGACCGGGAGACCGGCGAGGCACTGGTGGTCGACCCGGCCTACGACGTGGATGGCCTGCTCGACGTCCTGGCCGCCGACGGCATGACCTGTACCGGCGTGCTGGCCACCCACTACCACCCCGACCACGTGGGCGGTTCGATGATGGGCTTCGACATCGTCGGGGCTCGCCAGCTGCTGGAGCGCACTTCGGTGCCCGTCCACGCCCAGCACGACGAGGCCCGCTTCATCGCCGAGGTGACCGGCCTGGGCGACGCCGACATCGTGGGCCACGACAGCGGCGACGTGGTGACCGTGGGGGCGATCGACGTGGAGCTGATCCACACGCCGGGCCACACGCCGGGCAGCCAGTGCTTCCTCGTCGACGGGCGCCTGGTGGCCGGCGACACCCTGTTCCTGGAGGGCTGCGGCCGCACCGACCTGCCCGGCGGCGACCCCGCGGCGCTGTACCACAGCCTCCACACCCGCCTGGCCAAGGTGCCCGACGACGCCGTGCTCTTCCCGGGCCACCTCTACTCGCCGCAGCCGTCGGCGCCCATGGGCGACACCCGTCGGGACAACTTCGTGTTCATGCCGCGCTCCGAGGAGCAGTGGCTGGCCATGTTCGGGCGCTGAGCCCGCTGACGATCCGCGCCCGGCCCGGGTGCTGAAGGGGAAGCCACCGATGTTCCGAGCCCTGAAGGTCGACCGGGTCGACGACGAGTTCACCTGCGACCTCGTCGACCTGGACGACGACGACCTGCCGCCGGTCGGCGACGACGACCACCCGGAGGTGCTGGTCGACGTCGAGTTCTCGACGGTCAACTACAAGGACGCCCTCGCCGTCACGAACTCGTCGCCCATCGTCCGGTCGTGGCCCATGGTCCCCGGCATCGACCTGGCCGGCACGGTGGCCGCCTCCGACGATCCCGACGTGCCGGTCGGCCAGCGGGTGGTGGTCAACGGCTGGGGCATCGGCGAGGACACGTGGGGCGGGTTCGCCCAGCGGGCCCGGGTCCGCGGCTCGTGGACCGTGCCCCTGCCCGACGGCGTCTCCACCGCCGAGGCCATGGCCGTCGGCACGGCCGGCTACACGTCGATCCTGTGCGTGCTGGCCCTCGAGGACCACGAAGTCACCCCCGACCGCGGGCCCGTGCTGGTCACCGGCGCCGCCGGAGGCGTTGGCAGCGTCGCTGTGGCCCTACTGGCGGCCCGTGGCTACGAGGTCCACGCCTCAACCGGTCGGACCGAGGAGGCCGACTACCTGACGGCGTTGGGCGCCACCACCATCGTCGACCGGGCCGAGTTGTCCGAGGCCGGCGGTCGCCCGCTGGCCCGCACCCGCTGGGCCGGTGCCGTCGACGCCGTCGGGAGCCACACGCTCGCCAACGTGCTGGCCCAGGTGCAGCCCGAGGGCTGTGTGGCCGCCTGCGGCCTGGCCCAGGGCGCGGACCTGACGACCACGGTCATGCCGTTCATCCTGCGGGGCGTGACGCTGCGGGGCGTCCACTCGGTGCACGTGCCCCAGCCACGTCGCCTCGAGTCGTGGGCTCGCCTCGACACCGACCTCGACCGCGGCCTCCTCGCCTCCATGACCTCGACCATCGGCCTGGCCGACGTGCCGGCCGTGTCGCCCGAGGTGCTGGCCGGCCGGGTGCGGGGTCGCACCGTCGTCGACCTCGGCGCCTGAGGCACCAGTCGGCGGGAGCGACGACGATGCGCCTGGGCCTCGGGGTCGACGTCTGGGCGTCGCCCCGCGTCGACCTGCCGCTCAGCCGGATCCTGCTGGCCGAACGGCTCGGCTTCGACTCGGTGTGGACGGCGGAGATCTACGGTGCCGACGCCGTCACCCCGCTGGCCTTCCTGGCCGCCCACACCCGGTACCTGCGCCTCGGTTCCGCGGTGGCCCAAGTGCCGGCCCGGCCGCCGACCACCACGGCCATGCAGTTCGCCACCCTCGATGCCCTGGCCCCCGGCCGGGTGGTGTGCGGCCTCGGCCTGTCCGGTCCACAGGTGGCCGAGGGCTGGTACGGGCAGCCGTGGGGACGCCCGTCGGCACGCCTGCGTGATTACGTGGCCATCGTCCGCCAGGCCCTGCGGCGCGAGGGTCCGGTGGCCCACGACGGTCCGGAGATCCGGCTGCCCTACGACGGTCCCGGTGCCGTCGGATCAGGCAAGGCGCTCAAGCCGGTCCTGCATCCGAATCCGGACCTGCCGATCTTCCTGGCCACGGGCGGCCCGGCCAACGTCCGCCTCACCGCCGAGGTGGCCGACGGGTGGCTGCCGCTGGGCTACACGCCGGGCAGCGCGCACCTCTACGAGGACGACCTGGCCGAGGGGCTCCGCCGGTCGGGTCGCACCATGGCCGACCTGGAGGTCCAGACCGGGGCGACGGTCCGGATCACCGACGACGTCCGGGCCGTGCTCGACGCGGCCAAGCCGGGGGTGGCCATGCGGGTCGGTGGCTACGGCAGCGCCGAGCACAACTTCCACCGCGACGCCATGGTGCGGCGGGGCTTCGCCGAGGCGGCGGAGCGGATCAGCGAGCTGTTCGCTGCCGGGCGTCGGGACGAGGCGGCCGCGGCGGTGCCCGACGACTACGTGGACGACGGGGCGCTGGTGGGGTCGGCCGACCGGATCGCCGAACGGTTCGAGGCCTGGCGGGGCACCCGGGCCACCGGCCTGACGGTGCGACCGACTTCGGTGGCCGAGATGGAACTACTGGCCCGACTGGCGGGCTGCGAGCCCCGGCCCGACGTCGAGGTCCCCGGCGGACCCGTCTTCTGACCCGTCTTCTGACGGGGGATCCTCCGGATCCGGCGGTCGGGTTCCGACCGGCCGGGTGGTGCGCGAGGAGGGACTTGAACCCTCACGTCCTTGCGGACACAGGAACCTGAATCCTGCGCGTCTGCCAATTCCGCCACTCGCGCGAGCAGCGTCGGGAAGGGTAACGGGATCGCGGCCGAGGCGGCGCGGCCGCCCGAACCCCCGGGTCGGGGCTGCCCGGACCGGGTCCGGGCTCCTCGGTAGCCTCGTCCTCGACGCGGACGGAGCGGATCCGTCCCGGTGGAGGCGGCGACGATGGGGCCCCGACGGAGCAGGCGACGACGCACCCTGCGACTCGACGCGGGCTCGGCGACGCACGTGGGACGCATCCGCGACGTCAACCAGGACGACGTGGGCACCACCGACGAGGCCTTCGTGGTGGCCGACGGCATGGGCGGGCACCGCGGCGGGGAGGTCGCCTCGGCGGTCGCCGTGGAGGCCGTGCTGGACGGCTTCACCGGACCCGATCGGGCGTCGCTGGTGCGGGCCGTCCGCGACGCCAACCGGGCCGTCCTGGAGCGGGCGGCCGCCGACCGGGACCTGGCCGGCATGGGGACCACCCTGTGCGCGCTCGCCATCGTGGACGGGCCGGGCGGCCAGGGCGGTGAGGAGGCCCTGGCGGTGGTCAACATCGGCGACAGCCGCGTCTACCGGCACGACGCCGACGGCCTGGTGCAGGTCAGCGACGATCACAGCCTGGTGGCCGATCTGGTCCGGGCCGGCGAGCTGACGCCCGAGGAGGCGGCCGTCCACCCGCAGCGGAACATCCTGACCCGGGCCCTCGGGATCGAGGCCGACCCGGTCATCGACAGCTGGGAGCTGCAGCCGGCCCGCGGCGACCGCTACCTGTTGTGCAGCGACGGCCTGTTCAACGAGCTGGACGACGGCCGGATCGCCGAGCTGGTGGCCGACGGTCCGGTGGCCGAGGTGGCGTCACGCCTGGTGGCCGAAGCGGTGGCGGCCGGTGGGCACGACAACGTCACCGTCCTGGTCGTCGAGGTGGCCGAGGGACCGGAGCGCCCGTCGGGCGCCCGCCCGCCGGTCGGCGCGGCCCGGCCGGAGCGGTCGGGGGGACAGGTGGGGGGGCGCCCGGCGTCCGCCGACGTCCCCGGGGCCTCGCTGCGGACGGTGGTCGCCTCGATCGCCGCGGTGGCCGCCGCGGTGGTGCTGGTGGCCGGCGTGTGGTCGCGCCAGGGCTGGTTCATCGGCTCCGACGACGGCGACGTGGCCGTCTTCCGGGGCCGTCCGTCGGGGATGTTGTGGTTCGGGCCGACGTTCGTGGAGGGGGGCGACCTCCGGGTGTCGCTGCTCGACGACTCCACCCGGGCGGCCGTCGAGCAGACCATCGACGTCGGCACCCTCGACGAGGCCCGCCGCCTCATCGAGGGCTTCCGGGCCGACGCGGCGGCCGGATAGCACCCCCGGCCCGATCGATCGGCGGGCGACGGCCTCGGACGGAGGCCCGCCGGTAGAATCTGGCGCCGTGTCCGCGCAGGGTCCCACCGTCTTCAACGGGCGGTACGAACTCCATCGGCAGGTCGCCCGGGGCGGCATGGCCGACGTCTACCTCGCGCGCGACCTCCTCCTGGATCGGCCGGTGGCCGTCAAGGTCCTGTTCGACGAGTTCTCCCGCGATCCCAACTTCGTGGAGCGGTTCCGCCGGGAGGCCCAGGCGGCCGCCAACCTGAACCACCCCAACGTGGTCAGCGTCTTCGACTGGGGCGAGGAACAGGGCACCTACTTCATCGTCATGGAGTACGTGGAGGGCCGGAGCCTGGCCGAGATCCTCCGCACCGACGGCCCCCTGCCCGCCGACCGGGCCGCCGAGGTGGCGTCGGACATCGCTGCCGCGCTGGCCTTCGCCCACCGCAACGGCCTCGTCCACCGTGACGTGAAGCCGGGCAACGTCCTGGTCACGGCCAACGGCCATGTGAAGGTGGCCGACTTCGGGATCGCCACGGCCATGGTCGGTGCCCGCAACGACCTGACCCAGTCGGGGTCGGTCATGGGGACGGCCACCTACTTCTCCCCCGAGCAGGCCCAGGGCCGACCGGTCGATCCCCGCAGCGACCTGTACTCCCTCGGCGTCGTCCTCTACGAGATGCTGCTGGGCCGTCCGCCGTTCAGCGGCGAGACGGCGGTGGCCGTGGCCTACCGGCACGTCCAGGACCAGCCGTTGGGCCTGCGGGCCGCCGGGGCGCCGGTGGCCGAGTCGTTGGAGGCCATCACGCTCAAGCTGCTGGCCAAGAACCCGGTCAACCGCTATCCGACGGCCGAGGACCTGCGAAACGACCTGAAGCGGTACCGAGACGGCGCCCACGACCTGCGGGCCGTCCCCCCGACGGCCATCCCCTCGCCGGCCAGCCCCGTGGTGCCGACGGCGACCCCGCCGATCGACTTCGGCACCGCGTCCCGGCACCGTCGCGACGACGGCCTGCGGCGCACGGCCATGTTCACCGTGGTCCTGGTCGGCCTGCTGGTGGCCTTCGGCTTCCTGGTGCTGGAGTTCTTCGACACCCTGGGGATGGGGGACGACGAACCGACCACGCCGGCCGGGATCCACCTGGTCGAGGTGCCGACCCTGATCGGCCAGCCCTTGGACCAGGCCCGGGCCACCCTGCGCGACGCCCGCCTGAGTGTGCAGATGGACTACGAGGCCAACGCCGACTTCCCGGAGAACACGGTGTTCTCGCAGGAACCGGCCTCGGGGACGAAGATCGAGCCGACGGAGACGGTCCGCCTGTGGGTCAGTCGCGGGACCGGACCGCTGCTGCTCCTGGACGTGTCCGGCGACCAGGCCGTCGACGCGGAGCGCGACCTCGAGGCCATGGGCCTGCGGGTCGAGACGGTGGGCCAGGAGCACCCCACCTCGCCGGCCGGCGAGGTGGTCTCCCAGTCGCCCGACCCGGGCACCGAGGTGGTCGAGGGGGCGCGGGTCATCCTGTTCGTGTCGACCGGGCCGGCCGTCGAGGCGGTGCCCGACCTGTCGAACCGGCCGGTGCTGGACGCCATGAACATCGTGTCGAAGTTGGGCTGGCAGGCCAGTACCGCCCAGGAGCGCAGCCGGACGGTGCCCGAGGGCCAGGTGGTCCGCACCGAGCCGCCGGCCCACAGCCAGCTCGCCCCGGGCAGCACCATCGTGATCGTCGTGTCGTCGGGCCTGCCCCTGGTGCTGGTGCCCGACGTGGAGGGCCTCATGGAGGACCGGGCGACCGAGGCCCTGCGGGACCTGGACCTGGAGGTCAACGTCCGGTCCGAGGTGCTGCCGGCCCACAGCCCGAACGACGGGCGGGTCATCAGCCAGAGCCCGGCGTTCGACACCGAGGTGGACCTGGGGACCCGGGTCACCATCGTGATCGGCCGGGCCGAGGATCCGGCCGACGCCGGCTAGCGGGTCACCGCCGCCGGGGCCCGACCCGGCGCTCCGTTCAGGAGGCCCGGGCGAGGAAGTTGGCCAGCAGGTCGTGGCCGTGGGCGGTGAGGATCGACTCGGGGTGGAACTGCACGCCCTCCACGTCGTAGTCCCGGTGGCGCAGCCCCATGACGAGGCCGTCCGCACTGGTGGCGGTGACCTCCAGCTCGTCGGGGACCGAGTCGCGGTCCACGATCAGCGAGTGGTACCGGGTGGCCTCCAGCGGGTCGGGGAGCCCGGCGAACACCCCGGCCCCGCCGTGGTGGACCAGCGACGTCTTGCCGTGCATGACCTCCGGGGCCCGGACCACCGATCCGCCCCAGGCCGCGCCGATGGCCTGGTGGCCGAGGCACACGCCCAGCAGCGGGACCCGGCCTGCCGCCCAGCGGATGACCGACGTCGACACGCCGGCGTCCTCGGGGCGTCCGGGGCCGGGGCTGATCAGGACGGCGTCCGGGGCCAGCGCCTCGACATCGTCGAGGGTCACCGCGTCATGGCGGTGGACGATCGGCTCGGCACCGAGTTCCCCGAGGTACTGGACGAGGTTGTAGACGAACGAGTCGTAGTTGTCGATCACCAGGACGCGGGCGCTCACGCCCTCACGCTAGCCAGCCTCGTCCGGAGGGCCGTCGTGGCCCCTATCCTCCGGGGCATGTCGAGCAGCGAGAACCTCGGGTCCGAAGACGCCTCCTCCCCGGACGCCCCGCCGCGTCAGCGGCCGGCCAAGAAGCGGGTGCAGGGGGGTCGGGTCACGCCGAAGGGCACCGGCCGTCCGGTCGACCACTCGCTGTCGGCGGGCCACGAGCCGTCCCCGACGTGGATGGCCGTGCTGATGTTCGGCCTGCTGGGCCTCGGCGTCCTCATCATCTTCTTCAACTACGTGGGCTGGATGCCGGGCGGGACCAGCAACGGGTTCCTGCTGCTGGGCCTGGGCTCGATCCTGGGCGGGATCATCACCGCCACGCAGTACCACTGACCGAGGACCACTGACCGACCGGTCGGGTCCGCGGATCACACGCGTGTGATTTGCCCACAGGTCCATCCCCAGACTGTGGAAAACCGCTCCTGAACAGGCGCGACGCGCCCCGGCCCTCCCGACGAGGGTCACTCCTCGGTGGCCTGCAGCTCCATGTCGTCCATGCAGTGACGGGGCGGGTCGGGTGCCTCGTCGGTGGCCACCGTCATCCGGACCTCGGTCCCGCACAGGCTGCACCGGTACTGCAGCTTCACCTTGCGCAGCTCGCCGGCCGGGGGCGGCTCGGGGAGCGGCGTGGCCAGCATCCGGAGGACCGCCAGGCCCATCCGGAACATGACCACGGCCACGGCCACGGCCAGGAGGATCTTCAGGACCAGCACCCGACCAGCCTACGAGCGACCGCCATCCCGGCCGAAGGCCGACCGTGGCGGGGACCGCCGGTAGGGTCGCCGCCGTCCGAACCCGAACCGGAGGGACCCCGTGGACCTGACCACCGACGCCAACCTCGCCCTGCTGATCCTGCGGGTGGTGGCCGGCCTGACGCTGGCCGCCCACGGCTGGAACAAGTTCACCGGCGGCGGGAAGATCCCCGGCACCGGCCGCTGGTTCGACAGCATCGGCATGCGCCCGGGCCGCCTCAACGCCTACCTGGCGGCCTCGACCGAGGTGGGGGCAGGCGTGCTGCTTGCCCTCGGCCTGCTGCATTCGTTCGCGGCGGCGGGCGTCATCGGCGTGATGACGGTGGCCGGCTGGACCTCGCACCGCACCAACGGCTTCTTCATCATCAAGGAGGGCTGGGAGTACGTGTTCGTGCTCGGCGTGGCCGCCCTCGTGTCGGCCACCCTCGGCCCGGGCGAGTGGTCGGTCGACGAGGGCCTCGGCATCGCCGCCGACCTGGACGGCATGACCGGCTTCTGGATCGCCCTGCTGGTGGGCGTGGGCGGCGGCATCGCCCAGATGGCCACCTTCTACCGGCCGTCGTCGGTGGCCTCCGGCGACTGACCCGCCCACTGTCGCGACGAGACGGGGTTGTGGCCATGCGGGTGGTCCTGAGCGACGACCATCGGAGCCACTTTCCGGCCGGCGAGCTCTACGACGGCGCCCTGGTGCGGCCGTTCGAGTGCCCGGAGCGGTGGGACCACGTGGTGGCCGCCCTGGACGCGGCGGGCCTCGACGACCGGACGGCCCCCGGCCCGGTCGACCTGGACCGGGTGCGGCGGGTCCACGACCCCGTCTACGTCGAGTTCCTGGAGGACATCTGGGACGCCTGGGTGGCGGCCGGCCACGACGGCGAGGCCATCCCGATGAACTTCCCGGTCCGCGGCCTGCGCGACGACCGGATCCCGGTGGATCCGGAGGGACGCCTCGGCTATCACGCCTTCGCCTCGGAGACGGCCATCACGGCCGGGACCTGGCACGCGGCGCAGGCCTCGGCGGCCATCGCCCAGACGGCCCAGGGGCTGGTGGCCGGCGGCGAGCCGGCGGCCTTCGCCCTGTGCCGACCGCCCGGGCACCACGCCTCGGCCGACCAGTTCGGCGGCTACTGCTTCCTGAACAACGCCGCTATCGCCGCCGAGGGGTTCCTGGCCGACGGCGCCGAGCGCGTGGCGGTCCTCGACGTGGACTTCCACCACGGCAACGGCACCCAGGCCATCTTCTGGGAGCGGCCCGAGGTGCTGTTCGCCTCGCTGCACGGCCACCCCGAGGACGCCTTTCCCCACTTCCTGGGCTGGGAGGACGAGGTGGGTGCCGGCGCCGGCGAGGGCACGACCCGTAACTATCCGATGCGACCGGGGACCGGCTTCGACGTGTGGTCGGCGGCCCTCGACGACGCCTGCGGGCACGTGGCGGCGCACCGGCCCGACGCCCTGGTGGTGTCGCTCGGGGTGGACGCCTTCGAGGAGGACCCGATCAGCTTCTTCCGGCTGACCAGCGACGACTTCTCGGCGGTGGGCCGTCGGATCGGGGCGCTCGGCCTGCCCACGGTGTTCGTGATGGAGGGCGGCTACGCGGTGGCCGAGATCGGCACCAACGTGGCCAACGTGCTCACCGGGCACCTGTCGACCTGATCAGGCTCCGTCGCTCCCGGCCTCGAGCTGGGCGACCTGGCGCCTGGTGGCCACGAGGCGCCAGGCGTCCTCGACCACGGCGGCCACCTCGTCCCAGTCGAGGTCGACGTCCAGTCGTAGGCCCACCCAGCCCCGGGGGCCGACGTAGGGCGGGACGAAGAACCGGTCCGGCTCCTGGTCCACGAGCTCGGCCTGCACGCCGGCTGCCGCCTTGAACCACAGGGTGGGCCGTCCGTCGCGGGGGTGTTCGTGCAGGTTGCAGAACGAGGTGCGCTTCACGACGGCGAACGTGGGCATGCCGTGGTTGATCCGCTCCTCGACGCCGGGAAGTGCCAGGCAGGCCTCGCGGAGGCCGTCGAGGAGGGCGTCGTCCTCGGGGGCCCGCGCCGGGTGGTCCCCTCCGGCCGGCTGACGATCGGTCATGGTGGAGCTGATGGGACTCGAACCCACGACCCCCTGCTTGCAAAGCAGGTGCTCTCGCCAACTGAGCTACAGCCCCCGGTGCCTCGCGGCGTGCTCCAGCGTACGGCCGTGACCGGGCCGGTCGGGCCGGCGGACGGTGCCGGAGGGGGGCCGTGATCAAGTACCTCGGCTCCAAGCGGCGCCTCGTGCCGGTGCTCGACGCGCTGTTCGCGGCGTCCGGCGCCCGGACCGCCCTGGACCTGTTCACGGGGACGACCCGGGTGGCCCAGGCCTTCAAGCGCCGTGGGGCGACGGTCACCGCGGTGGACTCGGCCCGCTACGCCGCCACGTTCGCCCGGTGCTACGTGGCCCTCGACGCCCGCGAGGTGGACGCCGTCGAGCTGGCCGCGGCCATCGACCACCTCGCCGCCCTGCCCGGCGAGGACGGGTACGTCACCGAGGTGTTCTGTCGGCGGTCGCGCTTCCTCAGGCCGGAGAACGGCGCCCGGATCGACGCCATCCGCCGCGCCCTCGACGACGAGTTCGGCGACTCGCCGCTGTACCCGGTGCTGCTGACCAGCCTCGTGGAGGCCGCCGACCGGGTGGACTCCACCACTGGGGTCCAGATGGCGTACCTCAAGTCGTGGGCGGCCCGGGCGGGCAAGGACCTGCGCCTCCGGGTGCCGGACCTGCTGGACGGGCCGGGGACCGCGGTCCGCGGCGACGCGCTCGAGCTGGTCCGGGGTGGCGGCCTGGGCGGCTTCGACCTCGCCTACCTGGACCCTCCGTACAACCGGCACCGCTACACGGCGAACTACCACGTGTGGGAGACGCTGGTGGCCTGGGATGCCCCGGAGCACTACGGGGTGGCCTGCAAGCGCACCGAGGTCCGCGACGAGCCGACCAGCGTGTTCAACCGCAAGCGGGAGATGCCGGCGGCCCTCGCCGAGGTGGTGGCCGGCGTCGACGCCGAGGTGGTGGTGCTCTCGTACAACGACGAGTCGTGGATCAGCCGGGACGAGCTGGTCGACATGTGTGCGGTGCGCGGCGACGTGCGGGTGCTGGCCTTCGAACAGGACCGGTACGTGGGCGCCCGGATCGGGATCCATGGTCCCGACGGTGCGCGGGTGGGCGAGGTGTCACACACCCGCAACGTGGAGTACGTGGTGGTGGCCGGCGAGGCGGCCACGGTTCGTCGCATGGAGGCCTCGGTGGCCGTCTGACGGTGACCCGGGTCACCGGTGAACCCCGTCACGATGCGACCGGCCCGGCGCCGGCCCGTCGTTACCGTTTTCGGCATGGACACCCTCGTGACCACCCCCCTGACCACCCCCCTGACAGGCGCATCGACCCTGGTCGGCCCCGGCCGGCTGCTCTTCGAGCGGTTCATGGCCCGCATGGAGCACGGCGACCTGGAGTCGCTGCTGGACCTCTTCGCCGTCGACGCCGAGGTGCTGGCCTTCGACGGCGTGCGCCGCGGCCACGCCGAGGTGGGTCGCTGGCTGGCCGAGGTGCTGGTCGACCAGGGCCCCGGCGTGCTGGTGTCGACCGACCGGTTCACCGAGGACGGCGACGTGGTGCGCTTCGAGGCCACCATCACCAGCCCAGAGGGCCAGGTCCGGCAGGTCTACGGCGTGCTGGTCCTCGCCGACGGGCGCATCGTGCGGTACCTGTCCGGCGTGATGGCCGACCTCAACGGCGCCGCGTAGGCGCCGACGCCGGGTTCCGGCCCGGTCAGGCCGCCATGGGGCGGCCGAAGGGCAGGTCGTCCTGCCATCCGGTCAGGAAGGCCTCGGCCCGTTCGCACGCCCCGAGGATCGGGCCGTCGTCGTGGCCGACCACCGAGGCGACGACCTCGCCGACCAGCGACCGCGTGGCCTCGGCGTCTCCGAGCAGCGGTCCGACGGTGGTGACGAAGTCCGGGAGGGCGAGCACGCCGTTGCGGCGGCAGTGGGCCACGGCCTTGGTGGTGATCGGCAGCGGCCCGGTGGGGACCACGGCGCGGACCCGGAGGCGGTCGGCGGCGGCGTGGTCGACCATGCCGACCCGGTCTCCGGCGAACAGCAGGTCGGCCTCGGCGGTGAGCGGATCGTCGGCGTCGACCACCTCGATGCCGTGGGCGGCCAACTCGGCGACCAGCGCCGCGCCGAGCGATCCATCGGCGGTCGTGCCGTCGATGGTCGCCGTGGCGGCGTCGGGGCAGGCGGCCCGGGCGGCGGCCACCGCGCCGACGGCCAGCAGGGCCGGGTCCGCGTCGGCCTCGACGCTGCCCAACGAGCCGGAGTCGACCCCCTTGGCGGCGACGAGCCGGTAGCCGGCGTCCCACCCGGCCACCTCGGCGGCGAAGGCGGCCACCGCGGCGTCCCGGTCGTCGGGGGCGGCGTTGATCCCGGCCGAGATGCCGGTCGCGTGGCGACCGAGGACGGCCAGCGCATAGGTGGCGGTGCGGGCCAGGTCCTTCGCCCCGCCCTGGAGCACCTTGGGCGCGCACCGCACGACGCCGTGGCCCGGTA
Source organism: Acidimicrobiales bacterium (assembly GCA_016845305.1). Taxonomy (GTDB): domain Bacteria; phylum Actinomycetota; class Acidimicrobiia; order Acidimicrobiales; family MedAcidi-G1; genus UBA9410. The sequence goes on from JAERSW010000014.1 coordinate 17,611, forward strand.
CGTCGCCGAGGTCGACGGCCACGAAGGCATCGACGGAGGTCAGCTTGCGGATGAACACCGGTCAGTCTCCGGCCCGTTCCCCGTCGGCGGCGTTCCCCTCGTCGGGGTCCGGGGCGACACCTCCGGCCACCACCTGCTCGACGCGGAAGCGGGCCTCGTCGAGGCGGGAGCGGCAGTGGCGGAGCAGGACGTCGGCCCGCTGGACCCGCTCGGCCAGCAGGTCGACGTCGACGGCGTCGGATTCCAACATGGCCAGGATCTCCTGCACCTCGTCGAGGGCCTCGGCGTAGCCGGGCAGGTCGGCGTCGTCGGGCGTCTCGTGGGTCACGTGGGGCTCCCGTCGTCGGGCCGGTGGTCGCCGGAGGCCGTGGCGACGGCCTCGACGGTACTCGTCACCGATCCGTCGGCCAGCGTCGTGACGAGCGTGGTGCCGGCCTCCACGTCGTCGACCGAGCGGACGAGGGTGCCGTCGGCGTGGCGGGTGATGGACCAGCCGCGGGCCACCACGCGGGCCGGGTCCAGGGCGCGGAGGTGGGCCGCGGCGGCGTCGAGGCGCTCGCCGTGCCGGTCGAGGACGGCGACCGGAGTCCGGCCCAGGCGTTCGGTGGCGGCGTCGAGGCGGTCGCCGTGGCGGGCCAGCGTGGTGCCGGCGGCCAGGGCGGTCCGGGTGGCCAGGCCTCCGAGTAGCGAGTCGGCCCGGTCCACGACCGTGGTGGCCCGGTTGGCCACCGCGACAGCCAGGGCGTCGACCGCCTCGACGTAGGTCCGGACCTGCTCCACGAGGGCCGCCGCGCAGGCCGTCGGCGTCTTGAAGGCGGTGTGGGCCACCTCGTCGGCCACCGAGCGGTCCACCTCGTGGCCGATGCCGGTCACCACGGGCACGTCGAGGCCGGCGATGGTGCGGGCCAGGACCTCGTCGTCGAAGGCGGCCAGGTCGGCCGCCGAGCCCCCGCCCCGGACCAGGGCCACCACGTCGGGCCGTCGGTCGGCCACGGTGTGCACCGCTTCGGCCAGGTCGATGGCGGCACCGTCGCCCTGGACCCGGGCGTCGCACTCCAGCACCGTGAACGGCAGGCCGCTGGCCACCAGTTCGTCCGTGAAGTCGGCATGTGCCGCCGAGCCGACGCTGGTCACCAGGCCGATCCGAAGCGGGGGTACGGGGACGGGCAGGGACCGGTTGGCCCGTAGCAGGCCCTCGTCGGCCAGCGCCCGCAGCAGGCGGTCGCGTTCGGCGGCCAGGTGACCGAGGGTGAAGGTCGGGTCGACCCCGTCCATGATGAGCTGCAGCTTCCCGTGGGGCCCGTAGAACTCGAGCCGGGCCCGGATGCGGAGCAGTAGGTCGTCGGAGAGGGCCAGGCCGCCGGCCCGGGACAGGGTGCGGTCGACGCCGGCCCGGCTGCCTTTGAAGAGGGCCACGCTGAACTTGGCCCCGACGGCCCGGCCGGGCACGTTGGACGGTTCGACCAGTTCGAAGTAGGCGTGGCCCGAGCGGGCGTCGTGGAAGCCCGACACCTGGCCTTCGACCCACAGCGAGTCGGGGAAGAGGGTCTTCAGGCCGTCGCCGACGAGGCTGGCCAGGTCGTCGACGGTCAGGACCGGGAGTTCGCCATCGGTCATGGAGTCGTCGGTGGGGTCCGCCACGTGGCGAACCATAGTCGTGGCCTCCGAAGGCCGATCGGTGCCGGCAGGTGGCCGGGTCGTCGGTCGGGGCGTCACGAGAACGTCATGGCAGGCGTTGGACTCCCCCACGGGGGTGGGGCTACCGTCCGGCGGTCATCTGACGCATCGGCG
>JAERSW010000015.1 GCA_016845305.1 Acidimicrobiales bacterium
CACCGAACTCGCCGACCAGGGCTACGACGCCGTCCGCATGCAGGACCTGAAGGACCGGGCCGGGGTGGCCCTCGGGACGCTCTACGCCGACTTCCCCAGCAAGAACATGGTCATCCTCGAGGTCATGGCCGACTGGATGGAATGGCTGGTCGACGAGCAGGTGGCCTCGGGCCTCGTCGGTGGGACACCCGCCGAACGGGCCGAGACGACCATCCTCGGGTTGCTCGACCGCGCCCTCGACCACCCGACCCGACTCCGCACCTGCATCCAGGCCTTCGTGATGCCCGAGCCGATGGGCATCGAACCGGTGGGCCGCCTGGAGATGGTGTTCGGTCGGGTCCTGTTCGAGGCCATCGGCGACGAGGTCGACATGGAGCAGAGGATCGACGCCACGCGGGTCATCGGCGGGGCGTGGTTGGCGTCGTTCGTGGCCTGGATGACCGAACGTCGCGACAAGGACCACATCCGCGACCTCCTGCGGAGCGCCATCCGGGCCAGCCTCGGCTGAGGCCCCCCGCCGGAGCCGCTGCCTGCCCCGCTCCGTGGGCCAGTTCAGCGGCCCTGCTCCGTGGGCCCGTTCAGCGGGTCCGTTCGCGGATCAGGATCTCCTGGGCCACGGTGGCGACGTGCAGGCCGGACGGGGCGAACACCTCGCCGACGGCCAGGCCCCGGGCGTTGGCCAGCCCGTGCGACCGGAGGTCGTGCAGCAGCCACTGGTCGGGCGGTACCGGTCGGTGGAACCAGATGGCGTGGTCGAGGCTGGCCCCGATGAACACGTCGCCGTAGGTGGTCACCGAGTCGTCGCGGACCTCGCCGATGCGGGGGTGGGTGCTGGCCGCGGCGTTGGTGGGGATGTCGTCCGACGCGTAGGCCAGCGCGCAGGCCTGCATGGTCGGGTCGTCGCCGAGGTCCTCGAGCACCCGCAGCCAGGTGGACGCCCGCCCCCGAGAGTGGTGGACCATCCGGCGCCCCAGCAGGTCCCAGTCCTCGACGGTGCCCGAGCCCGGCTCGCCCACGTCGTCGGGGAGGGTCGATGCCTGGACGTCCGCTTGCGCCTCGTCGACCTGGAAGGAGCACGCCAGGTTCAGGATCGCCCCGTCGGACTGGCGGGCCACGACCCGTCGGGTCGTGAACGAGCGGCCGTTGCGGATCCGGTCGACCTCGTAGCGGATGGGCTCGTCGCTGGTCCCGCCGCGGATGAAGTAGGCGTGCAGCGAGTGGACGCGGTGCTCGGCGTCGACGGTGGCCTGGGCGGCCCGGAGCCCCTGGGCGACGACCTGCCCGCCGTAGACGCGGCCCCACGGGTACTCGGGGCTGATGCCCACGTACACGTCGGGTCCGTGGGATTCCAGTGCCATCAACGTGGCGAAGTCCGGGACGTCGAAGGCCATGTGACGGGGGAGGGCGTCAGCTGGCGGCGACCGGGCCGCCGTGCAGGGCCATGCCGACGTGGAGCGCAACGCCGTGGACCATCCCGGCCTCCTCGAGGCGCATGCGGTTGGAGTGCAGGCCCGGGGCCTTCCGGGGGTCGGGTTCGTCGAGCGGGCAGACGCCGAGGTTGGCCATGATCCCGGGGACCTGCTGGAGCACGTACGAGAAGTCCTCGCCGCCCATGGCGGGGGCGGGCAGGACCCGGTGGGCGTCGTCGCCGAGGGTGGACCGGCACACCTCGACGAAGCGGGCGTCCTCGCCGGGGTCGTTCATGGTGACCGGGTAGCCGTCGACCATCTCCACCTCGGCGGTGCAGCCGTGGGCCTCGGCCACGCCCCGGCACGTCCGCTCCACGGCGGCCTTGATGATGGCCCGGGCAGATTCGGACACGCAGCGGATGGTGCCCTCGAAGAAGGCCGTCTCGGGGATCACGTTGGTGGTGGTGCCGGCCACCACGTGGGCGATGGTCAGCACGGCCGGGTTGAAGACGTCGACCTCCCGGGTCACCGCGGTCTGCAGGGCGGAGATGGTGGCCGCCATGGCCGGGATGGGGTCGGTGGCCCGGTAGGGCGCCGAGGCGTGGCCACCACGGCCCCGGATGGTCACGCTGAGCGACGTGTCGCCCGCCAGGAGCGGTCCCGGTCGTGACGAGGCGATGCCGATCCGCTGGTTGGTGGTCACGTGGAGGGCGAAGGCCCGGTCGACCCCGTCGAGGACCCCCTCGTCGATCATCACCTTGGCCCCGGCGAAGCCCTCCTCGCCGGGCTGGAACATGAACCGCACCCGGCCCTTGACCTCGTCGCGGCGGGCCGACAGGACCTTGGCCGCCCCGACCAGCATGGCGGTGTGGGCGTCGTGGCCGCAGGCGTGGGCCCGTCCGTCGATCGCTGAGCGGAAGTCGACGTCGGTGTCCTCGGTCATGGGCAGCGCGTCGGTGTCGGCACGCAGGAGCACCGTGGGGCCGTCCTCGTCGCCGACCAGGTCGGCCACCACCGAGGTGCAGCCGGTGCCGGTCGAGACCTCCAGCGGAAGGCCGTCCAGCGCGGCCAGGATCCGGTCGCGGGTGTCGGGGTTGTCGAGGCCCAGCTCGGGGTGCCGGTGCAGGTCGCGGCGCAGGGCCACGACGTCGTCCATCACGGCCTGCGCCGCGTCGAGGTGTCCGTTCATCGGCCCATCATGGTCGGTGCGGGCCCCGACGGAAGCCCCGGGCGAACGACGGATTCCGCTGCCCCGCGGCCGCGGCGGGGCGGGCAGACTGCGGGCATGTCCGACGCCGACGTCCTCACCTCCGAGCAGATCCACGAGGCGCTCGACGAACTCCTCGAGCGACGTGATCCCGATGCCACCGGCACCGTGCTGGGTGCCGGCAGCGATGACCTCGAGGCCGGACGCCGGTTCCTCGAACTCCTCGTCGAGGGGGGTTGGATGGTGCCGACCTGGCCGGCCCGCCACGGCGGCCGCGACGCCGACGCCGCCGAGGCGGCCCGCATCGACGCGGCCATGGCCGACTACGACGTGGCCGACCTGTATCCGTACGGGGTGGGCCTGAACCTGGTCGGCCCGGTCCTGCTCGACCGGGGTTCGCCCGAGCAGCAGGAGCGGTGGCTGCGACCCATCGCCGACGGCTCAGAGGTGTGGTGTCAGATGTTCTCCGAGCCGGACGCCGGATCCGACCTGGCCAACGCCGGGATGCGGGCCGAACGCGACGGCGACGAGTGGATCCTGAACGGCTCCAAGGTGTGGACGTCCCGGGGCGCCTACGCCCGGTGGGGGATGTGCCTGGCCCGGACCGACGTCGGCGTGGCCAAGCACCGGGGCCTGACCATGTTCGCCGTGGACATGGCCGCGCCCGGCGTCGAGGTGCGGCCCCTCGAGCAGATCAACGGCGACAAGCACTTCACCGAGGTCTTCGTGTCCGACGTCCGGGTGCCCGATGCCGACCGGATCGGTGACCTGGGCGCCGGGTGGGGTCTGACGGTCGAGACGCTGGCCCACGAGCGGGCCACCATCGGTGGCCGGGCGTTCGGCGGTGGCGACGACGAGGAGGTGGGTCTGCCGTCGTGGTTGGAGGCCTGGAGCGACGCCGGCCTGCTCGACGATCCGGTGGCCCGCCAGCGGGCCATGCGCGCCTACGCCATGCACCGGGTCAACCAGCTCACCGCCGCCCGCGCCGCTGCGAACGCCACGGGAGACGCTCCCGGTCCCGAGGGGTCGGGGGCCAAGCTGCGCAGCGTGGCCGCCTTCAAGGCCCGGGCCTACCTGGGCAAGGACCTGTCGGGAGCCGCCGGGATGCTGTCCGACGTCGACGGCCACCTGGAGTTCCTCACCGCACCGTCCATGTCGATCCGGGGCGGCACCGACGAGGTGCAGCGCAACATCGTGGGCGAGCGGGTGCTCGGCCTGCCCGGGGAACCCCGGGTGGACAAGGACGTGCCGTTCGCCGACCTGAAGAAGAGCCGCTGATGCGTGCCGTCGTCCTCGACGGCTACGGGGGCCCCGACGTCCTCGCCGTCCGGGAGGTCACCGACCCTGTGCCCGGCCCCGGCGAGGTGCTGGTCGAGGTGGTGGGGACGGCCCTGAACCGGGCGGACCTGTTGCAGCGCATGGGCCTGTACCCGGGTCCGCCCATGGACCACGAGGTCCCGGGCCTGGAGTTCGCCGGCCGGGTGGCGGCCCTCGGCGAGGGCTGCACGCGGTGGTCGGTGGGCGACGCCGTGATGGGCATCACCGGCGGCGGTGCCTACGCCGAGCTGGTGGTCGTCCATGAGGACCAGGCCATCCGGGTGCCGGACGGCATGGCGCTCGACGTGGCCGGCGGACTGGCCGAGGTCTTCATCACCGCCTGGGACGCGATGGTCCTCCAGGGCGGCCTGGCCGAGGGCGGCACCGCGCTGGTCCACGCCGGGGCGTCCGGTGTGGGCACCGCCGCCATCCAACTGTGCGGGCTGGTCGGCGCCGAGGCGATCGCCACCGCCTCGGCGGGCAAGCTCGATGTGTGCCGGGAACTCGGGGCCGTACTGGCCGTGGACCGGTCCGCGCCCGGAGGCTGGGCGGCCGAGGTGAGGGCCCAGACGGGTCCGGACGGCGTGGACGTCGTGCTCGACGTCGTGGGCGGCGACTACCTCGACGCCAATCTGGACTGCCTGGCCGTCGGTGGCACCATCGTGCAGGTCGGCGTGATGGGCGGCGGGCAGGCCACCTTCGGCCTCTCGAAGATGCTCTTCAAGAAGGCCACCCTGGTCGGCACCACCCTGCGGTCGCGCTCGCTGGACGAGAAGGTGGCGGTCAGCCGGGCCTTCGAGGACCAGGTCGTCCCCGGGTTCGAGGACGGTCGACTCCGGGTGGTGGTGGACCGCGGCTTCGACCTCGACGAGGTGGCCGAGGCCCACGCCTACATGGAGACCAACGCCAGCGTCGGCAAGATCCTGCTCGGGGTCCGCTCCGCCTGACGGCGATCGGACCGGCCGGCTCCCGCCCGACGGCGGGACCGGTTCAGCGGACGTCGATCGAGGGGACGTCCCGGTCGGCGGGACCGGTGTAGCGCTGGCGGGGGCGGGCGATCCGGGAGTTCTGCGCCAGCATCTCGTCCCAGTGGGCCAGCCAGCCCGGGGTCCGTCCGATGGCGAACAGCACGGTGAACATCTCCACCGGGAAGCCCATCGACTGGTAGATGAGGCCCGAGTAGAAGTCCACGTTCGGGTACAGCTTCCGGTCGATGAAGTAGGGGTCGGCCAGGGCGACCTCCTCGAGCTTCAGG
>JAERSW010000016.1 GCA_016845305.1 Acidimicrobiales bacterium
TGGAGCGCCTCGAGGCCGACCTGGCCACCATCGAGGCGGCCATGGACCTCGTCGACAGCGGTGACCTCGACGGGGCGACCGCGGTGATGGCTCGCCTCGACGGCGAGGACGGTGCCCCACCGGAAGGCGACGACGCCTAGAGGAGGTCCGGCAGCGTCCCGTCGGGCAGCAGCACGACCCGTTCGCCGGCCGACACCCTCGTGCCCGACTCCGGATCCACCGTCACCTCGAACCAGCGGGCCCCCAGATTCTCGATGCGTCGCCAGTGCTCGCCGCAACTCTCCTCGAGGGCGTACACCACGCCCCCGTGGGCCACCACCAGCACCTCGCCACCACCGGCCCGCTCGGCGATCCGGCCCAACGCCCCGACCACCCGGCCCACCATCGCCTCGTTCGGCTCGTAGGCCGGCGGCCGCTTCTCTGCCTCGAGGTAGCCGGGCCACTCCATCTCGATCTGGCCACGGGTCAGGCCCTGCCACTCGCCGGCGTCACGCTCCATCAGGTCCGGGTCGGTCAGCACCGGCCCGATGCCCAGGTGTTCGGCGATGATCGACGCCGTCTCGGCCGCACGCTGCAGCGGCGACGCCACCACGGCGTCGAACGAGCCCAGCGCCCGGGCCGCCGCCCCTGCCTGACGGCGCCCCTCCATCGTGAGCGGGGGATCGGCCCTGCCCTGCCAGCGGCCCACGGCGTTCCATTCCGACTGGCCGTGGCGGACCACCAGGACGCGTACCGAGGTGGGGCCGGGCGACATGGCGGCCGACGGTACCGGCCCGAGCCCGGAGGCGCCGCCCGGCCGCCCCGCCCGACAGCCCCGCCCGGCAGGGCCAGTCGGGGAGGCCCCTCCGTACACTGGCCCGCATGGCCGTGTTGCGCCTCTTCGCCTCGGTCAGGGTCGCCGCCGGAACCGGGAAGCTCGACGTTCCCGGTGCCACCGTCGGTGACGTCCTGGCCGCCGCCACCGAGACGTTCGGTGACGAGTTCGCGGGCGTCGCCTCCACCTGCCGGGTCTGGCTCAACGGCGAGGCCGCCGTTGCGGCCGACGCCGTCACCGACGACGACGAGGTGGCCCTCCTGCCGCCCGTCTCCGGGGGCTGAGATGCGCCGCCTCGCCGTCCTCTCCCTGCACACCTCGCCGCTGGTCCAGCCCGGGTCGGGCGACGGTGGCGGCATGAACGTCTACGTCCGCGAGCTGGCGTCCGCGTTGGCGCCGGCCGGAGGCCGGTCCACCGTGTTCACCCGACGGGTCGACGACGACACGCCGACGGTGGTCGACGTGGAGCCGGGCTTCCGGGTGGTCCACGTCGACGCCGGGCCCCACGACCTCGCCAAGGAGGACCTCCCGGGCGTGGTCGACGAGTTCGCCGACGGCGTGGCCGCCTACCTCGGTGCCCACCCCGATCACGACGGGATCCTCGCCAACTACTGGCTGAGCGGCATCTCCGGACACCGCCTCAAGCACGAGCTGGGCCTTCCGCTGCTCACCATCTTCCACACGCTGGCCCGGGTGAAGGCCGAGACCGGCGACGACGAGCCGCAGCGCCGGGTCGACGCCGAGTCGGCCGTGGTGGGCTGCTCCGACGTCATGCTGGCCAACAGCACCGAGGAGGTCCGCCAGCTGGTCGACCTGTACGGCGCCGACCCGGACCGCATCGAGGTCGTCCCCCCCGGCGTCGACCACGCCTTCTTCTCGCCCGGCTCGCAGTCGGTCGCCCGGCGTGCGACCGGCCTCGGCGACGGCCCGGTGCTGCTGTTCGCCGGACGGATCCAGCCGCTCAAGGGCGTCGACGTGGCCGTCCGCACCCTCGCCGAGCTGGGTCGGTCCGACGCCCGCCTCGTCGTGGTGGGTGGGGCCAGCGGCGTCGACGGCGGCGCCGAGGAGGCCCGCCTCCACGAGTTGGCCGGCGCCCACGGCCTGGCCGATCGGGTCGTGTTCGTCCCGCCGCAGCCCCACCACGTGCTGGCCACCTGGTACCGGGCCGCCGACGTGGTCCTCATGCCCAGCCGGTCCGAGTCGTTCGGGCTCGTCGCCCTGGAGGCCGCGGCCTGCGGGATCCCCGTCGTGGCCGCCGGCGTCGGGGGCCTGCGTTCCCTCGTCGAGCACGGCCACACCGGCTACCTGGTCGACGGTCGGGACCCGGCCGACTACGCGAGCCGGGTGGCCCGCATCCTCGACGATCCGGCCACCGCGGCCCGCCTGTCGGTCGCCGCCACCGAGCGGTCGTGGTCGTACACGTGGTCGGCCACCGCGGCCCGTCTTCGCCGCATCTGCGACGACCTCGGGAGCCGCTCCCTGGTCGACTGCGCCTGAGCCGTCCGGCGACCGTGTCCGACGAGACCCCTCCGGACGGCTTGACCCTCGACGCCGCCGGCATGGCGGCCGTGGCCGACGTGATCGACGCCTGGCTGGAGCGAGAGCTGGTCGACAATCCGGTGCTGGCCGCCGTCGAACGCGACGCCGATCCCGGTTCGACCGAGCGTCGGTGGTACGTCCGCGTGGAGGGCGAGGAGAAGGACGTCTCGACGATCCGCCTGACGCTGCGGCAGCGGATGCTCCACCACGAGACCCACGTGCTGCCCGCCCCCGAGGAGAACCACGCCGAGTTCGCCGAGCACCTCCTACGCCGCAACCGCGACCTCGTGGGCGCGGCGTTCTGCGTCGGCGAGGAGGACGCCGTGTTCCTGGTCGGTGCCATCCCGGCGACCACCGTCGACGACGCCGAGCTCGACCGGATCGTCGGCACCGTCTGGACGGCCATCGAGCGCTGCTTTCGGCCGGCCCTGCGGATCGGCTTCGCCTCCCGGTTCCGGGGCTGAACCGTCGATGCGTGACTCATGTTGACTTTCATTCCCTTCGGTCCTATCGTGCTCCCCGGATCCGGTGGCCGGTGCGTCGGGGTTCGATCGGGGAAGTGAGTTCTCCGATGACACCGCCACCGGATCCACCGCGTCCGGCCTCCGGCCCCGGACCGGCCGGCGACGCCGCACACCGCCGTCCGTCCCGGCTGCTCGTCTTCTCGGTGACGGCCATGGCGCTGCTCAACAACTCGGTGCTCATGAGCTCCACGCCGGAGATCCTCGGCGACCTCGGCCATCCGGTGGAGCGGGCCGGGATGCTCATCGCCGCCGGGACCCTGGCCGGCATCGTCGCCGCCCCGGCCATCGGCTTCCTGGCCGACCGCTACGGACGCAAGCGGATCCTCGTCCCCTGCCTGGTCGTCTTCGGGACCTTCGGCTGCCTCGGTGGGTTCAGCCCCACCTTCGAGGTCCTGCTGGCCGTCCGCATCCTCCAGGGCCTGGGCTCGGCCGGACTCATCAACCTGGTGACGGTCCTCATCTCCGACCACTGGACCGGCCTCGACCGGGCCCGCCTGCTGGGCCAGAACTCGGCGGTCATCACCGGGTTCCTCGCCGTCTTCCCCTTCATGGGTGGGGCCACCACCGACCTGTTCGGCTGGCGGTGGAACTTCGCCTACTACGGCATCTCCCTGCTGGTCGGCGCCGCGGTGGCCCGGTCCCTGCACGACCCGTGGACGCCCCGCCGCGACCCGGTCCGACGGCAGGCCCGGGACGCCCTGGTCGAGGCGAGGGTCCCGCTCACCGCCACCTGCATCGCGCTGGGCACCCTGATCTTCTTCGTCATGTTCGGCGTGTTCCTCACCCTCGTGCCCATCCACCTGGCCGAGGAGTTCGGGCTCGGCCCGACGGCGCGGGGGATCGTGGCCGCCGTGCCCGCCGTGACCTCCACCATCACGTCGCTGGCCGTCATCTGGTTCCGCCGACGGTTCTCGGTGGCCACCATGGTGGTGGGCGGCCTCGCCGTGTTCGGCGCCTCGTTCGTGGCCATGGGCCTCGGTTCGCTGTGGCTGCTGGTCGTGGCCGCCGGGATCTACGGCCTGGCCGAGGGGATGACCATGCCGACCATCACCGACCAGGTCGCCGAGCGGGCTCCCGACCACCTCCGCGGCGTGCTCATGGCGCTGTGGGTCGGCGGCCTCCGGGTCGGCCAGACCACCGGGCCGTTGGCCGTCGGGGTCGCCATGGGTTGGTGGAGCACCGCCACGGTGTTCGTGGTGGCCGGCGGGGCCGTGGCGGTCATCGCCGTGCTCCTCGCCGCCTCGCGGGTCCTGCCGTCGGCCCCGTCCTCGGCCTGACCCCGGTCGGCCGGCGGCCCCTAGGCTCCCCGCCGTGGGCACGCGACTCCAGGTGATCGGCGGCGGGAAGATGGGCGAGGCCCTGCTCGGAGGCCTGGTGGCCGACGGTTGGGCATCGGCCGACGACCTCCACGTGGTCGAGCCCGACCCCGACCGACGGGCCGTCCTGGCCGACGTCCTGCCCGGCGTGTCGGTCGGCGACGAGCCGGTGGCCGGCGTCGACACCCTCGTGGCCGTCAAGCCCCACGTGGTGGCCGACGTCTGCGAGGGCCTGGCCGACCTGGGCGTGCCCCGGGTGCTGTCCATCGCCGCCGGCGTGACCACCGCGGCCATGGAGGCGGTCCTGGGCAGCGACGTGCCCGTCGTCCGCGTCATGCCCAACACCCCGTCGCTGGTCGGCGAGGGCGCCGCCGCGGTGGCCGGCGGGTCGGCCGCCTCTGATGACGACCTGGCGTGGGCCTCGGCCATCCTCGGGGCGGTCGGCACGGTGGTCGTGGTCGACGAGGTCCTGATCGACGCCGTCACCGGCCTGTCCGGTTCCGGGCCGGCCTACGTCTTCCTGCTCGCCGAGGCCCTCATGGACGCCGCGGTGGCCGAGGGCCTGCCCCGCGACGTGGCCACCACCCTCACCGAGCAGACCCTGCTGGGCGCCGCCACCCTGCTGCGCGAGTCCGACGACCCACCGTCGACGCTGCGCGAGAACGTCACCTCCAAGGGCGGCACCACCGCCGCCGGCCTGGCCGTGTTCGAGGCGGCCGGCTTCCGGGGGATCGTCGCCGACGTGGTCGCCGCGGCGGCCGCCCGGTCCCGCGAGCTGGGCGCCGGCTGAGGGGTCCGACGATGGGGCAGCGACACGACACCCTCTCCTTCCTCTCCGACTACGGCACCGACGACGAGTTCGTCGGCGTCGTGCACTCCGTCGTCCACGGCATCGCCCCCGACGTCCGCATCGTCGACGTCACCCACGGGATCCCGCCGCACGACGTCCGGGCCGGCGGCCTGGCCCTGGCCCGCAGCGCCCAGTACCTGTGCCCCGGCGTGGTCCTGGCCGTGGTCGACCCCGGCGTCGGGACCGACCGGCGCGGCGTGGCCGTCGAGGTGGGGGGCGGCCAGTCGGTGCTCGTCGGCCCCGACAACGGCCTGCTGGCCCCCGCGGTGGCCATGGTCGGGGGCGCCGACCGGGCCGTGTCGCTGACCGACCCCGCCTGGCACCTGCCGGCGCCCGGCACCACGTTCGACGGCCGCGACGTGTTCGCCCCGGTGGCCGCCCACCTGGCCACTGGCGTGGACCTGGCCGAGCTGGGCGAGGCGGTCGACCCCAACGGCCTGTTCCCCGCCGTGGTCTCGGCGGCCGGCGTCGAGGCCGACGGCCTGCACGCCGAGGTGTGGTGGATCGACCGGTTCGGCAACGCCCAGATCAACGCCGGCCCCGAGGACCTGGCCGAGTTGGCCGGCGGCGATGCCGGGCACGACCGGTTCCGGGTCCGCATCGGCGAGCGGGTCCTGCCCGCCCGCCTGGTCGCCGCCTACGACGCCGTCGAGCCCGGCGGCCTCGGCCTGCTGGTCGACTCGGCCGGCCTGGTGTCGCTCGTGATGGCCCGGACCTCGGCCGCGGTCGACCTGGGGCTCGGACCGTCGGACCCGGTGGTCGTCGAGGTGGCCGACGGCCCCGAGGGCGCGTCCACCCCCGTCACCCTGGGGGCCAGGCCCGGAACCGGGGGAGGGGGCCGATGAGGCTCGGAACGACGATCGTGACCGCCGCGTTGCTGGTGGCCATCCTCGGAGCCGCCGTGCTCCAGTTCGTCTTTCTCGTCGACTGAGGCTCGTCGACTGAGGCCCCTCCGGGGTCAGGTCCGACGGGTGCCGGTGGCGGTCAGCGCCCCGGCGAAGATCAGCGAGATCCCGACGAGCAGCGACACGGCGAACCCGGTCATCTCGTCCAGCACCGAGTTCAACAGCCCGCCGTAGCTCAGGACCAGGGCCCCGACCACGATCAGGCCGTTGCCGGTCGCTCCCCGCCGGGCACCGGGCGCGTCGGACCGCAGCAGGCGCACCATCGACCACGCCGAGCCGGCGATGACCACCAGCGCGCCCACCGACGAGGCGACGGCGGCCGCCACCCGGGGGCCGGCGCCGAACACGTCGCTGCCCCGGGGCAGCTCGTCGGCCACGAAGGTCCCGGTGATCGGCGAGGCGACCACCACGCCGGCGGCGAACGTGCAGGCGATGACGACGACCACGGTGATCCGGTCGGCGGTCCGGCGGCGGGCCAGCAGGTACACGGTGCCCAGCGCCAGCACGGGCACGTTCAGGACGGCCCCGAAGGCGTAGAAGGCCCGGAACGGGCCGGCCGACCAGCCGGTCGTCGCCCCCCACCACAACGACGCCGCCCCGAGGGCGAACAGCAGCAGCGACCACGCCCAGGCGGCGTCCTGGGGGCGCCGGCGGTCGAGCCACCGTTCCAGCACCGTGGCCGCGAAGGCCAACGACACGAGGGTGGCCGCCGCGGCGACCGACGTCTGGGCGTCCACGGGCCGACACGGTATTGGGAGGCCCGCCCCGGTACCCCGCTCGAGGAACGGGTGACGGGTGTCCGGGTGTCATGTGAACGCGCGCACAAGCGCGTAGGTTTCGGGCATGACGGAGCCCACCAGGGACCGCACCGGGGACGAGCCGATCCCCGAGGCCACGGTGGCCCGCCTGCCCGTCTACCTGCGGGGCCTGCTGGAACTGGCCGATGCCGGCGTGGAGACGGTGTCCTCGGTCGGCCTGGCCGAGCTGGCCGGGGTGAACGCCGCCAACGTCCGCAAGGACCTGTCCTACCTCCACGCCCACGGCACCCGCGGCGTCGGCTACGAGGTCGGCCACCTCGTGTCGGAGATCAGCCTCGTGCTGGGCGGCGGACGGCCCAGCCCGGTGGTCATCGTCGGCGTCGGCAACCTGGGCCGCGCCCTCAGCCGCTACGACGGGTTCGTGGCCGGTGGCTTCCCCATCGCCGGGCTGGTCGACGCCGACCCGGCCGTGGTGGGGCGCAAGGTGGCCGGCACCGTGGTCCGGCCGGTCGACGAGCTGGCCTCCCTGGTGGCCGAGACGGGGGCCACGGTGGGCATCGTGGCCACCCCGGCGGCCGCCGCCCAGGAGGCCGTCGGGCACCTCGTGGCGGCCGGCATCCGGTCGATCCTGAACTTCGCCCCGTCGGTGGTGGCCGTGCCCGCGCACGTCGACGTGCGCCAGGTCGACCTGGCCACCGAGCTGCAGATCCTCGGCTACCACCAGCATCGGCGGACCACCGGCGACACCTCCCGGGCCGCCGGGTGACGCCGACGGCCCCGACCTCCACCGCGCCACCGATGCGCCGGGGACGGGTTGGAAGCGACCCCTGCCATCGGGAATGCTGGTACCCGGACGGGGCCCCGTCGGGTGCCGTCCACCCGCCCACCCACCGGCCGTCGGACCCGTCCCACCGGCCGGAGAACCAGGAGTAGCGGCCCTTGTCGGTCGTCGCCGTCGGCCTGAACCATCGCACCGTCCCGCTCGACCTGCTCGAGCGCATGACGGTGCCCGCCTCGCGCCTCCCCAAGGCGCTGGCCGACCTCACGTCGCGCGACCACGTCACCGAGGCGGTGGTCCTCTCGACCTGCAACCGCATCGAGGTGTACGCCTTCGCCGAGAAGTTCCACGGTGCCTACCAGGACATCCGGAACTTCTTCGCCGAGGCCTCGCACGTCGCCCCCGAGGAGTTCTCCGACCACCTGGTCGGCCTCTACGACGGCGACGCCGCCCGCCACCTCTTCGCCGTGGCCTCCGGCCTCGACTCGGCCGTGCTGGGCGAGCACGAGATCCTCGGCCAGGTCCGCACGGCCTGGGAGGCGGCGGCCGCCGAGGGTGCCGTCGGCCCCGTCCTCAACCCGCTCTTCCGCCATGCGCTCGAAGTCGGCAAGCGGGTCCGCACCGAGACGGCCATCTCCCGCAACATCACCTCGGTGTCGCAGGCCGCGGTGGCCATGGCCACCGAGCGGCTCGGCACCCTGGAGGGCCGCCGCGTCCTCGTCGTCGGCGCCGGCGAGATGGGCGAGGGCCTGGCCCGTGCGCTGCACGGCGGCGGCGTGGCCGAGATCCTCGTCGCCAACCGGACCTGGGAGCGCGCCGTCGACGTGGCGGCACGCCTCGGCGGCACGGCGGTGCGGCTCGACGACCTGCCGCGGTACCTCGCCGAGGTCGACGTGCTGCTCACCTCGACCGGTGCCTCGGCGGTCATCCTCGAACACGGAGACCTCGCCACCGTCGTCGGACGACGCGACGGCCGCGAGCTGCTGGTCGTCGACATCGCCGTGCCCCGCGACGTCGACCCGGCCGCCGGCGAGATCGACGGCGTGACCCTGCTGGACATGGACGACCTGCGGGCCTTCGCCGAGGCCGGCATCCGCGAGCGCCAGCGCGAGGTCACCGCGGTGCAGGCCATCGTCGACGTCGAGCTGGACCGGTACGTCGACGAGTCCACCGCCCGGTCGGTCGCCCCGCTGGTGGCCAGCCTGCGTGCCCGCGGCGAGTCGGTCCGCGCCGCCGAGCTCGAGCGCCTGTCGGGTCGTCTCGGCGACCTGGACGACCGCCAGCGCGAGGCCGTCGAGGCGTTGGCCGCCGGCATTGTCGGCAAGCTCCTGCACGAGCCCACGGTCCGGATGAAGGACGCCGCCGGCTCGGCCCGGGGCGAACGCCTGGCCGAGGCGATGCGCGACCTCTTCGACCTGTAGCCCGCTCGACGGACGCGGGGACGACGGTGCGCATCCGGGCCGCCACCCGGGGTAGCGCTCTGGCCCGCTGGCAGGCCGACCGCGTCGCCGAGGCGATCGTCGCCGCCCACCCCGACCTGGCGGGGAGCGACGGCCTCGAGGTCGTGCCCGTCGTCGTCGAGACGACCGGCGACCGCGACCGCACCACCCCGCTCGAGCAGATGGGCGGGCAGGGGGTGTTCGTCAAGGAGGTCCAGGCCGCCGTGCTCGACGGCCGGGCCGACGTGGCCGTCCACTCGGCCAAGGACCTGCCGGCCGCTACCGCCGACGGCCTGGTGCTGGCCTGCGTGCCCGAGCGGGCCGACCCGCGCGACGCGCTCGTCGGGTGCCGGTGGTCGGACCTCCCGCAGGGCGCCACGGTGGCCACCGGGTCGATCCGGCGACGGGCCCACCTCGCCCACCTCCGGCCCGACCTGGTGTTCGAGGGGCTCCGGGGCAACATCGGCACCCGCCTGGAGAAGGCGGCCGGGTTCGACGCCATCGTCATGGCCGCCGCCGCCCTCGACCGCCTCGGTCTGGAACCCGACGTGGTCGACCGTCTCGACGCCGACGTCCTGCTGCCCCAGGTCGGCCAGGGGGCCCTGGCCATCGAGTGCCGGGCCGACGACGCCGCCACCCGTGACCTGCTGGCCGCCGTCGAGCACCCGGCGTCGCGACGCTGCGTCGACGCCGAACGGGCCTTCCTCGACGAGTTGGGTGCCGGCTGCGACCTGCCGGTGGCCGCCCACGCCGTCCTCGACGGCGACGACCCCGAGGGTGGCCTCCACCTGACCGGTGCCGTGTCGTCGGGCGACGGAACGACCCTGCTGCGCGAGGACCGACGGGGTGCGGACGGCGTGGCCCTGGGTCGGGCCGTGGCCCGGTACCTCCTGGACGATCGGGGCGGCCTCGCCCTCCTGGGCCGATGACCGCAGGGTCCACGCTCGACGTGTCGCTGACCGGGCGCACCATCGTCGTCACCCGGGCCACCGACCAGGCCGGGACGCTGGCCGCAGCCCTGGCCGACCGGGGCGCCACGGTGGTCGAGTTGCCCGTGGTGGCCATCGCCGAGCCGGCCGACGGGGGCGCGGCGCTGGCCGCCGCGATCGACGCCTCGGTCGCGACCGGATCGGCCGACGACTGGCTGGTCGTGACCTCGCCCAACGGCGCCCGTCGGGTGGCCGATCACCTCGTCGGGCGCGCCTGGCCGGGCCGCATCGCCGCCGTCGGACCGAAGACCGCCGAACCGCTGCTGGCCGTCGGTCACGTGGTCGACCTGGTGCCCGGCCGTGCCGTGGCCGAGGGCCTGCTGGAGGACTTCCCGGCGCCACCGGTCGACGGAGGCCGGGTGCTGCTGGCCCGGGCCGAGGTGGCCCGCGACGTCCTCCCCGACGGCCTGCGGGCCGCAGGGTGGGAGGTCGACGTCGTCGTCGCCTACCGCAACGTCGAGCCGACCGTCGATCCCGGCATCCTCGAGGCCGCACGCCGCGCGGACCTCGTCACCTTCACCTCGGAGTCCACGGTCCGACGCTTCACCGCCCTCGTCGGCGACGTCCGTCCGACCTCGGCCGCCTGCATCGGGCCGATCAGCGGAGCCGAGGCCAGGACCGCCGGCTACGACGTGGTGGAGGCGGATCCGCACTCGGTGGCCGGCCTGGTGGCCGCCGTCGAGCGCTGGGCCACCTGACCCCCCCGATGGGCCGACCCCGGCCGAACGACCGGTCTCGTCCGAACGGGTCCGCTGACCGGCGTCCCACCGGTCCTCCGTAGGCTCCTTCCGTGGCCTTCCCCGAATCGCGACCCCGTCGCCTCCGCCGGACCGCGGCGCTGCGCCGACTGGTCGCCGAGACGCGTCTGTCGGTCGATGACCTCGTCGCCCCGCTTTTCGTGCGCGAGGGCATCGACGAGCCGCAGCCGGTGGCCTCGCTGCCCGGCGTCGTCCAGCACACCCGCGCCAGCCTCCGCAACGAGGTGGCCGCCCTGCGCGACCTGGGGGTCCCGGCCGTCATCCTCTTCGGCGTCCCCGAGCGCAAGGACGCCGAGGGTTCCGAGGCGTGGAACCCCGACGGCGTCGTCCAGGTCGCCCTGAAGGACCTGCGGGACGAGGTGGGCGACGACGTCGTCCTCATGGCCGACCTGTGCGTCGACGAGTACACCGACCACGGACACTGCGGGATCCTCGACGGCCACGGCTCGGTCGACAACGACGCCACCCTCGAGCTCTATGCCCGGGCCGCCGTGGCCCAGGCCGACGCCGGCGCGGCGGTCACGGCCCCGTCCGGGATGATGGACGGCCAGGTGGCCGCCATCCGCTCGGCCCTCGACGGCGCCGGCCACGACCAGGTCGCCGTCCTCGCCTACGCCGCCAAGTACGCCTCGGCCCTCTACGGCCCGTTCCGCGACGCCGTCGACGTCGAGATCGCCGACGGTGGCGACCGGAAGGGCTACCAGCAGGACCCGCCGAACGCCCGCGAGGCCCTGCTGGAGGTCCAGGCCGACCTCGACGAGGGCGCCGACATGGTCATGGTCAAGCCGGCGCTGGCCTACCTCGACGTCATCGCCGACGTCCGGGCCGCCGTCGACGTCCCCGTCGCCGCCTACCACGTGAGTGGCGAGTTCGCGATGGTGCAGGCCGCGGCGGCCAACGGCTGGCTGGACGGCGACGCCGTCGGGATGGAGCACCTGCTGTCCATCCGTCGGGCCGGCGCCGACATGGTCCTGACCTACCTGGCCCGGCGCGCCGCCGAGCTGCTCGGCTGAACGGAGGCCCCGTGGGCGCCAACCTCGACCTCTTCGACCGGGCCCGACGGGTCATCCCCGGCGGCGTCAACTCGCCGGTCCGGGCCTTCGGGTCCGTCGGCGGAACCCCCTACTTCGTGGCGCGGGCCGAGGGCCCCTACGTGTGGGACGCCGAGGGCCGTCGCTGCATCGACTACGTGCAGTCCTACGGGCCGGGCATCCTCGGCCACGCCCACCCGGCGGTCGTCGAGGCGGTCACCCGTGCCGCGTCCAACGGCACCACCTACGGGGCCCCGACCGAGGCCGAGGTGGTCCTGGCCGAGATGGTCGTGGACCGCATCGCCGGCCTCGAGTCGATCCGCTTCGTGTCGTCGGGGACCGAGGCCACCATGTCGGCCATCCGCCTGGCCCGCGGCGCCACCGGACGCGACGGGATCGTGAAGTTCGCCGGCTGCTACCACGGCCACGGCGACGCCCTGCTCGCCGCCGGCGGCAGCGGCGTGGCCAACCAGGGCCTGTCCGGCTGCGACGGCGTGACGGCCGGGGCCGTCGCCGACACCATCGTCGCTCCCTACAACGTCGTGCCCGACCTGGACGAGACCGTCGCCGCGGTCATCGTCGAGCCGGTGGCCGCCAACATGGGGCTCGTCGCCCCGGCCGACGGCTTCCTCGAGGGGCTGCGTGCCGCGTGCGACGCCGCCGGTGCCCTGCTGGTCTTCGACGAGGTCATCACCGGCTTCCGGCTGGGCCGTGGCGGAGCCGCCGACTGGTCGGGGGTGACCCCGGACCTGTGGTGCTTCGGCAAGGTCATCGGCGGCGGCCTGCCCGTCGGCGCCTTCGGCGGCCGGTGGGACGTCATGGAGCACCTGGCACCGCTGGGCGGCGTGTACCAGGGCGGCACGCTGTCGGGGAACCCGCTGGCCATGGCCGCCGGGCGCACCACCCTCGAGCTGCTCGACGACGGTGCCTTCGAGGCCCTCACCGCCACGGCCAGCCGTCTGGCCGACGGCCTGTCCGGAGCCTTCGCCGATGCCGGCCTTCCGGCGGTGCTGCCCCGGGTCGGGTCGCTGCTCGGCGTGTTCTTCGGGGCCGGGGCCAGCTCGGGGGCCAGTTCGGGGGCAGGCCCCGGTCCGGTGGTGCCGCCGACCGACTTCGACGAGGCGAAGGTGCTGGCCGACAACGGGGTCTACCCGAAGGTCTTCCACGCCCTGCTGGAGCGTGGCGTGGCCCTCGCCCCCGGGGCCTACGAGGCGCTCTTCCCCAGCCTCGCCCATGGCGACGCGGTGGTCGACGAGACGGTCGCCATCGCCGCCGAGGCCGCCGCGACGGTCGTCGCCGGCCTCTGACGCGCCCTTTCCTGCGTCCGCCCGGCTGACCGGGGGCGACCTGTCACGGTCGCGCCGTACCGCTACGGTGATGGACACACATCAAGAGCGCGCCGTGGCCGATGGGTCGCGGCGCCACCAACCGAGCCCCCGTCGAGGGGGCCACGGTGGTCTGCCACGTGCCCCACGTGCAGATGCGCACCCACAGGAAGAGGTGAAAAGGTGAGAAACCCCAACCGTCCCGTACCGGCGATCTTCGCGCCGGAGCGGGGGACCACGGCCCCCGTCGACCCGGAGCAGCAGAAGCGCCGCCGGCGCCTGAGGCGGCTCAACACCGCCTTCGACCGGCTCGGCATCCTCGACGCCATCGGCCGCGACTGGCTCGGCGTCGACCCCGACACCGGCCGGATCCGCTTCGACGACCTGCCCGAGGGGCGCTACCTGGCCCTCCAGATGCTGCTGGACGACCTCGCCGGCGGTGTCCGTCGGCCGACGTCGGTGGCCGGCCGCCGTCCTGCCGTCTCCGGCTCGGCCACCGCACCGGTTCGGCGTCCGCTCTTTTCGCTGCCGGGTGGGTCCGGCCCGCACATCGGGGGTCGGGCATGACGACCGACCACTTCACCGTCCTTCCCCACGAGTGGGACGTCCTGTGCGGCCTGATCGACGCGTTCGGGCCCGAGGGCCCGGTCAACGCGCCCCTCCTGGTGGCCCATCCCCGTGGTGGTGTCGCTCCGTTCTGGCGCCTCACTGGGCCCCACGGCATCGAGCTCACGGTGGTCCACGAGCTCGACGAGCCCCGTCCGGGCGATCCGTACCACGACGCGGTCGTCGTCCCGACGGCCCTGGTTCGCCACGGACACCTCCTTGCCCACACCGAGGGGTCGTGCGAGCTCGTGATCGACGACGATTACGCCCACCTCCGTGGCGGGCGGGGTTCGACGGCCGTGTACGACCGGCCCGACCCCGACGTCTGGTGGAGCCACCCCCAGGTCCCGTTCGTGCCCGAGCTGGGTCCGCTGGCCGAGGCGGTGGTCGAGGCGGGTGGTCTGTGCCGGGCCATGGTGACCGCCGGCGTGTGGCCCGGCCGGATCGACGAGGACGTCGCCCCGCCGGTCGTCGAGGTGGCCATCGAGGGTGACCAGCTGGCCTTCGGGGCCAACTGGCGTCCCCACGGTGGCCACCGGGTCACCAACCGGATCCCCGCCCACGCCCAGGGTGCGGCGTCCATCGGCTTCGACCACACGACCGTGGAGCGCCTGCTCACCCTCGCCACCGTGCCCGACGACATGGTGGAGGTCCGCATCCACGACTCCTGCGTCGTCTTCGAGACGCCCCGGTGGACGGCCATCGTCCCCCAGGTCGAGACGGGCCAGGCTCGGCTGTTGGCCGACGCGGCCGACCTGCTGGAGCAGTCGGGCTTCGTCGTCACGTGGCTCAGTAGTTCGGCGGTCACCGTCAATGGCGACCCCTTCGCCGTCGTCGACCGGGTCCGGATCGAAGGCTTCGTCCCCGGTGACGGGGACCCCGGGGTGGTGCGCATCTCGTCGGTCATGGTCGACGGCGCGCACGACACCCCGGAGCTGCGGGCCCGGATGGACGGCATGGCCTCGGCGGGGGCTGGCCTGTCGGTCTGGTTCGAGGACGGACGCGTGGTGGTGGCCACCGACCTCGAGAGCGGTCGCCTGGCCGAGCTCCCGTCGCTCGTCGACCGGTTCCGCAACCGGATCGTGGGGCTGGACGTGCTGCTCGCCGACGCGGGGGGCGCCACGCAGCTGGTCCTCCCGTCCGGCGGCGACGGGCCGGGGCCGGAGTCGCGGTCGTCGGGCCGTGGCTAGGGCCCGCCGCCGGAACAGGATCCGTAGCGGTCGGCTGGTGGTGCCGGCGTGGCGGAGCGGACGGCCGCACCGCATCCGCCGGGCGTTCCGGGTCCATCCGTTGGTGTGGGTCTGCCACGGCGCGTCCGACGTATCGTCGGCCGAGGCCTACCGGCGGGTCCTCGACGGCCGTCGGGTGGTGGTGGGGACCGACTCCCAGGCGTCGTTGCTGCTGCGGGCCCTCGGTTGCCCCGCCGACGAGGTCGAGGCCGCCCTGGGCGCCGCCGGCCGGGAGCCGGCCCACTACGGATTGCCCGACGACGATCGGGTGTGGGACGCCGCCGCCGAGGCGGCCCTGATGGCCGAACTCGGACGGTCCATGCCGACCGGGCCGGACCCGGCTCCGCCGGTGGTCTAGGCCTCGTCCCGCAACGCCCGGTAGCGGGCGACCAGCTCGGGTTCGTCGTCGCCGATCCGGCCGGTGGCCAGGTCGTCGGCCAGGCCGGCGGCCAGCTCCTTGCCCAGCTCCACGCCCCACTGGTCGAACGGGTCGATGCCCAGCAGGGCGCCGGCGGCCACCGTCCGGTTCTCGGCCAGGGCCACCAACTGCCCGAGCGTGGACGCCGTCAGCTCGGGGGCCAGGACGACGGTCGACGGCCGGTCGCCGGGGAAGGTCCGGTGGGGGGCCAGGTCCTCGGCCACGCCGGCGGCCCGGACCTCGTCGGCGGTCCGACCGAAGGCCAGGGCGTCGGCCTGGGCGGCCAGGTTGGCCACCAGCAGGTCGTGGCCGTGCCGCGGGTCGTCCCAGCCGTCGGCGTCCCGACCCCCGTGGGGCGCGGGCCGGGCCACGCCGACGAACTCGACCGGGATCACGTCGGTGCCCTGGTGCAGCAACTGGAAGAAGGCGTGCTGGGCGTCGGTGCCCGACGCTCCCCACAGCACCGATCCGCTGGGCACGGTGGTCGGCGTGCCGTCGGCGGCCACGCCCTTGCCCAGGCTCTCCATGGACAGCTGCTGGAGGTGGGCGGGCAGCAGGCGGAGGCCGTGGGCGTAGGGGACCACCGCCTGGCTGGTCCGCCCCAGGACCGACCGGTTCCAGATGTCGAGCAGGGCCAGGAGGACCGCCGCGTTCTCCGCGGTCGGGCGCTCGACGGAGGCCACGTCGACGGCGTGCATCCCGGCCAGCAACTCGTCGAACGCCTCGGGCCCGATGGCCACCATGGCCGACAGGCCCACCGCCGACGAGAGCGAGAAGCGGCCACCCACCCCGTGGGGCTGGACCAGGACCCGCTCCGCGTCGAGGCCGAGCGCCGCAGCACGGTCCGGTTCGGCGGTCACCGCCACCACCCGGTCCGTGGCCGGTCCGGCGGCCGTCCCCAGCCAGGCCAGGCAGGCGTCCAGCGTGGTGCGGGTCTCGATGGTGGTGAACGACTTGGAGCAGGCCACCACCAGGGTCGTGGACGGGTCCGGGCCGTGCAGCGTGGCGGCCAGCTCGGCCGGGTCGACCCCGGAGCAGAAGCGGACGTCGACGTCCGGACCGCCCGGCCCGGTCAGGGCGTCGACCACCAGTGCCGGCCCGAGGTGCCCGCCGCCGATGCCGAGGTGGACGACCGTCTCGACCGGCGCCCCGCTGGGCAGGACCGGGGCGCCGTCGCGGATCGCCGTGGCCAGGCCGGCCATCCGGTCGCGGGTGGCCACCACGTCGGCCGGCGCCTCGTGGCGGGGCAGCCGCTGGTGGCCGTGGGTGGCCGGGCGCCCCTCGGTCGGGTTGACGACGTGGCCGTCGGTGGTCCGCTGCAGGAATCCGGCCACGTCCCGGTCGTCGGCCAGGGCGGACAGCGCCTCGAGGATCCCGTCGTCGACGTGCTGGCGGGACGGGTCGACCCACAGGTCGCCGACCTCGACGGCCAGGCGCCCGGCCCGTTCCGGTTCAGCGGCGAACAGGTGGCGCAGGGTGGGCAGCCCGGCGTCGCGCCGGGTGGTCAGGGCGTGCCAGGCGTCGGACCCGGTCAGGGGGACGGGCTCGTCCGGGGGCGTCGAGGCGGGGGGACCCATGGCGGCCATTCTCGCCGGTGGGCCGTCGGTCCCGGGGTCAGGCGTCGACGAGGCGGTCGGGGACCAGGCGCACCACGTTGGCGATGGCCGCGTACGCGGTCTCCGCCGCGCCTCGGTCCTCGTCGCGCAGCAGGTTGGCCATGACCCGCAGCGCCCACTCCATGAGGGGCTGGGACCGCATGCCCACCCGGGTCAGTTCCCGGATCAGGGCCGGGTTGCCGATGACCTTCGAGAACAGCCGGGCCACCTTGAAGTACAGGCCGTACTCCTCGTCGAGCAGGTCGGGATAGCGGGCCAGCACCGCGTCGTCGCCGCGGGCCGCCGCCTCGGCCACCAGCCCGGCGGCCATGCGACCCGTCTCGTAGGCGTAGTCGATGCCCTCGCCGTTGAACGGGTTGACCGAGCCGGCGGCGTCGCCGACCAGCAGCCAGTTGGGCCCGGCCTTGGGTCCGACCGAACCGGCCATGGGCAGCCGGCCTCCGGTGGGCGGGGCGATCGGGCGGGTCGGGTCGATCTGCCAGTGCTCGGGGAGGGTGACGGCGAACTCCTCGAACAGGTGGCTGGTGTTGACCTGCTTGTAGTCCCGGAAGGTGGAGAGCAGGCCGATGCCCACGTTGATGGTCCCGTTGCCCACCGGGAAGATCCAGCCGTAGCCCGGCATGGCGTTGCCGTGCCGGTCGCGGACGTCGAGCGACGACTCGATCCACGGGTCGTCGTGCAGGGGGCTCTCGAAGTAGCCGCGGATGGCCATGCCCATCGGGTACGCCCGGTCCCGCGTGGTGCCGAGCGCCCGGCCGAACCGGGAGTTGGCGCCGTCGGCCACCACCACGTGGCGGGCCCGGATCTCCCGTTCGGTGCCGGTGGCCTTGTCGAGGACCACGGCGCCGCCGATGGCCCCGGTGGGCATGCCGTCCGGAGCGTCCAGGGGGCGGACCGCCTCGGTGGCCTGGTGGAGCGTGGCGCCGGCGGCCACCGCGTGGTCGGCCACGAAGGCGTCAAGGTCGCAGCGGCGGACCACGTAGCCGTACCGGGGGAAGGTGCCGTGGTCGGGCCACGCCATCTCCAGGGTCCGGCCGTGGGCGATGGCCCGGAGGCCGTCGAACCGGTGGTACCCCTCGAGGGTGGCGCCGAGGCCCATCTCCTCCAGCTGGTGGACGGCCCGCGGGGTCAGGCCGTCGCCGCAGGTCTTGTCGCGGGGGAACGCCTTGCGCTCCACGAAGGCGACGTCGAGGCCGTGGGTGGCCGCCCAGTAGGCGGTGGCCGCGCCGGCCGGGCCGCCGCCGACCACCAGCAGGTCGTGGTCCGTTCCGTCCATGGGAGGGGAGCCCGCCGGGGCGGGCCGCTTCAGTGGGCCCGGATCAGTGGCCGTCGTCGTGGGCGACGGAGTCCAGGATGGCCTGGACCTCGTCGGCGGTGACCGTGGCCGGGTCGAGGTGGCCGTGGAGGTCCAGCTCCCCGAGGTGGATGGCGTGGTCCAGGGCCTCGGCCAGCGCGGCGTCCTCCTCGGAGCCGCTCAGGACGGCACGCTCGTGGAGGACCACGCCGATCAGCTCCTCGGTGGTCAGCACGTCGGCCCAGCCGGGCATGCCGCCCTCGACGACGCGGCCGCGGGCGGCGTCGCCGTAGGCGTTGCCCAGGCCGAAGGAGTCCGAACCGCGGGCCACCCACACCACGTGGTCGGCCGCCGACGGGAAGGTGGCCAGCACCTCGCCGTCGGCCAGGGCGTAGCCGCTGCCGCCGGCACCGGTGGCGCCGTGGCAGCTGGCGCAGCGGGCCTCGTAGACGTGCTGGCCCTCGGCGAGGACGCCGGTGGCCTCCTGCGGCGGGCGCTCCAGGGTGCCCACGTAGGAGATGGCCCAGATGGGGAGGAGCAGCAGGGCGCTGGCGGCCCACCACGGGATCGTCTTGCGGCTGGCCGCGGCCTCGTTGTACGGAGCGACGGGCTCCGGCGGAGTCTCGACCACGGGCGCCGGTGCCGCGGCCTCGGCGGGAGCGGCAGCCTCTGCCGGGGCGACCGCTGCGGGGGCCTCGGCCGGAGCGGGCTCGCCGGTGGCCTTGGCCTTGGCGGCCTGGGCCCGCTTCAGGAGGTGCTCGGGGATCTCGGTCAACGTGTGCTCCGGAGGAGTTCGGGCGGGTCGTCGGAGGTGTGGGGCCGGTCGGTGGATGGCACCGGTCGGCTCCGGACCACGGGGAGGTTAGCGCCACCGGCGTCGGCCGCGGGCGCCCGGGCCGGGCCCGTCCCCGGGCATCGGATCGAAGTGTCGGATCGGGCCTCCGGTGAGGTGGTGGGCGGGGCCGCCATCGTGATAGAAACCCGTCCCGAGGTCGCCGCCACGATCCGATCGCACCTCCCGGACGGGGACCGCCCACGCGGTCGCCATGGCCCGGGCGGACGGTCGTCCGCGACGACGGCCCAACCGTTAGCATGGTGCCCGCACCTTGTGCACCATTTCACGAAGTCCGCCGGAGCCACCGAGGGAGGGCCTGGAACGATGGTCGCATTCCTGACCTCCATCATCGTCACCGTCCTCCTGATGGGTGGCTACGAGTGGTACCGGAAGCGCACCCCGGCCGACAAGGACTTCACGTGGGGCGAGGCCATGGTCTTCGCCACCTACGTCTTCTTCATCCTCTGGTGGGTCTACGGCGTGGTGCCGCACCAGTGGCTCACGTGGGCGGACAGCGAGCTCAACTGGCGCCCCGACCGCTTCGTGGTCGGCCCGCAGCTCCCGTGGACCGGCGACCAGGGCATCGTCGAGTGGGCCCTGCCCTTCACCATGACCTACCAGGTCATCCGCGACCTGGTGGCCGTCGTGATCTACGGCATCTTCCTCGGCGGCAACGTCTTCTACTGGATCCAGTGGCAGAACCGCGGCCAGGAGAAGGACGCCCCGAAGCCCACCTCCGAGTACGGCCGTCCGCTGGTGCGCGAGGGGGCCGGCGCATGAGCGTCACCGACGCCAACCCGCCCCATCCGACGTTCGTCGACGACTACGTCCTCCGGGAGGTCGACGCCGACTGGATGACGACCAACAACCGGGTCAAGCAGTTCATCCACATCGACCAGTCCGAGTGCATCATGTGCGAGGGCTGCGTCGACATCTGCCCGTGGAAGTGCATCCACATGGTCACCCCCGACGCCGTGGCCGAGTCGGTCGGCACCGAGCAGCCGGGCGTGGATCCCAGCGACCACGTGATCTTCACCATCGACGACGACGTGTGCACCCGCTGCGCGCTGTGCGTCGACCGCTGCCCGACCGGGGTCATCATCCTCGGCAAGTGCAGCGACGCCCCCGCCGACGGTGACGCCAACCAGCGGACCAACACCCACGGTTACGGCTACGGGATGCGGCTGGGCTGAGCGATGACCGGAACGACGCACGCACGAACCACGCCTTCGCTGGCTGTACAGGAGAACGGACACCGTGGCTGACGAGAAGAAGCCGGCCGGCCAGGCGCTGCAGGAGCAGCTCGGCCAGCTGACCGACCAGGTCCAGGGCTCGCAGGCCTGGAGTTCGATCTTCCGACCGGGCTCGATCTTCCGGAAGGGCTACAACGACAGCCCCCGGAACC
Organism: Acidimicrobiales bacterium; assembly: GCA_016845305.1. Taxonomy (GTDB): domain Bacteria; phylum Actinomycetota; class Acidimicrobiia; order Acidimicrobiales; family MedAcidi-G1; genus UBA9410. The sequence continues at coordinate 20,430 of JAERSW010000016.1, forward strand.
GGTCCTACGTGATCATGAACAGCGTGCTGTACCACCTCCACCCGGTGAAGGTGAAGCGCCACGCCGTGAAGGTCAGCTACACCCTCTGCCTCGGTGGGCTGTCCTTCTTCCTGTTCATCCTGCTGACGGTCACCGGCATCTTCCTGATGTTCTTCTACCGGCCGACCGCCGCCCAGGCGTGGGACGACATCCAGACCCTGCAGACCGCGGTCGGCTTCGGCCTCCTGGTCCGCAACATGCACCGATGGGCGGCCCACCTCATGGTGCTGTCCGTGTTCCTGCACATGGCCCGCGTCTTCTACCACGGGGCCTACAAGCCGCCCCGTGAGTTCAACTGGGTGATCGGCGTGATGCTGCTGCAGTTCACGCTGCTGCTCTCGTTCACCGGCTACCTCCTCCCGTGGGACCAGTTGGCCCTCTGGGCGGTGACGGTGGGAACGAACATGATGGGCTTCACACCCGTCTTCGGCGAACAGGTGCGGTTCGTGCTGCTCGGCGGCGTCGAGATCGGAACCGACACCCTGTTGCGCTGGTACACGCTCCACGTCCTGATGCTCCCGTTCGTGGTGGTCATCTTCATGGCCATCCACTTCTGGCGGGTCCGCAAGGACGGCGGCATCTCGGGCCCGCTGTAGGCCGGACGCCCAGGACCAGGACGAACCGATGACCGAGATCCCCGAACACCTCCGGAAGCGGGCCGAGGCCGCCAAGGCCAAGGCGCAGGGCGCCGCGGGCGGTGGCGACGCCCCCGCCGGCGACGCTCCGGCCGCCGCTTCCGGCGACGAGAAGATCCCCTCGCACCTACTCGACCGCGGCACCGCGGCGGGCGACCAGCCGGCCCCGGCGGCCGGCGGACCGGCGGCCCCCACCGGGGGCAGCGGACCCGACGGCCACAACCAGCGCCTGCTGACCGTCGTCAAGTCCGGCTCCATCCAGGACACCAAGGCCACCCCGCAGGACAAGGTCCACGTGTGGCCGCACCTCCTGCTGGCCGAGTTCCTGGCCGCCCTGGCGGTCACCCTGTTCACGCTGCTCTTCTCGATCTTCGTGAACGCCCCGCTGCTCGAGCTGGCCGACTTCAACAAGACGCCGAACCCGTCCAAGGCGCCGTGGTACTTCCTGGGCCTCCAGGAGCTGCTCACCATGTTCCACCCGATGGTGGCCGGCGTGACCATCCCCGGCATCGGCCTGTTCGTCCTGATCCTGGCGCCCTACATCGACAAGAACCCGTCGAAGCGCCCCGAGGACCGCAAGTTCGCCATCTCGCTGATGACCGTGCACCTCATGTTCTGGGCCGTGCTGGTCATGATCGGGTCCTTCTTCCGTGGCCCCGGCTTCAACTTCATCTTCCCGTGGAACTCCGGCCTCTTCTTCGAACTGTGATGGTCGCCGTGTCCCGAACCCCGTCCGCCTCCCCGATGGCACACAGGAGCTGACCCGTGGGCGTCGTCATCGCTGTCATCCTCCTCGCCGTCCTGGCCGTCGTCGTCCTCGTGGGCGCGTCGCGCCGCCGTGACCGCAGCGCCGCCGGCCTGTCCCGCGAGGCCCGTCGCCGCAACGTGGCCAACCCCCTGTTGGGCGGTTCGGGCGCCGATGCGAGCGGCCCCACCGGCCGCGAGGTCGAGGCCGCCGCGGTGGCCGCCCGCTCCGGCGACGTCGCCGCCGTCGAGTCGGCCCCGCCGGAGCCGTTCGTGGCACCCGACCCCCAGGCCGTCGGCGTCAGCCGCCGCCAGTTCTTCAACCGCAGCCTCGTCGGCATGATGGGCTTCGGCCTGTCGGGCTTCGGCGGCGCCAGCATCGCCTTCCTGTGGCCGCAGGGCGTGAGCGGCTTCGGTTCCAAGATCAAGGTCGGCAACGTCGTCGAGCTCCTCGCCGACATCGACGCCAACAACGGCTTCCTCTACAAGCCCGAGGGCCGCATGTGGATCACGGCGTACCCGAACGGCGCCGTGGAGAAGGCCCGCGCCACCTACTCGGCTCCCGAGCTGGCCGGCATGTCGGCCGGCGTGGACGGTGGCTTCGACGCCGGTCTGGTGGCGCTCTACCAGAAGTGCCCGCACCTGGGCTGCCGGGTCCCGAACTGCGTGTCCTCGCAGTGGTTCGAGTGCCCGTGCCACGGCTCGCAGTACAACCAGGTCGGCGAGAAGCGGGGCGGTCCCGCTCCGCGCGGAATGGACCGGTTCGCCATGTCGGTGACCGACGGCGTCCTGACCGTCGACACCGGCACCATCATCCAGGGCCCGCCCATCGGCGTGAACACCACCGGCCAGGAGGCCGAGGGCCCCAACTGCATCGGCCAGGCCAGCGGCCACTAGTCGGACGACCGAGAACTCCGTGAACGAGATGACCACACTCCTCCTCGCCAGCACCCAGCGCTCCATCGGCTGGGTCCTCGCCACCGTCGTGCTGGTGGGCATGGGCGTCTACCTGCTCTTCAGCTTCCGGATCGGCAAGCGCGAGGTCGGCTCCGAGATCGACCTGGCCTCCAACCGCCGGAAGCACGTCGACGACGACGAGCTCGAGACGAAGGTGCTCGACCGCAACCTGGCGTGGTCGCTGGTCACCCTCACCGTGATCTCGCTGATCCTGCCGCTCTACTGGCTGATGGAGCCGGCCCGCCAGGACAACGCCGCCTACGGCTGGGTGAAGCGCTTCGAGAAGCGGGGCGCCAACAGCTTCGAAGAGGCCTGCGTGAGCTGCCACGGCCCCGGCGGCGTGGGCGGCGTGGCGTCGTACACCCTGACCGACCCCAACGGCGGGTTCGTGGCCCAGGTCGAGTGGAAGGCGCCGTCGCTGACCACCGTGCTGAGCCGCTTCGACGAGTCCGAGGTGCTGCGCATCCTCGACTACGGCCGTCCCGGCACGCCGATGCCGGCCTGGGGCCTCCCCGGCGGTGGCCCGCTGACCTCCCAGCAGGTCCACCAGCTGATCGTCTACCTGCGCTCCATCCAGTTGTCGCCCGACGAGGCGGCCGCCGAGGTGCAGTCCGGCCTCGTCGCCGGTGCCCGGGCCATCGTGACCGAACGCGATCCCGGCCTGACCGACGCCGACGACGTCGCCGCGGCGGCCGAGGCGTGGCTGGTGCAGGCCGCCGATCCGTCCAGCAGCGACTACGGCGCCTACGGCGAGCTGCTGTTCAACAACCCGGCCGGCCAGGGCGCCAACAGCTGCGCCCGCTGCCACACCCCCGGCTTCTCGTACGGGTCGAGCAGTGACGAGGCCGCCGCCGAGCTGGTCGCCGAGTGGCCCCGCCTCGCCGAGGCCGGGATCCTCACCGGCTACCAGCCGGGACTCGGCCACGTCGGCCCGAGCCTCATCGGCATCGAGACGCACTTCCCGACCGCCGCCGGCCACGAGGACTTCGTCCGCACCGGCTCCGAGGTCGGGAGCGGCTACGGCAACGCCCGTCCGGGTACCGGCGCCATGCCGGGCTTCGGCGGACGGTCCGACGACCTGGACGTGATCGGGACCGTGGTGCGGTCGCGGATCCTCACCCCGGAGCAGATCGCCGCCGTCGTGGCGTACGAGAGGAGCCTCTGATGGACACCCTGGTCACGCTGGCCGGGTTGGCCTGGGACCCCGAGATCCGGGGCATCCTGACCGTCGTCACCGGCTTCGCCGTCCTCATGGGCTCGGTCTGGCTGATCGTCGCCACCAACTCCGGCATCCGCCTGGCCACCCTCATGTCGGCCGCCGCCCTCATGGGCTGGATGGTGATCCTCGGCAGCGCCTGGTGGATGTACGGCTCCGGCTGGAAGGGCGACTCCCCGAGCTGGAAGACCGTCGACATCAACGTCGGCGACCTGGGCGCCAGCGGCCTGATGGAGGCCCGCCTGCTGCCCAACCCCGACGAGATGCCGACCGCCTACGAGTTGGTCGTGGCCTCCGGCGACGCCGTGGCCGTCGCCGAGTTCGACACCCTGCCCACCGCCGCCGAGAACCCGGACCTGTCAGCCGGCGAGTTGGCCGGCCTGCAGGCCGACCGGCAGTTGCGCAACGAGATCATCACCCGGTCGGAGTTGGCCGCGGTGGCCCGCAACGTCACCGACGCCGCCGGCCTCCGCGAGCTCGGCCCGTGGCGCCTGCTCGCCATCACCGAGGCCGGCGACGCCCAGGCCCAGGCGGCCGCCGACGTGCTGGCCCATCCGGACCTCGGCTTCGCCAGCTCGGCCGACTACAAGCTGCTGGACGCCTACACCATGGGTGGCAAGCCGTCGCTCCAGGACGACCCCAACCGGTGGGACCGCATCCGCCATTGGGTCACCAGCTCGGCACGCATCACCCACCCGACCCGGTACACCGTGGTCCAACTCCAGGGCGTGCTGCACCAGGAGGTCGCCCCCGGCGAGGCCCCGCCCCGCCCGGTGGTCGACCCCGAGGAGCCGGTGGTCTCCGTCGTCATGATCCGCGACCTCGGCTGGGTCCGGCTGCGGCCGGCGCTGGTGACCATCGGGTCGCTGCTCGTCTTCCTCGCCCTCTGCTATTGGCTCCACGTGCGCGACAAGGAGCTCATGGAGCGGCGCAGGGAGTTCGAAGCCTCGAAGGCCTGACCCCGTGACCATCTCCGTGGTCCGGGGTGGGACCGGGAGCGAGTGACGTGCTCGGCCAGTACCTGCCCGTCGTCGTCCTGCTGATCCTCGCCTTCCTCTTCGCGGCGCTCAGCTTCGTGGCGTCGCGCCTGCTGGCGCCCCGCCGCCCCCACGACCGCAAGGCCGCCCCGTACGAGTGCGGCATCATCCCCGGCCGTGAGACCCCGGAGCGCTTCCCGGTCCGGTTCTTCCTCGTGGCGATGATCTTCATCGTGTTCGACATCGAGATCGTCTTCCTCTACCCGTGGGCGGTCGCCCACGGCGGCCTCGGCCTGTTCGGCCTGGTGGCCGTGCTGCTGTTCTCGCTGGCCGTCTTCGAGTCGTTCGTGTACCTGATCGGCAACGGCGCCCTGGAGTGGGGTCCGGTGCGTCGGGTCCGCCACGCCGTCTCGCCGGCCCGCACGTCCACCTCGACCATCCGTCGGGCCGGGGTCCGCGAGGTCGGCCTCGAGGGGCGGACCATCGGCGACGAGTCGGGGAGGGCCGCCTGATGCCCCGCATCCCCGGCATCGGCGACACGTCGGCCATCCTCGACGACGGCCTCGAGGGCCTGGAGCACAACTTCGTCACCGCCCGCGTCGAGGACCTCGTCAAGTGGTCCCGGGCCCGCAGCTGCTGGCCGGCCACCTTCGGCCTGGCCTGCTGCGCCATCGAGATGATGGCCACCGGTGCCGCCCACTACGACCTGGCCCGCTACGGCATGGAGGTCTTCCGGGCGTCGCCCCGGCAGGCCGACCTGATGATCGTGGCCGGCCGGGTGTCGCAGAAGATGGCGCCGATCCTGCGCCAGATCTACGACCAGATGATGGAACCCAAGTGGGTCATCTCGATGGGCGTCTGTGCGTCGAGCGGCGGCATGTTCAACAACTACGCCATCGTGCAGGGCGTCGACCAGGTCGTGCCCGTCGACGTCTACGCCCCCGGCTGCCCGCCCGGCCCCGAGACGCTGATGCACGCCATCCTCACGCTGCACGGCAACATCCAGAGCGGCGAGCTGACCCGTCGCCGGGAGGCCAACGCCGGTGGCGCCGCCATCCACGTCGAACCGCCGGCTCCGGTGCCGTCGGCCCAGCCGGTGGAGCTGGGCTCCCGGTGAGCGACGAGCAGGTGGAGGAGGGCGCGACCGCTGACGAGGCCGTCGAAGCCCCGACCGGCCCGACCGCCTACGGCGTGCCCGTCGTGGACGCCTCCGGCCAGGAGGTCCTGCACCCGTCGCCGGACACGTGGCTGGAGACCGTCACCGCCCTGAAGGACGACGGCTTCTGCATGGCCATCGACGTGACGGCCGTGGACTACTCGGCCCATCCGGGGCGCACCGACCTGCCCGACGGCGTCCAGCCCGAGCGCTTCGAGGTGGTGGCCTCGTTCATTCGCCACGACGACGGCCGACGGGTCCGCCTGCGGGCCCAGGTCCCCGAGTCGGACCCGGTCGTCCCGTCGCTGTTCGACCTCTTCCCCGGCACCGAGGCCATGGAACGCGAGGCCTTCGACCTGGTCGGCGTCCGCTTCGAGGGCCACCCCGACCCGACCCGCATCCTCATGCCCGAGGACTGGAACGGCCACCCGTTGCGACGTGACGTCGCCATGGGGCGGATCCCCGTCCAGTTCAAGGACGCGCCGGCGCCCCGATGACCGAGCCGAGCACCGCCGACGTGGCCGAATCGGTCGACGCTCCCGTCATGGGCGACCCTGTCCCGGGTGACCCTGTCCCGGGTGATCTGGGGTCGGCCGAGCGCGTCCTGCGACGCGACGACACCAGCGCCGTGCTGCGCCTCAGCGAGGCCGAGGCCGCCGTGCTGGCCGGCGACCCCGACGACCCGCCCACCGGTACGGCCGACGACCAGCGGATGATCCTCAACATGGGTCCGTCGCACCCGTCCACCCACGGCGTGCTGCGCCTCATGCTGGAGATGGAGGGCGAGACCGTCCTGCGCTCCAAGCCGGTCATCGGGTACCTCCACACCGGCATGGAGAAGACGGCCGAGGACCTCACCTACCTCCAGGGCCCCACCAACGTCACCCGGATGGACTACGCCGCTCCGCTGTTCTCGGAGCTGTCGTTCTCGCTGGCCGTCGAGCAGCTCCTCGGCCTCGAGGTCCCGCCCCGGGCCACGTGGATCCGGATGCTCATGTGCGAGCTGAACCGGGCCGCCTCCCACCTGCTGTTCCAGGCCACCAACGGCATGGACGTCGGCGCCGTGTCGATGATGATCTACGGCTGGCGGGAACGCGAGGAGGTGCTGCGCTTCTTCGAGAAGGTCACCGGCCTGCGGATGAACCACAACTACATCCGCCCCGGCGGCGTGGCCGCCGATCTGCCCGACGGCTGGCAGGACGACGTGCGCCGCCTGCTGGAGCTCATCCCGCCCCGGCTCGACGAGTACGACACCCTGCTGACCGGCCAGCCCATCTTCCGCGAGCGCCTCCAGGGCGTGGGCGTGATGACCCCGGCCGAGGCCCTCGCCCTGTCGGCCACCGGCCCCATCCTCCGGTCCACCGGCTACGCCTGGGACCTGCGCCGCGACCAGCCCTACCTGGCCTACGACGAGGTCGAGTTCGACGTCATCGTCGGCACCCACGGCGACGCCTTCGACCGGTACGCCATCCGTCTCAACGAGATCCGCGAGTCGCTGCGCATCGTCGAGCAGATCCTCGACCTCATGCCCGACGGCGACTACCGCACCCAGGACAAGAAGGTCACCCCGCCGCCGCGGGCCCGCATCGACGAGTCGATGGAGGCCCTCATCCACCACTTCAAGATCTTCACCGAGGGCTTCCACGTGCCCGAGGGCGAGACGTACGCCGCGGTGGAGTCCCCCCGGGGCGAGCTGGGCTGCTACCTCGTCTCCGACGGCGGGCCGAAGCCGTACCGCATGCACATCCGCGGCCCGAGCTTCGTGAACCTGCAGACGCTGCCGCACCTCATGGAGGGCGGCCTCATCGCCGACGGCGTGGCCGTCATCTCGTCGGTCGACCCGATCATGGGGGAGGTCGACCGGTGAGCTGGTTCGACGCCGCCCGGGAGCGCACCGCACGCGACATCCTGGCCCGCTACCCGAAGCCCAGGTCGGCCGTCATCCCGCTGCTGCACCTGGCCCAGGAGCAGGAGGGCTGGGTGACGCCGGCCGCCATGGCCGAGATCGCCGAGCTGACCGGCACCACGCCCGCCGAGGTGCTGGGAACCGGCAGCTTCTACGAGATGTTCAAGTTCCACCCGGTGGGCACCCACCTGGTCAATGTGTGCACCAACGTGTCGTGCCAGCTGCTCGGCGGCGAGGAGCTGCTCCACCACGTCGAGTCGACGCTCGGGGTGAAGGCCGGCGGCACCACCGACGACGGCGTGTTCACCGTCGAGGACGTGGAGTGCGTGGCCGCCTGCACCGAGGCCCCCTGCTTCACCGTCAACTACCGGTACTTCCACCGGGCCGACGCCGGCACCTTCGACGAGGTGGTGGCCGACATCCGGGCCGGTCGGAGCCCCATCGAGCGGGGCGCGGCGGGTGACGCCGGCGACCTGCCCGTCCACGGCACCCTCGGTCGGGTCCGCCAGCAGGTCCCCGACGACCGCCGGGCCGGCGTGGTGCCGCCCGAGCAGGTCGAGGGTGCTCCGTCGTGGATGGCGACCATGTCTCCGGCCGCGTCTCCGAGCGTGTCTCCGGACGGGGCCGACGCCGGGGAGGGCGCGTCGTGACCGGCGCGTACGTCCCCCATGCCGCGGGCTACGTCGACAACGGCGGCCCCAAGGTCGTGTCGTCGCGCTTCGTCCACGAGGACTCGTACACGCTCGAACGGTCGTTGGCCACCGGCGGCTACGAGGGCCTGCGGGCCGCCCTGGCGCGCCCGCCGGCCGACGTTCACGCCGAGGTCCGCGACGCCACCCTGCTGGGGCGCGGCGGCGCCGGCTTCCCGGCCGGCGTCAAGTGGGGCTTCTGCCCGGAGGGCGTGTGGCCCCGCTACCTCGTCGTCAACGGCGACGAGTCCGAGCCCGGGACCTACAAGGACCGCCTCCTCATGGAGCGCGACCCCCACCAGCTCATCGAGGGCTGCCTCATCACCTGCTACGCCCTCGGCCTGTCGCAGTGCTTCCTGTACGTCCGCGGCGAGATGGCCCTCGGCCAGGAACGCATCGCGGCGGCCCTGAACGAGGCCTACGCGGCGGGCTACGTGGGCCGCAACGTGCTCGGCACCGACTTCTCGGTCGACGTCACCCTCCACTGGGGGGCCGGCGCCTACATCGTCGGCGAGGAGACCGCCCTCATCGAGAGCCTCGAGGGCAACCGCGGCATGCCGCGGCTCAAGCCGCCGTACTTCCCGGCCGCCATCGGCCTGTACGGCCAGCCCACGATCGTCAACAACGTGGAGACGCTGGCCAACGTGCCGTGGATCCTGGCCAACGGCGCCGAGGCCTACAAGCGGATGGGGTCCGAGACCTCGCCCGGAACCCGCCTGTTCGCCGTCTCGGGGCACGTGAAGCGACCCGGCGTGTACGAGGTCGAGCAGGGCGTGACCACGTTCCGCGACCTCTTCTACGGGGACGGGTTCTGCCAGGGCATCCGCGACGGCCACGAGCTGAAGATGTTCATCCCCGGCGGCGGCTCGGCCCCGTGGTTCTTCGCCGAGCACCTGGACCTCCCGCTGGAGGCCAAGGAGGTGGGCGCGGCCGGTTCGATGCTCGGCTCGGGCGCCATCGTGGTGATGGACGAGACCACCGACGCCGTGAAGGCCTGCCACCGGATGGTGCGCTTCTTCGCCCGCGAGTCGTGCGGCAAGTGCTCGCCGTGCCGCGAGGGGACCAGCTGGGAAGAGAAGATCCTGGCCCGCATCCTCGACGGCCACGGCCGCCCGTCCGACATCGACCTGCTCCTCGACGTGGGCGACAACATCAGCCCCGGGCCCTACCCGGTGGCGTCGCACCCGGACGAGGGCCTGGACGCGGTGCCGTTCCCACCCCGCCAGACCACCATCTGCCCGTTGGGCCCGTCGTCGGTGGCGCCCATCACGTCGACCATCCGCCGGTTCCGCCACGAGTTCGAGGCGAAGATCACCCGCGGCGACGGCATCCCCGTGAGCGCCGCGCCCAGCGGTGGGGAGGCCGGCTCGTGAGCGACGAGACCCCCCCGGTGGAGATCCCGTCGGTGGATATCACCGTCGATGGTGAGACGGTGGCCGCCCGCCCGGGCGAGCTGCTGATCGACGCCTGTGAGCGCACCGGCACCTACATCCCCCGGTTCTGCCACCACTCCCGCTTGGAACCGGTCGGCATGTGCCGCATGTGCCTGGTCGAGGTCGACACCGGCCGCGGTCCGGCCCTGCAGCCGTCCTGCATGCTGCCCTGCACCCCCGGCATGGTCGTCGACACCGAGTCGGAGCGGACCCGCAAGGCCCAGGACGGCGTGCTCGAGTTCCTGCTCGTCAACCACCCGCTGGACTGCCCGGTCTGCGACAAGGGCGGTGAGTGCCCGCTGCAGGACCAGACCATGGCCTTCGGCCCCGGCGAGAGCCGCTTCGTCGAGGAGAAGCGCCACTTCGAGAAGCCCATCCCGGTCAACGAGAACGTGCACCTCGACCGGGAGCGCTGCATCCTCTGCGACCGCTGCACCCGCTTCGCCGGCGAGGTGGCCGGCGACCAGCTCATCCACTTCATGGACCGGGGCGGCCAGACGCAGGTCAACACCTTCCCCGAGCAGCCGTTCGCCTCGTACTTCAGCGGCAACACCGTCCAGATCTGCCCGGTGGGTGCCCTGACCGCCGCCCCGTACCGCTTCAAGGCCCGCCCGTGGGACCTCGAGGAGGTCGAGTCGACGAGCACGCTCGACAGCGTCGGCAGCCGCATCTCCGTCCAGTCGTCGCGCGACCGGGTGCTGCGCTTCCAGGGCGTCGACGCCGACGCCGTCAACTGGGGCTGGCTGTCCGACAAGGAGCGCTTCGTCTTCGAGGCCTACGACCACGCGGACCGCCTCGCCACCCCGATGCTGCGGGGCGACGCGCTGGGCAACCGCGCTCCGGACGGCGACGCCCTGGTGGCCGCCCCGTGGAGCGAGGCCCTCGGCGTGGCCGCCGACGCCCTGTCGGCCGCCCCGGCCGACCGCCTCGCCGTGCTCGGCGGGGCCCGGCTCACCAACGAGTCGCAGTACGCGTGGGCCAAGCTGGCCAAGGGCGTGTTCGGCACCGACCACGTCGACGCCCAGTTGGGCGACGGCCTGCCCGCCGAGGTGGTCCTCGGCCTGCCCCGGGCCACCATCGACCGGGCCTGCACGCCGGGCGGCACCATCGTCCTGCTCGGCCCGGACCCCAAGGAGGAGCTGGGCGCCCTGTTCCTGCGCCTCCGCCACGCCGTGGTCCACGACGGCGCCACCCTCGTCGAGCTGACGCCGCGCCGCACCGGCCTGAGCGCCCATGCCGCCCACTCGCTCCGGGTCCTGCCCGGTGGGGCGGCCGACGCCGTGTCCGCCATGTTCGGTGGCGGTTCGCCCGCCGGTGCCGCCGGCCTGTCGGCCGAGGCGCTGGCCGCCGCCGGTGCCACCATCGCCGCCGCGGTGGCCGAGGGTCGTCCGGTGACCGTCCTGGTGGGCCGTCCGTCGCTGGCCGAGGCCGCCGGTCCGGTGGTCGACGCCGCGTTGGCGCTGCACGACCACCTGCCCGAGGCCGCCTTCCTGTCGCTGCTGCGCCGCGGCAACGTCCACGGCGCCCTCGACATGGGCCTGGCCCCCGGGCTGCTGCCCGGCCGGGTGACGCTGGCCGATGCGTCCGGCGTCTCCTCCGTCTGGCCGACCGTGCCCACGGACCGGGGCCACGACGCCATCGGCATCCTCGAGGCCGCGGCGGCCGGCGAGGTCGACGTGCTGGTGCTGCTCGGCGCCGACGTGCTCGCCGACGTCCCCGACCGCGACCTCGCCGAACGGGCGCTGGCCAACGCCGGAACCGTCGTGGCCGTCGACCTGTTCGGCACGCCCACGGTGGCCCGGGCCGACGTGGTCCTGCCCGCCGCGGCCCCCACCGAGGTGGACGGGACGTTCACCAACCTGGAGGGCCGCGTCAGCGTGGTGGCCCGCAAGGTCACCGCACCGGGGACCGCCCGTCCGGACTGGGCCATCGCCGTGGAGCTGGCCGACCGGCTGGGCACCGACCTCGGCTTCGGCTCGGTCGACGACGTGCTGGCCGAGCTGGCCGCGGTGTCGCCGATCCACGCCGGCATCACCCCCGAGGCCCTGGCCGCGTCGGTCCGCGAGGGCGTCCTGGTCGAGGGCCGGACCGCTCTGGCCCGACCCGACCGCACCGAGGTGCCGGTGAACGACGCCTACGGGCTGCGCCTGGTCGCCGACCGGTCCATGTACGACGTCGGCGTGCTCGTGGCCCACAGCCCGTCGCTGGCCGGCCTGGCCCCGGGCGCCGTGGCCGGCTTCGAGCCGTCCGACCTGAGCCGACACGGCCTGGCCGAGGGCGAGGTCGTGGACCTGATCGCCGACCGGGGGACCGTCCAGGTCGCCGTGGCGTCCGACCCCGGCGTGGCCCGGGGCACCGTGCACCTGCGGGTCAACCAGGCCGACGTCGACGCCGGCCGCCTCATCGACGCCTCGGCGCCGGTGACCGGGATCCGGGTGGGACGCCGGTGAGCGCCGTGACGACCCTCGCGGGGATGGGGGACCGGGCGGTGCTGGCCGCCGATCCGCTGCTGCGCGGCGACATCGACCTGGGCATCGTCGGCATCGTGGTGCTGAAGGTGGTCGTCGCCTTCGCCCTGCTGCTGGTGTCGGTGATGCTGATGATCTGGTTCGAGCGCAAGCTCGTGGCCGACATGCACAACCGGATCGGCCCCGCCGTGGCCGGACCGTTCGGCATCCTCCAGACGCTGGCCGACGGCATCAAGCTGTTCTTCAAGGAGGACCTGATCCCCGACCGGTCCGACCGGGCGGTGTTCAAGCTGGCCCCGTACCTGTCGCTGGTCCCCGCCTTCCTGGTCTTCGCCATCGTGCCCATCGGCGGCGACTTCTCCGGCGACGGCACCGTCACGTGGTTCGGCGAGCGCACCTACCTGCAGGTCGCCGACCCGCCGGTGGGCGTCCTGTTCTTCCTGGCGCTGTCGTCCATCGCCGTGTACGGCGTGATGCTGGCCGGCTGGTCGTCGGGCTCGAAGTACCCGCTGCTGGGTTCGGTCCGGGCCTCGGCGCAGATGATCAGCTACGAGGCGGCCCTCGGCCTGGCCATCGCCACCGTGTTCCTGACCTCGGGCTCGCTGTCCACGCACGACATCGTGGCCACGCAGGTCGAGGGCAACTGGAACGTGCTGGCCACCGGCGTGGTGCCCTTCCTGGTCTTCCTGGTGGCCGGGACCGCTGAGCTGAACCGGCCGCCGTTCGACCTCGTGGAGGCCGAGCAGGAGCTGGTCGGCGGCTTCCACACCGAGTACAGCTCGCTGCGCTTCGCCCTGTTCTTCCTGGCCGAGTTCATGAACGTCATCACCATGTCGGCCATCGCCGTCACCCTGTTCCTGGGAGGCCCGTCGGGCCCGATCCTGACCGACACCCTCGGCTGGGTCTGGCCGATTCTGTGGTTCTCGGTGAAGGTGTTCGCCTTCCTGTTCGGCTTCGTGTGGCTGCGGGCCACGCTGCCCCGGTTCCGCTACGACCAGTTGATGGACCTGGGCTGGAAGGTCCTGATCCCGCTGTCGCTGGGCTGGTTCCTGCTCATCGCCGCCATGCGCGTCGCCGACGCCGAGGGTTGGCCGGTGGCCCCGGTGGTGGTCGTCGGCCTGGCCGGGATGACGTTGGGCGCCGTGCTGCTGTCGGGCGCGGTGGCCAAGGCCCGGGCCGAGCGCCTGGCCGACCTCGACGCCACCGAGGGGGTCGACGCCTGATGGGCTACTTCCGCGGCTTCGCCGTGACGTTCAAGAAGATGTTCGAGCGTCGGGTCACGACGTCGTACCCGGAGCAGAAGCGGGACAAGCCGGCCCGCCTCCACGGCCGCCACGTGCTGAACCGGTACGAGGACGGCATGGAGAAGTGCATCGGCTGCGAGCTGTGCGCCGGCGTGTGTCCTGCCAACTGCATCTACGTCCGGGGCGCCGACAACCCGCCGGACGACCCGGTGTCGCCGGGGGAGCGGTACGGCTTCGTCTACGAGATCAACTACCTGCGGTGCATCCACTGCGACCTGTGCGTGGAGGCCTGCCCGACCGAGGCCATCACCGAGTCGAAGCTGTTCGAGTTCTCGTTCACCAACCGGTCGGACGCCGTCTACACCAAGGACGAGCTGGTGGTCGACGCCTCGACGGGTCGTCCGCAGCACCTCCCGTGGGAGGACTGGCGTCCCGGGGAGGACGAGCACACCTCGGCCTGGATGCGGGCTACCTCGCCGAGCGGCGACGCCACCTACACCGGCCGGGTCTCGTGGTCCGGCGAGCTGGGCCACGGCGTGCGTGCCCCCGAGGTCGGCCAGGCCGGAGGCGCTGCCGCGTCTGACGACGGGCCCGATGATGGGCCCGACGACGGGGAGGGTCCGGCCTGATGGACGCCGCCGTCTTCATCGTCAGTGCCGTGGTCGTCCTGACGGGCGCCGCCGGCGTGCTGGTGGCCCGCAACCCGGTGCACGCCGCCCTGTTCCTGGTCCAGACGCTGTTCGGCGTCGCCGTGCTGTTCGTCCTCCAGGACGCCACGTTCCTGGCCGCCGTGCAGGTCATCGTCTACGCCGGCGCGGTGGTCATCCTGTTCCTGTTCGTGATCATGCTGCTGGGCGTGGACCGGGCCGAGGACCTCGGCATCGAGCCCATCGCCGGCCAGCGGTCGGTGGCGGCGATCGTCGGCGCGTCGATGCTCGGCCTGCTGCTGACCGTGCTGCTGGTCGGCGTGGACGGTCCCACCGGTGCCCGCGGGGCCAACGCCGCGCTGGGTGGCGCCGAGGACAACACCCGCCGCCTCGGCGAGGCGCTGTTCACCGACCACGTGTTCGCCGTGGAGCTGACCGCCCTGCTGCTGACCGTGGCCGTGGTCGGCGCCGTGGTGCTGGCCCGCCGCGTGCGCGGCCCCCTCCAGCCCATGCCCGTGGTGACCGTCGCCTCGGCGACCGGGAGCGACGACGCCTCGGCGACCGGGAGCGACGAAGCCACGGCGACCGGAGACGATCCCGCGGCGGAGGCGGACGACGAGGGGGAGGCGGGCTGATGGTCGTCACCACCACCTGGTACCTCGTGCTCGCCGCGGTGCTCTTCTCGATGGGCTCGGTCGGCCTGCTGACCCGCCGCAACCCGCTGGTCATGTTCATGTGCGTCGAGCTCATGCTCAACGCCGTCAACCTCACGTTCGTGAGCCTCGGCGCCGACCTCGGCGACCTGGGCGGCCAGCTCTCGGTCTTCTTCGTGCTCGTGGTGGCCGCCGCCGAGGTCGTGGTCGGCCTGGCGGTGATCGTGGCCATCATGCGCCGTCGCCCCGGCGCCACCGCCGACGACCTCTCGGTGCTGGGGGGCTAGGCCGTGCTCGACGTGATCTGGCTCGTGCCCGCCCTGCCCCTGGCCGGCTTCCTCGTGCTGCTGTTCGGCGGCAAGCGCCTCGGGGAGCCGTGGGCCGGCTGGCTGGCCACCGGCGCCATGGCCGGCTCGTTCCTCGTGACGCTGGGGGCGTTCGCCGAGATGCTGGGCCGCGACGCCCACGACCGCCGCTCGGTGACCACGCTCTTCGAGTGGGTGCCGGCCGGCGACCTGCGGGTCGACGCCGGGCTGCTGGCCGACCCGCTGTCGCTGACCATGTGCCTGTTCGTGACCGGCGTCGGCGCCCTCATCCACCTGTACTCGATCGGGTACATGCACGGCGACGGCGACTTCCCCCGGTTCTTCACCTACCTGAACCTGTTCGCCTTCTCCATGCTGATGCTGGTCCTGGGCGACAACCTGCTGCTGACCTTCCTCGGCTGGGAGGGCGTGGGCGCCTGTTCGTACCTGCTCATCTCGTTCTGGTTCACCGACGAGGCCAACGCCACGGCGGGCAAGAAGGCCTTCGTCACCAACCGGATCGGTGACTGGGGCTTCATGGTCGCCATCTTCCTGACGTTCTTCACGTTCGGGTCGATCGCCTACGTCGACGTGCTCGACACCACGTCGGCGGGCACCGTCGCCCAGGGCACGGCCACCTTCATCGCCCTGATGCTGTTCGTGGGCGCCATCGGCAAGTCGGCCCAGTTCCCGCTGTACCTGTGGCTGCCCGACGCCATGGCCGGCCCGACGCCGGTCTCGGCGCTCATCCACGCCGCCACCATGGTCACCTCGGGCGTCTACCTGCTGACCCGGGTCAACCCGATCATCGCCGACGCCGCCGACTGGGTGCCCACGCTGATCGCCTGGACGGGCGCCGGCACGGCGCTGTTCGCGGCGACCATCGCCGTGGCCCAGCGCGACATCAAGAAGGTGCTGGCCTACTCGACGGTCAGCCAGCTCGGCTACATGTTCCTGGCCGTGGGCTGCGGCGCCTACGTGGCCGCCGTGTTCCACATGGTCACCCACGCCTTCTTCAAGGCGCTGCTGTTCCTGGGCTCCGGCTCGGTCATCCACGGCATGGACGGCGACCAGGACATGGCCCACTACGGCGCCCTCCGGAAGGCCATGCCCATCACCGCGGGCACGTTCGCCATCGGGTGGCTGGCCATCGCCGGCGTGCCGCCCTTCGCCGGGTTCTGGTCCAAGGACGAGATCCTGGCGTTCGCCTGGAACGAGAGCCCGGCGCTGTGGGCGGTCGGCCTGGTCACGGCGGTCCTCACCGCCTTCTACATGACCCGCCAGGTGGTGTTGACGTTCCTGGGCCGCGACCGGTTCGCCGACCCGCGCCCGGACGAGGTCGACGAGGCCTGGACCGCCGGCGTGGCCCGCGCCGAGGCCGAGGTGGCGGCGGCCGCCGACGCCGTTGCCGCCGCCGAGGCCGACCTCGAGGCCCGTCGCACCGCGGTCGGCGCCGCCAACGAGGGCCTCGCCACGGCGATGGCCGCCGCCACGGCCGGACCCGATCCCGACGCCGAGGGTGGTCCGACGGCCGATGACCTGGCCGCCGCGGTGGTCGCCGCCGAGCAGGCCGTGGCCGACGCCGACGCCGCGGTCGCCGCAGCCGTGGACGCCGTCGCCGCTGCCACCGACGCCCTGGCCACCGCCGAGGCCGCCCTGGCCGACGTGCGCGCCGCCGCCGAGTCCCGTCCCGCCCAGCCGGCACTGGCCCTCGACGGTCCGCCCGACGTCGGTCCGGTCGGCGACGACCTGCCCGACGCCGTGGCCGCCCGCGCCGCCCATCATCCGCACGAGTCGCCGTGGACGATGGCCCTCCCGCTGGTCGTGCTGGCCGGCCTCAGCATCGTCGGCGGCCTGATCCAGCTGCCGTTCTCGTCGAGCACCAAGCGCCTCGAGCACTGGCTGGAGCCCACCCTGTACCACAACGAGGTCCACCTGTCGGTGGGCGCCGGCACGCTGTGGCTGCTGGCCGTCGTGGCCGTGGTCGGCGGAGCGGTCGGCATCACCGTCGCCGTGGCCGCCTACGGCCGCCGCCGCATCGACCACGAGCGCTTCGAACAGCCGATCCTGGCCGAGGCCTGGCGCTTCGACCGGTCCGTGTCGGCCTTCATGGGCGGTCCGGGCCGGGTCGGCTTCGACGCCACCGCGGCGTTCGACCGCCGCGTCGTGGACGGTGCCGTGAACGGCGTCGGCACGCTGGTCCGGGGCCTCGGCGGCGTGGCACGTCGCTTCCACAACGGCCTGGTCCGCACCTACGCGGTGGGCGTCGCCGTGGGTGCCGTGGCCCTCGTGGCCTGGTTCGTCTCGAGGAGCGGCTTCTGATGTCGGCGCTGGCCCCCACCGCCGTGCTGGCGGCGTCCTCGGCGGTGCCGTTCGCCGTGCTCCCGGCCCTCGTGCTGGTGCCGGCCGTCGGCGCCCTGCTCGTGGCCTGCCTGCCCCGCCGCCGCCCCGAGCTGCTCAAGCTGGCGGCCGTGACCACCTCGGTGGTGGTCGGCGGCATGGCCGTCTGGCTGCTGTCCGGCTTCGACGTCGACCACGGCGCCGACCTGCAGTTCGTGTCGTCGGCCACCTGGATGGCCGACCTGGGCATCTCGTGGACGCTCGGCGTCGATGGGATCTCGCTGTTCCTGGTCGTCCTGACCGGCGTGCTGTTCCCGATCGCCCTGCTGGCCGTCGACCCCGGCCACGACGACCGGGCCTACTACGCCTGGCTGCTGCTGCTGGAGGCCGGGGTGATGGGCGTGTTCCTGGCCCTCGACCTCATGGTCTTCTTCCTGTGCTTCGAGGTCGTCCTCGTGCCGATGTACTTCCTCATCGGCCGGTGGGGCCACGGCAACCGGGCGTACGCGGCGACCAAGTTCTTCCTGTACACGATGGCCGGGTCGGCCCTCATGCTGGTCGGGATCCTGGCGCTGGCCTTCCTGCACGCCGACGCGGTGGGCGGCCCGGTCACGTTCGACCTGGTGGCCATCGCCGAGGCCCAGGCCGT
The DNA here is from genome assembly GCA_016845305.1 of Acidimicrobiales bacterium. GTDB lineage: Bacteria > Actinomycetota > Acidimicrobiia > Acidimicrobiales > MedAcidi-G1 > UBA9410. The sequence goes on from JAERSW010000016.1 coordinate 38,488, forward strand.
CGACGCCACCGCCGCCCGCTGGATCTTCGCCGCCTTCGCCCTGGCCTTCGCCGTGAAGGTGCCCATCTTCCCGCTCCACACCTGGCTGCCCGACGCCCACACCGAGGCGCCGACGGCCGGCTCGGTCATCCTGGCCGGCGTCCTGCTGAAGCTCGGGACCTACGGCTTCCTGCGCTTCGGCCTCTACCTGTTCCCCGAGGCGTCCCACTTCTTCGCCCCGGTGTTCCTGACCCTCGGCGTGGTCGGCATCGTCTACGGCGCCGTGGTGGCCACGATGCAGCGCGACCTGAAGCGCCTGGTGGCGTACTCGTCGGTGGCGCACCTCGGGTTCATCGTGCTGGGCACGTTCGCCCTGAACACCGAGGGCATCGAGGGCGGCCTGCTGCAGATGGTCAACCACGGCGTCTCGACCGGCGCCCTGTTCCTGCTGGTCGGCATGGTCTACGAGCGCCGTCACACCCGCCAGATCGACGAGCTGGGCGGCCTGCAGAAGTCGGCGCCGGTGCTGGCCGGCGTGTTCACCGTCGTGATGCTGTCGTCGATCGGCCTGCCGGGACTGAACGGCTTCGTGGGCGAGTTCCTGGTCCTGGTCGGCGCCTTCAACGCCCACCGCTGGTTCGCCGTGGTGGCCGCCGGCGGCGTGATCCTGGCCGCCCTCTACCTGCTGTGGGCCTACCAGCGGGTCTTCCACGGTCCCGCCGAGGGCGACAACGCCACCATGCCCGACCTGCGGCTGCGCGAGGGCCTCGTCCTGGCGCCGCTGCTGGCCCTGATCGTGTTCATGGGCGTCTACCCGAAGCCGGTGATCGAGCGCATGGAACCCGCCGTCGACGCCCTGGTGGCCCACGTCGAGCACCACGTCGACGGCTTCACCGAGCCGACCAGCCAGTTCGGCTCCGAGGTCGAGCCCGGCCACGGTGACGACGACGGCCACGGCGAGTCCGACGACCACGGGGACGACCACTGATGCTGGCCGTCGCCACCCCCGAGGTCCTGTGGTGGGCCCTGCTGCCCGTCCTGTTCCTGTCGGTCGGCGGGCTGCTCCTGCTGACCGTGGCGTCGCTGGTCCGGCGCCTGCCCGACTGGCTTCCCCAGGCGTGGACGGTGGTGACCGGCCTGGCCGTGCTGGTGGCCTGCGTGCCCATGTGGTGCGAGGTCCGCGACGAGGGTCCCCGCACCACGTTGGCCGGATCGGTCGCCGTGGACGGCTCGACGGTGCTGGTCACCGCCGTGCTGGCCGCCGTGGTGGTGGCCGTGGCCCTGCTGGCCCGCCCGTACCTGCGCCGCGAGGACCTGCCCGGCGTCGAGGTCTACGTCCTGCTCATGCTCTCGGCGGCCGGCGGCGTCGTCATGGCCTCGGCCGACGACCTGATCGTCCTGTTCCTCGGCCTCGAGATCCTGTCCATCGCCGTGTACGTGCTGGCCGCCCTCCACCTGCGTCGCATCGAGTCGCAGGAGGGGGCCATGAAGTACTTCGTGCTCGGCGCCTTCGCCTCGGCGTTCCTGCTCTACGGCATGGCGCTCGTCTACGGCGCCACCGGCTCGACCCGCCTGGCGCTCGTGGCCGAGCACCTGTCCGCCACGGTGCTGGTCGACGACTCGATGCTGTTGGCCGGCATCGCCCTACTGCTCGTCGGCCTGGCGTTCAAGGTGGCGGCCGTGCCGTTCCACGCCTGGACGCCCGACGTCTACCAGGGGTCGCCGACGCCGGTGGTGGCCTGGATGGCGGCCGGCGTGAAGGCGGCCGGCTTCGCCGCCATGGTGCGCGTGCTGGTCACGTCGCTGGGCACGCACGCCTCGGACTGGGCGCCGCCGGTCGGCGTGCTGGCCGTGGCCAGCGTCCTGGTCGGCGCCGTGGTCGCCGTGCTGCAGACCGACGTGCGCCGGATGCTGGCCTACTCGTCGGTCGCCCATGCCGGCTTCCTGCTGCTCGGCGTGCAGGCCGCCGACGCCGACGGCACCGCGGCGGTCTACGCCTACCTGGTCGTGTACGCCCTGCTGGCCACCGGCAGCTTCGCCGTGCTGACCGTCATGGGTGGCGACGGCGACGCCGCCCACCACCTCGACGACTACCGGGGCCTGGCCCGTCGCCGGCCTGTGCTGGCCGGCGCCTTCACCCTGCTGCTGCTCGGCCAGGCCGGCGTGCCGTTCACCGGCGGGTTCGTGGCCAAGCTCGGCGTGCTCGCCGCAGCGGTGGCCGACCGGGGCTACTGGGTGGCCGGCCTCGCCATGCTGGGCGCGGCGGCCGCCGCCTTCGTCTACCTGCGGATCCTCGTCAGCATGTACCTGGAGGATCCGGACGCCGAGGCCGCCGACGGTTCGACCGGGCCGGCGGTGCCGCTCGGCGCCCGGGTCGTCATCGGCGTGGCCTGCGCCGGGGTGCTGTTCGTCGGCCTCGTGCCCGGTCCGCTGCTCGACCTGGCCCGCGACGCGGTGCCCGTCCTGGTGGGGAGCTGACCGTGTCCGCCGCCCCCGCCCGGGACTTCGTGAACGCGATCACATCCGGTAGCCTGCGCCCGTTGCCGGGCCGGTGCGCGTACCGCCCGTCCTCGTCCGCCCGCCCGATTCGTTAGGTTCTGCCTTCGTGTCCGACTTCCTCCGCAGCTGGCTCGTGCTGGTCGTCTTCGGCGGCCTCGCCGTGCTGCTCGTGTCGGCGTTCCTGGGCCTCGGCAGCCTCCTGCGGCCGTCGCGCGACACGCCGCAGAAGTCGATCAACTACGAGTCCGGCGTCGACCCGCAGGGCGACATGTGGGCCCAGTCGAACATCCGGTACTACGTGTTCGCCCTGATGTTCGTGCTGTTCGACGTCGAGGCCGTCTTCATCTTCCCGTGGGCCACCCGCCTCGAGGTGTACGACGTCTTCGGCCTGGTCGAGATGGCCATCTTCATCTTCATCCTCGCCCTCGGTCTGTTCTACGCCTGGCGCAAGCGCCTGCTGCGGTGGGTCTGAGGGGCACGGGAGGACGCATGGGACTCGTCGAGAGCGGAAAGCTGCCGAAGCCGCTCACCAAGCTGCTCAACGTCAGCCGCAAGTACTCGCTGTGGGTGTACCAGTGGGGCCTGGCGTGCTGCGCCATCGAGATGGGCGCCGCGTTCGCCTCGCCCCGCTACGACGTCATGCGCCTCGGGGTCATCCCCTTCCCGGCCAGCCCCCGCCAGGCCGACCTGGTGGTCGTGTCCGGCACGGTGACCGACAAGATGGCCCCGGCCGTCCGGCGCCTCTACGAGCAGATGCCGGAGCCCAAGTACGTGATCTCCATGGGGTCGTGCGCCAACTGCGGCGGCCCGTACTGGGACAGCTACTCGGTGACCAAGGGCGTCGACCAGATCATCCCCGTCGACGTCTACGTGCCCGGCTGCCCGCCCCGTCCGGAGGCCCTGCTGGAGGGCATCGTGCTCCTCCAGGAGCGCATCGCCACCGAGGACATGACCGAGCGTTGGACCGGTGATCCCATTGTCGTCAGCTGACGCCGAGACCGTGGACGCCGAGGCCACCGAGGAGGCAGCCGCGGAGGTCGCGTCCGACGAGCAGCGCGACGCGCTGGTCGCGGCGCTGGCCGACGCGCTCGGCGACGGCCTGGTGGAGAGCCACGTGGAGCCGGGCGTGGACGTCTGGGTCCGGGTCACGGCCGAGGCCTGGGTGGACGCCGCCCGTGCCCTGCGGGACCGCTGCGGCATGGCCTACTTCGGCTACCTGTCGGCCATCGACTGGATGCCGTCGCCCTACGGCCGCGACATGGACGCCCAGGTCGACCTGACCGCCGGTGACGGCGCCGACGACGCCGCCGACGAGGCCGCCACCGGTGGCTACGAGACCGGCGTGGCCGGCGGCGACACCCGCTTCCAGCTGCTGGCCCGGGTCCACGACCCGGTCGGGCACGTGGGCATCACCGTCAAGGCCGACCTGGCCGGCGACCGGCCCGAGGCCGACTCGTGGATCCCGGTGTACCCGGGCGCCGACTGGCACGAGCGCGAGGCCTGGGAGATGTTCGGCATCACCTTCCGCGACCACCCCAACCAGGTGCACCTGTACCTGCCGTCGCACTTCGAGGGGAACCCGCTGCGCAAGGACTATCCGCTGCTGGCCCGCCGGGTGAAGCCCTGGCCGGGCATCGTCGACGTCGAGCTCATGCCGGGCGAGGACGACGAGGACGAGGCCGAAGGGGACGAGTCGTGACCGCCCTGGGAGACACCCGACAGCTGGCCTACATCGCCGGCCAGGCCAGCGACGCCCGGGTCAACGTCGAGCTCGAGACCGAGGGCATGACCCTCAACATCGGTCCGCAGCACCCGGCCACCCACGGCACCCTGCGGGTGATCGTGAAGCTGGACGGCGAGCGCGTCGTGGCCGCCGAGCCCGTCATGGGCTACATGCACCGCGGCTACGAGAAGCTCTCCGAGGTCCGGACGTACCCGCAGGTCACCACGCTGGTCAACCGCATCGACTGGCTGGGCAGCTTCGCCAACGAGGTGCCGTTCATCCTGGCCGCCGAGCGGCTCATGGACGTCGAGGCGCCGCCGCGGGCCCAGTGGATCCGCACCGCCCTCTTCGAGCTGTCCCGCATCGCCAACGTGGTCCTGTTCCTCGGCGACATGGGCGTGCAGCTGGGCGCCGTCACCCCGGTGTTCTTCGCCTTCCGCGACCGCGAGTTCGTCCTCAACCAGATCGAGGCCGTCACCGGTGGCCGCTTCCACCCCAACTTCGACCGCATCGGCGGCCTGAAGGACGACCTCCCCAAGGGCTGGATCGAAGAGACGAAGGGCGTGCTGGGCCGCATCCGCACGTTCTGCGACGAGATGGAGGACCTCGTCACCGGCAACGAGATCTTCCAGGCCCGGACCCGCGGCATCGGCGTCATCCCCGCCGACGTCGGCCTGTCCTACGGCCTGTCGGGCGCCAACATCCGTGCCTCGGGCGTCGACTGGGACCTCCGCCGTGATGGTGGCGTGGGCCTCGTCCACGACCAGCTGGACTGGAAGGTCTGGACGCATCCCGACGGCGACTCGTTCGCCCGCTACTGGGTGCGCCTCCAGGAGGTCCGCGAGGCCTGCGACATGGTCGACCAGTTGCTGGACGGCATCCCGTCGGGTCCGGTCATGGCCAAGGTGCCCCGCATCATCAAGGTCCCGGCCGGCGAGGCGTACGTCGAGACCGAGAACCCGCTGGGCGTCATGGGCTACTACGTGGTGTCCAAGGGCGACCTGGTCCCGTACCGGGTCAAGATCCGGTCGGCCTCGTTCAACAACATCTCCATCACGCCGTGGTTGCTCGAGGGCACCTACGTGCCGGACGTGATCTCGATCCTGGCCAGCCTGTACTTCATCCTCGGGGACATCGACCGGTGATGGGCTCGGTGATGGGATCGATGACCGACACCCTGACGCTCGCCGTCGAGCTGGCCTGGTGGCAGCAGACCGGCATCCGCGCCGTGGTCGGCCTGCTGGCCGTCCTGCTGCCCGCCGGCACGCTCGTCTACCTGTTCCTGTTCAAGATGATGAGCTTCATGCAGAGCCGGCTCGGCCCCATGGAGGCCGGCCCCTACGGCTCGCTGCAGCTCCTCGCCGAGGTCGGGAAGTTCCTCCAGAAGGAGGACATCCTCCCCCGCAAGGCCGATCGGGTCGTCTTCAAGGCGGCGCCGTTCGTGGTGCTGATCTCCACGTTCCTGCTGGTGCTGGTCATCCCGGCCGGCCCCGACGCCTGGTTCATCGACGTCGACACCGGCATCTTCCTGGCCCTCGCCGTGTCGTCCATCTCGGTCATCGGGATCCTCATGGCCGGCTGGGCGTCGTCGTCGAAGTACTCGCTGCTGGGTGGCCTGCGGGCCGCCGGCCAGTTGGTGGCCTACGAGCTGCCGCTGGTGCTGGCCGTCATGGGCGTGGTCATCCAGGCCGGCACCCTGAACGTCCAGGACATCGTCATGTCCCAGGCCAACGGCGAGATCTTCGGCTGGGGCGGGATCGGCAACCCGTTCATCCTCACCCAGTTCGTGGGCTTCGCCATCTTCCTGGTGGCCGTCCAGGCCGAGCTGACCCAGCCGCCGTTCGACATGCCGGTGGCCGAGTCCGAGATCGTGACCGGCTACCTCACCGAGTACACCGGCCTGCGGTTCCTGCTGTTCTTCATCGGCGAGTTCGCCACGGCCGGCATCTTCGCCGCCCTCGCCGCCACCCTGTTCCTGGGCGGCTGGTACGTGCCGGGCCTCGACCCGACCAGCGACCTGTTCAACGTGATCGGCCCGGCCATCCTGCTCGGCAAGGTGATCCTGGTGGCCTTCCTGATCTTCTGGTTCCGGTTCACCTACCCGCGGTTCCGCGAGGACCAGCTCCAGCAGCTGGCGTGGAAGGTGCTCATCCCGCTGTCGCTGGCCAACATCGTGCTGACCGGCGTGCTGAAGGTGGTCTTCTGATGCCCGCTCCGAAGCTCCCCGGCCTGGTCAAGGGCCTCGGCGTCACGCTGAAGACGATGCTGCGCACCCTCACCAGGGGCTCGCACACCGTGCAGTACCCGAAGGTCAAGGAGGCGCCGACGCCCCGGGCCCGCGGCGTCATCACGCTGCACGAGGACAACTGCACGGCCTGCATGCTGTGCGCCCGCGAGTGCCCGGACTGGTGCATCTACATCGAGGGCCACAAGTACAAGGCCCCGCCGCGTCGCCCCGGCGGCAAGCCCCGCCAGAAGAACGCCCTGGACCGCTTCGACATCGACTTCTCGCTGTGCATGTACTGCGGGATCTGCGTCGAGGTGTGCCCGTTCGAGGCGCTGTTCTGGTCGCCGGAGTTCGAGTACTCCGAGCCGAAGATCGCCGACCTCCTCCACGACAAGTCGAAGCTCGGCCAGTGGATGGAGACCGTCCCGGACTTCCAGGACTACGAGTCGGGCAGCGAGGCCAAGAAGGCGAAGGTGCCGCGGTGACCGCACTGGCCGCCCTTGAGGGCATGGACCGCCTCACCAGCGGCGAGGCCCTCGTGGCCCAGAACGTGGCCTTCGCCATCATGGCCATCACGATGGTCGTCGCCGCGCTGCGCATGGTGACCACCCGCAACGTGGTCCACGCCGCGCTGTACCTGGTGGTGGTCCTGGCCGGGGTGGCCGGGCAGTTCCTGCTCCTCGGCGCCGAGTTCGTCGGCGTCACCCAGGTGATGGTCTACATCGGCGCCATCGTCGTCCTCTTCCTGTTCGGCATCATGCTCACCAAGGGCTCGTTCGGCGAGGACGACGGCGTGTCGTCCGAGAAGCGCCTCATGGCCGGCCTCGTGGGCCTGCTCGTGTTCGGCGTGATGGCCGCCGCCCTGGTCGACTCGTTCGAGGACGCCGAGGTGGCCCGCGAGGCCCCGAGCACCACCGCCGAGGTCTCCGACAGCATCTTCAGCACCTACATCGTCCCGTTCGAGGCGGTGTCCGTCCTGCTGCTGGCCGCCCTGATCGGCGCCATCGTGGTGGCGAGGAAGGACTGAGATGCTGCTGAACCAGTTCCTCCTGCTGTCCGCCGTCCTGTTCTCGATCGGCGTCTACGGCGTCCTCGCCCGTCGCAACGGCGTGCTGGTGCTCATGTCCATCGAGCTGATCCTGAACGCCGTGAACATCAACCTCGTGGCCTTCGGCGCCTTCCGGGCCACCGTGGGCGGCGAGGTGTTCGCCCTGTTCATCATCGCCGTGGCCGCCGCCGAGGTCGGCGTGGGCCTGGCGATGGTCCTGCTCATGTACCGCAACCGTCGGTCGATCGACCTGACGGCGATCGACCAGCTGAGGGGCTGAGCCGATGTCCGCACTCCTCACCCTCGCCGCCTCGGCCTCCACGGCCGCCCACGGCGCCGGCGACCTGGCCCTCGGGATCACCGAGGGCGGCAACTGGTTCCTGCGCAACGTCTGGCTGATCCCGCTGCTGCCGGCGCTGTCGTTCGTGGCCATCCTGTTCTTCGGGAAGCGCATGCCCCGCGGCGGCTCGGAGATCGGCATCGCCGCGGTGGGCATCGCCTTCGTGCTGGCCCTGCTGACCGGTGCCGCCTGGATCGACCACCGTGACAACTTCCACGGCGAGGAGGTCCACGCCGCCGTCGTCGTCGACGAGGCCCACGGTGCCCACGGCGATGACCATGGCGACGACCATGGCGAGGGCCACGGCCACGCGTCGCTGGCCGTCCACCAGACGGTGACCTGGTTCCAGACCAACGGCGTGGAGTTCACCGTCGGCACCCTCGTCGACGGACCGGCCGTGATGATGCTGCTCGTCGTCACCCTGGTGTCGCTGCTGGTGCACGTGTACTCCACCGACTACGTGGCCGGCGACCGCCGCTACACGCACTTCTTCGCCTTCCTGTCGCTGTTCAGCGCCTCGATGCTCCTGCTGGTCGTGTCCGAGAACACGCTGCAGTTGCTGTGCGCCTGGGAGCTGGTGGGCGTCTGTTCGTTCGCCCTCATCGGCCACTGGTGGGAGGAGAAGCCCAACAGCGACGCCGCCCTGAAGGCCTTCCTCACCAACCGGGTCGGCGACATGGGCCTGCTCGTCGGCGTGACGATCCTGTTCTTCGCCGCCGGCGCCGCGCTGCCCGGCACCTTCGGCTCGTTCTCCATCGCCGAGACCAACGCCCTGGCCAACAGCGGGGCCCTGTCGCACACTGCCCTGCTGGTCGCCTCGTGCTGCCTGATGGCCGCCGTGATGTCGAAGTCCGGCCAGTTCTTCCTGCACACCTGGCTGCCGGACGCCATGGCCGGCCCCACCCCGGTCTCGGCGCTCATCCACGCCGCGACCATGGTCGTGGCCGGCGTGTTCATGATCGCCCGCATGTACGGCGTGTTCTTCGAGGGCTTCCAGATCGGCGGCAGCTCTATCAACCTGATGGCCTTCATCGGCGGCCTCACCACCATCGTGGGTGCCTGCCTGGCCTTCGTGCAGCGCGACATCAAGAAGGTGCTCGCCTACTCGACCATCTCGCAGCTGGGCTACATGGTGATGGCCCTCGGCGTGGGCGCCTGGACGGCGGCCATGTTCCACCTCTTCACCCACGCCTTCTTCAAGGCCTGCCTGTTCCTCGGCTCCGGCTCGGTCAGCCACGCCGTCCACAGCTTCGACATGAAGTCCGACATGGGCGGCCTCCGCAAGGACATGCCGCATACGTACCGGACGTTCATGATCGGCACCATCGCCCTGGCCGGCCTCCCGCCGTTGGCCGGCTTCTGGTCCAAGGACGAGATCCTCGTCGGCACCGGCGGCTGGGGCCTGATGGGCGGCACCGACGCCAACGGCGCCTACACCCTCATGCTGGGCATGGGCATGCTCACCGCCGCGCTCACCGCGGCCTACATGACCCGCTGCGTGTACCTCACCTTCTTCGGCGAGTTCCGCGGCCACGGCCACCCGCACGAGTCCGGTCCCCGTATCACCGTGCCCCTGTGGATCCTGGCCTTCCTGGCCGTCTTCGCCGGCTTCCTGAACATGCCCAAGGGCTTCCAGTTGGCGCCCAAGGGCCTCCAGGAGCGGTTCGGCCACTTCGTGGAGCCCGTCGCCGGCTACTTCCCGGCCATCCACCACGCCCGCCCCAGCTGGTCGCTGGCCATCGTGTCGACCATCGTCGTGCTGTGCGGCGTGGGCGCGGCGGCCTGGTACTACTTCGTGAAGGTCGAGGCCGCCTCGAAGGCCGCCGGGACGAGCCTCACCGAGCTACCCAACGGCCCGACCACCCGGTGGCCGCTGGCCCGCATGGGCCACACCCTGCTGGCCAACAGGTACTACCTCGACCACCTCTACAACGGCGTCGTGGCCGACGGCACCAAGGGCCCGGTGGCCCGCCTCGCCAACCGAATCAACCAGGACGTCATCGACCGCACCGTGGACCTGACCGGCGAGACCGCCGTGAAGGCCGGGACCATCGTCTACGAGAAGATCGACCAGCTCGTGGTCGACGGCGCGGTCAACGCCTCCGGACGGGGTTCGTCCGGGGCGGGTGAGGAACTTCGCAAGATCAATTCCGGCAAGGTCCAGAGCTACGCGGCGATCCTGTTCGCCGCGGCGACGGTCCTGGCCGGAGTGCTCATCGTCATCGTCTAGGAGACGCCGACATGGAAAACCTGCTCGACGGCTGGGGCATCACGCTCGCCACGTTCTCACCGCTGGTGGGCGTGGCCGTCATGATGCTCATTCCCAAGGAACGCGAGGACCAGCACAAGCTGATCGCGCTCGTCACCTCCCTGTGGGTGGCGTTCGTCGGCGTGCTGCTGCTCATCTGGTTCGACCTGGACCACACCGACAAGCTGCAGTACGTCGTCGACAAGGTCTGGATCGACGTCATCTCCAGCCGCTACGCGGTGGGCATCGACGGCATGTCGCTGCCGCTGATCCTGCTGACCATGCTCGTGGTGCCGCTGTGCATCGTCTACAGCTGGAACCACTTCCCGGATCCGGTCAACCCGAAGGCGTTCCTGATCCTCATCCTCATCCTCGAGACGGGGATGATCGGCACCTTCGTGGCCCAGGACCTCGTCCTCTTCTTCGTGTTCTTCGAGGTCGTCCTGCTGCCGATGTTCTTCATGATCGCGGTGTGGGGCGGCGACGACCGGCGCTACGCATCGCTCAAGTTTTTCCTGTACACGTTGTTCGGCTCGGCGTTGATGCTGGTCAGCTTCCTGGCGCTGTTCTTCCTGACCGGGGCCGACACGTTCACCTTCTCCGGCCTGGCCGATGCGGTGGCCGCCGGCGGCGTGTCCCGCAACGCCCAGTTGTGGATCTTCGGCGGAATGTTCCTGGGCTTCGGCATCAAGGTGCCGATGTTCCCGTTCCACACGTGGCTGCCCGACGCCCACACCCAGGCCCCGACGGTCGGCTCGGTCATCCTGGCCGCCGTGCTGTTGAAGCTCGGCACCTACGGCTTCGTCCGCATCGCCATCCCGATCCTGCCCGAGGCCGCCGTGTCGTGGGCTCCGTGGATCGGCCTGCTGGCCGTGGTCGGCATCATCTACGGCGCCCTCGGGTGCCTGGCCCAGACCGACATGAAGCGCCTCATCGCCTTCTCGTCGGTGGCCCACATGGGCTTCGTGATGCTGGGCATCGCCACGCTGACCGACTTCGGCATCAACGCGGCGATCATGGGCATGGTCGCCCACGGCCTCATCACCGGCATGCTCTTCTTCCTCGCCGGCTCGGTGAAGGAGCGCTACCACACCCTCGAGATCAGCCGCCTCGGCGGCCTGCTGGTCCAGGCGCCCCGCATGGGCTGGATCTTCGGCTTCTGCGCCATGGCGTCGCTCGGCCTGCCCGGCCTGGCCGGCTTCTGGGGCGAGTTCCCGGCCATCCTGTCGGCCTACAACCCGGGCAACGGCGTCCCGGTCGAGACCTTCCGGACCTTCATGGTCATCGCCGCGCTCGGCACGGTGCTGGCCGCCGGCTACCTGCTGTGGCTGCTGCAGCGGGCAGCCTTCGGCACCCCACCCGAGGAGTTCGCCGACGACCCGCACATCACCGACACCACGAAGCACGAGTGGATCTCGTGGGCGCCGCTGCTGGCCCTCATCGTGGCCATCGGCATCTATCCGAACCTGGTGTTCCGGGTCACCGACGGTGCCGTGGACGCCTCCCTGACGCCGTGCCTGAGCGTCGAGGGCGAGGCCGCCGAGAAGCTGGACTGCGCGGAGGTCTACAAGATCGGCCACGACGACGGCCACGGCGACGGCCACGACGACGACGGCCACGGCGACGAGCACGACGACGAGCACGACGACGAGCACGCCGCGAGCGGCAACTGATCCCATGGCCGTCGACCTGCTCACCCTGGCGTTCCAGCGCCCCCACATCGACTGGCACGGCATCGCGCCCGAGCTGGTCCTGCTGGGCGTCGGCGCGCTGATCACGCTGGTCGACATCGTCTTCCTGGAGAAGGCCCGCCCCATCACCGCGGCGCTGGCCGGCCTCGGCCTGCTGGCCACCGCCGTGCCGCTGCTCACCCTGGCGGCCGACGGCACCGACCGGGTCATGTTCGACGGCGCCTACGTGGTCGACGAGTTCTCGCTCGTCATGAAGGCCATCTTCCTGCTGTCGGCCTACGTGGTCGTCCTGCTGTCCACCAACTACGTGGCCGAGGGCGACTACTGGGAGAACGAGTACTACGGCCTCCTGCTTGCCTCGGTCATGGGCATGGTCATGATGGCCTCGGCCCGCGACCTCGTCTCCATCTTCGTGGCCCTCGAGCTGCTGTCCATCCCGGCCTACCTGATGGTGGCGTGGCGCAAGCGCGACCTGCGCAGCAACGAGGCGGGCCTGAAGTACTACCTGATGGGCGTGTTCGCCTCGGCGGTGATGCTCTACGGCATGTCGCTGCTCTACGGCGTCAGCGGCTCCACGATGCTGGACGACATCGGCACCGCGGTGGCCGCCGCCGGCTCCTCGGTCCCGGTGGTCACCATGGCCATCGTGTTCATCGTGGCCGGCTTCGCCTTCAAGGTCTCGGCCGTGCCGTTCCACACGTGGGCGCCCGACGTCTACGAGGGCGCCCCCACGCCGGTCACCGCCTTCCTGGCCGTGGCGTCCAAGGCGGCCGGCTTCGTCGCCCTCCTGGTCCTGGTGCTCGTCGCCTTCCCGTCGGCGTCGGACGTGTGGGAGCCGCTGGTCTGGATCCTCGCCGCCGCCTCGATGACCGTCGGCAACATGGTCGCCCTGCGCCAGACCAACGTGGTGCGCCTCATGGCCTACTCGGGCATCGCCCAGACCGGCTTCATGATCGCCCCGCTGGCCGTGGCCGGCCACGGCGGCGGCAGCGCCGACCAGGCCCTCTCTGCGGTCGTCACCTACCTCGCCATCTACGCGGCGATGAACCTCGGCGCCTTCGCCGTGATCATCGTGCTGGCCCGCAAGACCGGGTCGGCCGAGACCACCTCGTTCGCTGGCGCCTTCCACTACGCCCCGGGCCTGACGGTGGCCATGACGATCTTCCTGTTCTCGTTGGCCGGCATCCCGCCGCTGGGCGGCTGGTTCGCCAAGTTCGAGGTCTTCCGGGTCCTGGCCACCGCCGGCGAGCCGTGGGGCTACGTGCTGGCCGCCGTCGGTGCCGTCAACTCGGTGATCGCCCTCTACTACTACGCGGCCCTCGCCCGCCGCATGTGGGCCGACGACGCCCCGGACGGCGACCACGCGCCGGTGCCGATGACGCCGTCGTTGGCCTCGGCGCTGGGCATCTGCGGCATCGTGACGCTGGCCTTCGGCGTGGCGCCGCAGCTGGTGGCCCGCTTCACCGACGTCACCCTCGCCGCCCTCGGGGGCTGAGCCCCGCGACGGGTCGACCCCGTCGACAGCCATGGCGCCCGCGGATCCTCCCGGCCCCGAACCGGTCGCCCCCCTCGGCGTCCGCCTGGCCGACCGGATCCGCGCCGAGGGGCCCCTCGGCTACGCCGACTGGGTCGAGGCCTGCCTGTACGACCCGGACGCCGGCTTCTACGCCGGCGGTGGCTCGGCCGGACGCCGGGGCGACTTCCTGACCTCGCCCGAGGTGGGCCCCCTGTTCGGCGCCGTGCTGGCCCGCTGGTTGGACGACCGCTGGGAGGCCCTGGGTCGGCCGGAGGGCTTCACCGTGGTCGAGGCGGCGGCCGGGGTGGGCACCCTGGCCCGCACGGTGCTGGCCGCCGAGCCGGCCTGCCTGGCCGCCGGGCGCTACGTGATGGTGGAGCGGTCGTCGACGCTGCGGGCCGCCCAGCCCGTCGGCGACGGCCTGGCCTCGGTGGCCGACCTCTCCGAGGTGGAACCGATCGGGGCCGGGGCGGTGCTGGCCAACGAGCTGCTCGACAACCTGGCCTTCGACCTGCTCGAGCACGATGGCTCCGCCTGGCGGCGGGTGCTCGTCGACATCGGTGACGGTGGCTTCGTGGAGGTCCTCGGTGCCGAGGCCGAGCCTCCGGCGGCCCACTCCCCAGTGACCCGGCCCGCGTCCGTCGCCGGTGCCCGGATTCCCGTACAGGACGAGGCCCGACGCTGGGTGGAGGCGGCCCTCGACCTCGTGGCACGGGGCAGCGTGCTGGTCGTCGACTATGCCTCCACCACCCCGGCGATGGCCGACCGGCCGGTCGACGGATGGCTCCGCACCTACCGCGACCATGAGCGCGGCGGCCCGCCGACCGACGCCCCGGGCAGCCAGGACGTCACCGTCGAGGTGGCCGTCGACCAGCTGCCGGCTGGAGCGGCCACCTGCACCCAGGCCGAGCTGCTCCGGCGCCACGGCATCGACGACCTGGTCGAGGCCGGCCGCCGCCTCTGGGAGGAACGGGCCCACCTGGGCGACCTCGAGGCGATGCGGGCCCGCAGCCGCATCGCCGAGTCCGAGGCCCTGCTCGACCCCGAGGGCCTCGGGGGCTTCACCGTGCTGGAGTGGACGCTGGGCGGTGCCGTCGGCTCCTGACCGGCGGGTCGACGCTGACTAGGGTCCGGTCCCGCACCGTCCGATCGGCACACCGGGGGCCGCGCCCATGAGCGAACCGACCATCGAGGACTACTACGTCGAGGACCGGACGTTCCCGCCCTCGCCCGAGTTCGCCTCGGCGGCACTGCTGGCCGACACCTCCCACCACGACGAGGCGTCCGCCGACTACGAGGCCTTCTGGGCCCGCCAGGCCCGCGAGCTGCTTACCTGGGACACCGACTTCCACACCACGCTGCAGTGGGACCTGCCGTTCGCCGAGTGGTTCGTGGGCGGTCGCCTGAACATCACCACCAACTGCCTCGACCGCCACGTCGCCGCGGGCCTCGGCGACCGCATCGCCTACCACTGGGAGGGCGAGCCGGGCGACACCCGCACCATCACCTACGCCGAGCTGCTCGACGACGTCTGCCGCTTCGCCAACGCGCTCCGGGCGCTCGGCCTCGAGCGGGGCGACCGGGTGGCCGTCTACATGCCGATGATCCCCGAGCTGCCGGTGGCCATGCTGGCGTGCGCCCGACTGGGCGTGGCCCACAGCGTGATCTTCGGCGGCTTCTCGCCCGACTCGATCGTGGACCGCTGCGAGGACGCCGAGGCCCGCCTCGTCATCACCGCCGACGCCGGCTACCGGCGTGGCGAGCCGTCCGGCCTGAAGGTCAACGTGGACGCCGCCCTGGCCGCCGGGGCGTCGTCGGTCGAGCACGTGGTGGTCGTCGACCGCTGCGGCACCGACGTCGAGATGGTCGAGGGCCGGGACCTGTGGTGGCACGACCTGGTGGCCGACGCCTCGACCGACTGCCCGGCCGAGCCGATGGACAGCGAGCAGCTGCTGTACCTGCTGTACACCTCGGGCACCACGGCCAAGCCCAAGGGCATCATGCACACCACCGGCGGCTACCTCACCCAGGTGGCCTACACCCACCGGTACGCCTTCGATCTCCGTCCCGAGGCCGACGTCTACTGGTGCGCGGCCGACATCGGCTGGGTGACCGGGCACAGCTACATCGTGTACGGGCCGCTGGCCAACGGCTGCACGTCGGTCATGTACGAGGGCACCCCCGACACCCCGCGCCCCGAGTTCCGCGACGGCGACCGGGCCTCGTGGCCCAGGGACCGCCTGTGGGACATCGTCGAGCGCTACGGGGTGACCCAGCTGTACACGGCGCCGACGGCCATCCGCACGTTCATGAAGTGGGGGACCGACGAGCCGTCGGCCCACGACCTGTCGTCCCTGCGGGTGCTGGGCACGGTGGGCGAGCCCATCAACCCCGAGGCGTGGATGTGGTACCACGAGCACATCGGCGGCTCGTCGTGTCCCATCGTGGACACCTGGTGGCAGACCGAGACCGGCGGGCACATGATCACGCCGCTGCCCGGCGTCACCACCACCAAGCCCGGCTCGGCGTGCGGCCCCATCCCCGGGGTGTTCGCCGAGCTGGTCGACGACGAGGGCGAGCCCGTGCCCCAGGGCGGCGGCTACCTGACCATCACCCACCCGTGGCCGTCGATGCTGCGCGGCATCTGGGGCGACCCGGAGCGGTACCGCGACACCTACTGGTCGCGCTTCGAGGGCCGGTACTTCGCCGGCGACGGTGCCAAGCTCGACGAGGACGGCTACCTGTGGCTGCTGGGCCGCGTCGACGACGTCATGAACGTGTCGGGCCATCGCATCTCGACCACCGAGGTGGAGTCGGCCCTCGTCGACCATCCGGCAGTGGCCGAGGCGGCCGTGGTGGGCGCCACCGACGACACCACCGGCCAGGCCATCGTCGGCTACGTGATCCTGCGGGGCACGCACGAGGCGTCACCCGAGCTGGGCGAGGAGATCCGGGGCCATGTGGCCACCAAGCTGGGCCCCATCGCCCGTCCGAAGGCCGTGGTCCTGGTGCCCGACCTGCCCAAGACCCGGAGTGGCAAGATCATGCGCCGCCTGCTGCGCGACGTGGCCGAGGGCCGCGATCTGGGCGACACCACGACGTTGGCTGACCAGGGCGTGGTCGACGAGATCCGTACCCGGGCGGCCGAGTCGCCCCAGGAGGACTGAGCCGCGGCCTCGGTCCGCGTCCTCCCGGAGCCCGGCTCCGACGGTCCGGCGCCGGGTGGGGTGCTGGTCGTCGACGTCGACGGCGTCCTGTCCGACGCCTCGGGCCGCCAGCACCTGCTGGCCGGTGCCGAGAGGAGGTGGGCGGCCTTCTTCGAGGCGTCGGTCGACGACCCGCCCATCCCCGAGGGGATCGCCCTGGCCGCCGCCCTGGCCGCAGGGGTCGACGACGGACCGCCCCGTCCGACCGTGCTGCTGACCGCCCGCCCGGCCCGCCTGGCCGACACGACCGTGGCGTGGTTGACGCGCCACGGCGTCCACTGGGACCTGCTGGTCATGCGCGTGGACGACGACCACCGCAGTTCGCCCGACGTGAAGCGGGACGCCCTCGTGGACCTGCGGGCCACCGGCCACGTCCCGGAGCTGGCCGTGGACGACGATCCTCGCAACGCCGAGATGTACCGGTCCGAGGGCGTGCCCGTGGTCTACGTCCACTCCGGCTACTACGACCTCTAGCGGGGTCGCCCGCGGCCGGCCCGATCCCCGACCCGCCCGGCGTCCCCGTACGCTGGGAGCCCCCGATCCGAACGGAGACCCCCATGGTCAACACCGCCAAGACCTTCGCCCTCCTGGCCCTGCTGGGTGGCCTGTTCATCGTGGTCGGCGGCGCCGTGGGCGGCAACGGCGGCATGACCTTCGGCCTGATCCTCGGCCTGGCCATGGTCGGCGGCTCCTACTGGTTCAGCGACAAGCTGGCCATCAAGTCGGCCCGGGCGGTGCCCGCCGAGGAGGCGACGTATCCCGAGTACCACCGCATCATGCGCGAGCTCACGATGGCCGCCGACATGCCGATGCCGAAGCTCTACATCGCCCCCAACCCGCAGCCCAACGCATTCGCCACCGGCCGCAACCCCGACCACGCCGCCGTCGCGGTGACCGAGGGCCTGCTGGCCCACATGGACTGGACCGAGGTCCGCGGCGTGCTGGCCCACGAGCTCATGCACATCCGCAACCGGGACATCCTCATCGGTTCGGTGGCCGCCACGGTCGGCATGGCCATCACCATGATCGCCCGCATGGCCATGTTCGCCGCCATGTTCAGCGGCGGGCGCGACCGCGACCGGAACCCGATCGGCGAGATCGCCTTCGCCATCCTCGCCCCGGTGGCCGCCATGCTCATCCAAGCCGCCATCAGCCGGAGTCGGGAGTTCCAGGCCGACGCCTCGGCGGCCCGCCTCATCGGCGACGGCGAGCCGCTGGCCCGTGCGCTGGAGAAGCTCGAGATGGCCGCCGGCCGCATCCCGTCGGGCGTGGACCCCAACCAGGCGTCCAGCTACATCATCGACCCGTTGAAGGCCCAGGCCCGCGGCGGCGGTGGTGGTTCGAAGCTCTTCTCGACCCACCCGCCGACCGCCGAGCGGATCAGCCGCCTGCGTTCCGGCGACTGGACCACCGGCCCCATCT
>JAERSW010000017.1 GCA_016845305.1 Acidimicrobiales bacterium
CGAGAACCACCAGCAGGAGGAGGGCTTCACGGCCTTCGGTGCCGACATGTGCACGCAGCCGTGCCAGCTGGGTTGGTCGGCCGCTGACATCCAGGTGTCGGCCCGTACCGAGATGCTGGACGCCAACCCGTTCCTGCGGAAGCTGTTCCCGTTGATCAAGCCGTCGATCCTGGACATCTCGTTCCTGCAGGTCGACCAGACCGACGGTGACGGCTCCCAGGAGCACGTCGTCGACCTCGCTTCGGGGTGGATGTCCGACAACGCCAGCAGCGTCGCCACCTGGATCGCCGAGGCGGCGGCCGCCGGCTGAACCAAGCGATGACAGCGTGGACCTGAGCCACGCCACGGGACACCGCACCTGACGGTGTCCTAGTGTCGGGCCGGTCGCCGAGGACCACCTCCTCGGTGACCGGCCCGACGCCGTCATCGGCCCGAATGCCCCTCGATCCGGGGAAGCGCGGCGGACGGCGGAAACCGAGACGACAACCCGACCGAATCCTGACGGGGACCCGCTCCCCCACCTCGAGGCCCACACGATGAACCAGCCCAAGATCGTCTGTCGGAACGTCTGGAAGTTGTACGGGCCCGATCCCGAGAAGTTCCTCGCCGCGCACGGCGGCAACCCCTCCACCGAGGCCATCAAGGAGGGCGGCTACATCCCCGCCGTCCGCGACGCCTCCCTCGAGGTCCACGAAGGCGAGATCGTCGTCCTCATGGGCCTCAGCGGCTCCGGCAAGTCGACCCTGGTGCGCTGCATGTCGCGCCTCATCGACGCCACCGCCGGCCACGTCGAGTTCGACGGCCAGGACCTGCTGGCCGCCTCCGACAAGGAGATGATCGAACTCCGCCGCCACAAGATGGGCATGGTCTTCCAGCACTTCGCCCTCTTCCCCCACCGCACCGTGGCCGAGAACGTGGCCTTCCCCCTCGAGGTGCAGGGCGTCGACCGCGAGACCCGCCACGCCCGGGCCCTTGAGATCATCGACCTGGTCGGCCTCCACGGCCGCGGCGACTACTACCCCCGCGAGCTCTCCGGCGGCCAGCAGCAGCGCGTCGGCATCGGCCGCTCGCTCGCCGTCGAACCCGACGTCTGGTTCCTGGACGAGCCCTTCTCGGCGCTCGACCCGCTGATCCGCCGCGAGATGCAGGACGAGTTCCTGCGCCTGCAGTCCACGCTGCACAAGACGATCGTGTTCATCACCCACGACTTCGACGAGGCCATCCGCCTTGCCGACCGCATCGCCATCCTCCACGACGGCGTCATCGAGCAGCTCGGCACGGCCGAGGAGCTCATCACCGACCCGGCCACCGACTACGTTGCCGCCTTCACCAAGGACGTGCCCCGCTCCAAGCTGCTGCGGGTCCACACCCTCATGGGCCCGGCCGACGACGCCGCCGACGGCGAGGTGGCCGGCGACGCCAAGGTGGCCTCGGTGGCCAAGCAGGTCCTGAACGCCCCCGGCCCGGTCCGGGTCGTGGAGGACGGCCGGGTGGTCGGTGCCATCACCGCCGCCCAGGTGGCCGACGCCCTCTTCGAGAGCGACTGAGCGTCGGCCTCCCCATGAACGACGACACCGACGACGGCATGAGCGGCGCAGACGCCGCCACGGGGCCGGCGGTGGCCACGGCACCCGAGCCCGCCCCCACCCCGATCGACACCAGCGACGCCGCCTCGGCCGACGGTCCCGAGGAACGCATGTCCGGCCGGGTCCGGATGGCCATCACGCTCGGGCCGTTCCTGGCCCTCTGGCTGCTCTGGTGGCGCCTCGGCGACGTCTTCCTCCACCGGGAGCAGGAGTCCAAGGTCCCCGAGTGGCTCTACTCGGTGCCCCGGGACTTCACCGTCGACTGGTTCAACTTCGCCGGACGCGAACGCGGCCACCGGGCATCGGGCTGGGTCAACACCTGGTTCGACCACATGCGCTACGAGGAGCTCCTCGACTTCACCCTGTCGTGGCACGCCGGCAAGGGCTGGCTGCTCCCCTGCCTCGCCCTCGTCGCCGTCGCCGCGTGGCGGGGCTGGCAGCAGCGCAGCGGCGCCTGGATGGCCGTCGCCTTCGGCGTGGCCTGGCTGGGCTGGGGCTTCGACCTCTTCGACTGGATCACGCTGGACGCCACCCCGTGGGCGCACGTGGCCGCCGCCGCCCTGATCGGCCTCGGCGTCGCCCGGTTCCGCAACGGTCCCGACTTCCGCCTCACCGCGGCGGCCACCGCGGTGGTCACGATCGGCTGGGTGGCCATCCAGGTCGGGAACCAGTCGTTCAACGTCAAGGTGCTGTTCCGACGGGTGGCCAACTGGCTGGAGTTCCCGCTCGACGTCAGCGAGGGCCTGTTCATCAGCGGCTACGGACCGTGGCACCTCCCGGACATGCCGTGGCTGCCCATCTTCGCCCTCCTCGTCGGCGGATGCCTGTGGCAGGCGTCGAAGACCCGCAAGGTCGGCTGGCTGGTCACCGGCGCCGTCGTGCTGTGGGCCGCCGTGGTCAGCCTCTACGAGCCGTGGCACATCCCGGCCCTCCCGTGGATGGTCATCGCCGGCCTCTTCGGCATCGCCGGCTGGCGCCTCGGCGGCTGGCGCCTCGCCCTGTTGTCGGTGGCCTTCATCTGCTACGCCGCCTTCATCGGCGACCCGCCCGAGAAGGAGGGTGCGGCGACCCGCTGGGACAAGACGATGATCACGCTCTCCGCGGTGATGGTGGCCGTGCCCATCGCCACCGTGATCGGCGGGGTCCTCGGCGTGTGGGCCGCCAAGCGGCGCCGGGTCGAGCAGCTGCTCATCCCGCTCATGAACCTCACCCAGGCCATGCCGCACTTCACGTTCCTGATCCCCATCGGCGTGTTCATCGGCGTGTCCCACAAGGCCGGCGTCATCGCCACCATCGCCTACGCCGTGCCCCCCATGGCCCGCCTGACCATCCTCGGCGTCCAGGGCATCTCCAAGGAGGTCGTCGAGGCCGGCGTCATGTCCGGTTGCACCCCCCGCCAGATGATGTGGAAGGTGGAGCTGCCGGCGGCCCGACACGCCCTGCTCGTCGGCATCAACCAGGTGGTCATGGAGTGCCTGGCCATGGTGGTCATCGCCTCGTTCGTGGGCACCGCCGGCCTCGGCCAGGACCTGCTGTTCCGCCTCACCGGCCTGCACATCGGGGCCGGCATGGAGATCGGCATCGCCATCGTGGTCATGGCCATCACGCTGGACCGCCTCAGCCAGGCCCTCGGCAACTGGGGGCCCACGCACCACGACCACGATGCGCCGTTCCACGTCCGCCACCCCTACCTGATCGCGTCGGGCATCGTGGTCGGGGGCGGCGCCCTCCTGGCCAACGCGTGGCCGTCCGCCCAGCGGGTGCCCAACGGCTGGATGTGGGGCCACGAGAAGTACTGGGACTCGATCGTCGACTGGTCCAAGACCAACATCTACGACTCGACCATCTGGTTCCGCGACCAGCTGGAGTCGCTGGTGCTGCTGCCCATGCGGGACGCCTTCGCCACCATCCCGTGGATCGCCGCCGTGCTGCTCGTGTTCACCATCGGCTGGTTCGTGAACGGCCGGCGCCTGGCCGTGCTGGCCTCGTCGATGGTGGCCGTCATCGCCCTGACCGGCTTCTGGGCCCAGGCCATGGCCAGCCTCTACCAGCTCACCTTCGCCGTCTTCCTGGCCGCCATCCTCGGCGTGCCGTTCGGCATCTGGGCGGCCGGGTCGAACCGGCGCAACTCGGTGGTGCAGGTCGTCCTCGACGCCTTCCAGACGTTCCCGTCGTTCGTCTACCTGCTGCCGGCCATCATGTTCTTCTCCGTGTCGGAGACGGCGGTCATCTTCGCCGTGGTGCTGTCGGTGTCGGTGCCGGCCATCCGCTACACCATCTTCGGCGTGCGCAACGTGCCCCCGCACCTCATCGAGGCGGCCACCATGTCGGGCTGCACCAAGCGCCAGACGCTGTGGAAGGTCAAGGTCCCCCTGGCCATCCCCGAGATCATGCTGGGCATCAACCAGACGATCATGTTCGGCCTCTTCATGGTCATGATCGGCGGCCTCATCAAGACCAGCGGCCTGGCCCGCGAGCTCATCGAGGCCCAGCCCAACGTCGACTCCGGTCGGGCCATCGTCGGCGGCATCGCCGTAGCGTGCATCGGCATGGCCGTCGACCTGCTCATCTCCGAGTGGGCCGACAAGAGAAAGAAGCAACTGGGCCTCATCGAGGCCTGACCCGGGGCCGGGTGCCGGGTCAACCAAACGAGAACGTTCCGGGAGGTACGATGATGACACGTGTCGCGGTGATCGGAGCCGGGCCCAGCGGTCTGGCCATGCTGAGGGCCTTCGCCTCGGCGAAGGAGAAGGGCGCCGAGGTGCCCGAGGTCGTCTGCTACGAGAAGCAGGACGACTGGGGCGGCCTGTGGAACTACACCTGGCGCACCGGCGTCGACGAGTACGGCGAGTCGGTCCACGGCTCCATGTACCGCTACCTGTGGTCCAACGGCCCCAAGGAGTGCCTCGAGTTCGCCGACTACGGCTTCGAGGAGCACTTCGGCAAGCCCATCGCCTCGTACCCACCCCGCGAGGTCCTCTGGGACTACATCAAGGGCCGCGTCGAGAAGAGCGGCGTGCGCGACCAGATCCGGTTCCGCACCCCGGTCCGCAACGTGTCGTACGACGAGGCGTCGGCCACGTTCACCGTGACCGCCCACGACCTGGTCGGCGGCACCGTCTCCTCGGAGGAGTTCGACCACGTGGTCGTGGCCTCCGGGCACTTCTCGGTGCCCAACGTCCCCCACTACCCCGGCTTCGAGAAGTTCCTCGGCCGCATCCTCCACGCCCACGACTTCCGCGACGCCGTCGAGTTCCGTGGCAAGGACATCCTGATCGTCGGCGCCAGCTACTCGGCCGAGGACATCGGCTCGCAGTGCCACAAGTACGGCGCCAACCGCATCTACTGCACGTCACGGGCGGGGACCATGGGCTACGACTGGCCCGACAACTGGGAGGAGCTGCCCATCCTCACCCACGTGGAGGGCAGCACCGTCCACTTCTCCGACGGCCAGACCCGCGACGTGCACGCCATCATTCTGTGCACCGGCTACCAGCACCACTTCCCGTTCCTGCCCGACGACCTGCGCCTCGAGACGGCCAACCGGCTGTGGGTCAGCGGCCTCTACAAGGGCGTGGTGTGGGAGCGGAACCCGGGGCTCTTCTACCTCGGCATGCAGGATCAGTACTACACGTTCAACATGTTCGACGCGCAGGCCTGGTACGCCCGCGACGTGATGATGGGCCGCATCGACCTGCCGTCGGCCGACGAGATGGCCGCCCACGGCGCCGCCTGGCTGGCCCGCGAGGAGGCCCTGGAGACCGCCTACGAGGAGATCGACTTCCAGGGCGACTACACGCAGGAACT
Organism: Acidimicrobiales bacterium; assembly: GCA_016845305.1. GTDB lineage: Bacteria > Actinomycetota > Acidimicrobiia > Acidimicrobiales > MedAcidi-G1 > UBA9410. Next base: position 5,394 of record JAERSW010000017.1, read on the forward strand.
GGTCGACGACACCGACTACCCGGACTTCGACATCCCCAGCGTCAACCGGATGTTCAAGGAGTGGAAGGGCCACAAGAAGGACGACATCATGGGCTATCGGAACCTCGGCTTCCCGTCGCCGTTGACCGGGACCGTGGCGCCGGCCCACCACACGCCGTGGATGGAGGCCCTCGACGACTCGATGGCCACCTACCTGCTGGACGAGGCCCCCGAGGGCGGCGGCTGACGCCGAGGCTGAGGTCCGAACCCGTGTCCGGGCCCAGATCGACGTTGGTGGTCCGGTCGGCCACCGGGGACGATCACGACCGGATCATCGAGCTCTGGGAGGCTTGCGGGCTCACCCGGCCGTGGAACGATCCCCGGCGGGACCTCGAACGGAAACTCGCCCATGATCCGGAGATGCTCCTCGTCGGCGAGGACCCCCCGGCCGGGGTGGTGGCCACCGTCATGGCCGGCTACGAGGGGCACCGGGGCTGGCTGAACTACCTCGCCGTCCACCCGACCCACGGTGGTCGGGGTCACGGCCGGGCCATCGTCGCCGAGGCCGAGCGCCGGCTCGAGGCTCTGGGCTGTCCCAAGGTCAACCTGCAGGTCCGAGCCGACAACCCGGCAGCCGTCGGCTTCTGGGCGGCCATCGGCTATGCGGTCGACGACACGGTGTCGATGGGCCGACGGCTCGTCCACGACGACTGAGGGACGCACGCCGCCGACGCCCTTTCGAGAGCCGATGGCTGTCGCCCGTCGCCCGTCGCTTGTAACAGGCGGTCGGCATGATCCCTCCATGGACGCGACGGTCATGGACGTGCCGACCACGGGCACCCCGGTCAGGGGTGAGACGGCTGCTCAGGCACGTGCCGCCCGGGCTAACCCCTCGGACCTGACCGACGCCGTCGCCGACCTGCTGTCCGGGCTCGATGCCACCTCGCTCTCCGGCCGGGAGCGGGCCGACTGGATGCGCTCGCTGACCGAGGTCGACGCCATGCTCACCGCGGCCCGGTCGCGGCTGGTGTCCGCCGGGACGGGTGGCCCGACGGTCCGCACCGCCGAACTGGTCGACCGCACGGGCATGTCCGGCGCCGAGGCCCGCCGGGCGGTCCGCCTGGCCGATGCGCTCGTCGCCGTGCCCGCGGCCGCCGACGCGCTGGCCGACGGGCGGATCACCACCGGCCACGCCTCGGTCCTGGCCACCGACGTGTCGTGGCTGAACCGACCCGCCGCCGCACTGGACGCCACGCTGGTCGCCGCCGCCTGCGAGCAGTCGGTCGACGAGTTCCGGGCCACCGTGTCCGAGTGGGAACGGGTCGAGAACGGCGATCTCGACGGCGCCCGTCTGGCGGCCCGCCAGCACCGGAACCGGACGCTCTCGTGGACGACCGGCCGCGACGGGATGCTCAGCCTCCGCGGTGAGCTCGCTCCCGAGGCCGGCGCGATCGTGACCGGCGCCCTCCGATCGGTCGCCGACAGGCTCTGGCGCACCGAGGACGGCCGGGTCGGCGGGACGGGTGACCCCTCGGTATGCCGGACGCCCGGTCAGCGCAACGCCGACGCCCTCGAGGAGTTGTGCCGCCTGGCCAACCGTCCGACGGCGACCGGGCGTGGCAACGGCGACGCCGGAGGGCCGACACGACCCCGGGTCGACCTCCTGGTCACCGTCGGCCTCGACCGGCTCCGCGTCCATCCCGCTACGGGCTCCGCCGAACCGTGCCGGACGTCCGAGGGTGCCGAGCTGCCCGTGGCAACGGCCCGCCGGCTGGCCTGCGACGCCGGCGTGCTCCCCGTGGTGCTGGGATCCGCCGGCGAGGTGCTCGACGTGGGTCGCCGGTCCCGCACCGTCCCGACGGCCATCCGCAACGCCCTCGTCGTCCGCGACGGTGGCTGCACCCACCCGGGCTGCTCGGCTCCGGTGTCGTGGTGCGACGCCCACCATGTCGTGCACTGGGCCGACGGCGGGCCCACCAGCCTCGACAACCTCGTCCTGCTCTGCTCCGCCCACCACCACCTGGTCCACGAGGGACCAGACGACCGCCCGCCGGCGATCCTCCAGCGGGAATGACCCGCCGTCCGGATCAGCTCCAGGGATACGGCGAGTTGCTCTCCGGATGCAGCTTGCCCAGGGCGTACCGGCTGTAGCGGAACGGCTCCAGCAGGCCCTGCGGGTCGCCGACCAGCTCCTTGGCCACCAGCGCGCCCACGCCCACCATCTTGAACCCGTGGTTCGAGTCGGCGATCACGTAGACGTTGTCGCAGAACGTGTCGAACACCGGGAAGCTGTCCGGGGTGAAGGCACCGATGCCGCCCGACGGAGCGTGGCTCATCAGGCTGGCCTTGCCCTCGAAGCGCTCCTGGCAGTGCGACAGCGCCGCGGCCCACACGGCCCGGAAGTCCTCGCCGACCACGAAGTCGGGGCTGGCCGGACCGTACGGGTCGATGGCCACGTCACGCCACGGCTTCTCCACCGGGTACGGCATGTAGCCGCCCTGCACGCCGCCGAAGTTGAAGTCGGGCTTGTAGTAGATGCCCCACTTGCCCTCGACCAGCACGTTGCCGTCCTCGTCGTGCAGCGTCGCGTCGGCGTCCACGTGGACCACCGGCGGCATCGAGCCCTCGTTGTTCATCAGGTAGCCGGGGTCGACGTCGAGCGTGCCCTCCTGCAGGGCCCAGAACTTCCACGTCGGCACCGTGTGCGTCGTCCCGCCGGACACCACGTCGGTGGTGTCGGGCAGGTCCAGCATCTCCCACAGCTTCGGCACCCACGGGCCGGCCGCGGCGATCACCTGGTCGACGGCGATGGTCGACGACTCGGTGCCCCGACGGGCCACCAGGTGCGTCACCGCCCCACCATCGACCACCAGCTCGGTGACCATCGTGCCGGACACCACGTTGACACCCTCGGCCTCCACCTTGGCCAGCAGGCCGTTGACGGTGGCCATGTTGTGGGCGTAGCCGCCCTTCTTCTCGTGCAGCACGCTGGACACGCCGGTGGCCCGCCAGTCGTCGAAGATGCCCTTCATGTAGGCGTGCGTCTCGGCCTCGCCGTCGATGAAGACCGACTCGTATCCGATGGCCGCCTGCTGCTCGTGGATCGTCAGCACGTCGTCGCGCATCTCGTCGTACGAGATCTGCAGGTAGCCGACCGGGTGGTACTCGAACGCCTCGGCGTTGGCCTCCCACACCTCCACCGAGTGCGCCATGAGCTCGCGCATGGCCGGCTGGAAGTAGTTGTTGCGGACCACGCCGCAGGCGATGCCCGACGGGCCGGCGCCCGCCTCGGACTTCTCGATGACGACGATGTCGCTGCCGTCACCGGTGCCGCGGGCCTTCAGCTCGCGGGCCAGGTGCCAGGCGGTGGACAGGCCGTGGATGCCGGCACCGATGATGCAGTACCGGACGGACTCGGGCAGTTCGTTGGACGCGCTCATCACGCACTCCTGGTCTCTCGGAGAGGGGAACCCTCAGGTCAGTGGAGCGGGGGCTCCCAGCCCTCCAGTACCGGCGGGGTCCAGTTGTCCCCGACCGACTTGGAGTCGGCGACCCACGGGCCCAGCTCCACCTGGTGATACTTACAGTGCTTCTCCTTCAGCTGGATGCCGTAGGAGTTGCCGGAGATCAGGTGCTTCATCAGCACCTTGCGGGCGATCTCGTCCTCGCGACCCTCCGGGATGTCGAAGTAGATCTTGAGGAACGAGTTGGAGTTCCGGTCGAACACCGCGGGGGTGCCGTCCTCCACCAGCAGGTGGATGTCCTCCAGCCAGTTCAGGTCCTTGCCCGGCGTCAGCTCCATCAGGTCGAGGTCCTCGACCAGGGACATGTCCTCCTGGTACTCGAACCGCTTGCCGGCCAGGGCCTCGGCGTCGATGGCGACGGTGTGCTTCGGTGCCATGGTGCTCAGTTCCTTCCGCTCTCGGCCAGCTGCTTGGCCATCATGTCCTTCATCTCCTGCAGGGCCCGTTCCTCGCTGACACCCGGGATGTAGGTCGTGCCGGCCAGCGGCACCTTGGCCATCGCCGCGGCCTCATGGGTCAGGGCGGCGAGGTCCTCCGGCTCGAGGCTGTGGATGTCGGTCTTGCCGCAGGCACGGGCCAGCAGCTGGACCTCCATGGTCAGCGTGTGGAGGTAGTTGTAGACCCGCAGGGCGGCCTCGTCGACGTCCAGGCGGGCCCGCAGCTCCACGTCCTGGGTGGCGACGCCCACCGGGCAGCGGCCGGTGTGGCAGTGGTAGCACTCGCCGGCCGGCACGCCGATGGTGCCCTCGTAGTCGGTCACGCCCTCGATGTGCTTGTTGCAGTTCAGGGCCATCAGCGCCGCGGTGCCGAGCGCCACGGCCTTGGCGCCCAGCGCCAGGCACTTGGCCACGTCACCGCCGTTGCGGATGCCGCCGGCCACCACGAGGTCGACCTCGTCGGCCAGGCCGACGTCCTCGAGCGCCCGTCGGGCCTCGGGGATGGCGGCCATCAGCGGGATGCCGGTCTCCTCGGTGGCGAGGTGCGGCCCGGCACCGGTGCCACCCTCGGCACCGTCCAGGTAGATCGAGTCGGGACCGCACTTGGCGGCCATCCGGACGTCGTCGTACACCCGGGACGAACCCAGCTTGAGCTGGATCGGCACCTGGTAGTTGGTGGCCTCCCGGATCTCCTGGATCTTCAGCGACAGGTCGTCGGGGCCGATCCAGTCGGGGTGGCGGGCCGGGGACCGCTGGTCGATGCCGGCGGGCAGCGAGCGCATCTCGGCCACCTGCTCGGTGACCTTCTGGCCCATCAGGTGGCCGCCCAGGCCGACCTTGCAGCCCTGGCCGATGAAGAACTCGATGGCGTCGGCCAGCATCAGGTGGTGCGGGTTGAACCCGTACCGGCTCTGGATGACCTGGTAGAACCACTTCGTCGACAGGTCCCGCTCCGGCGGGATCATGCCGCCCTCGCCGGAGCACGTCGCCGAACCGGCCATCGAGGCGCCCTTGGCCAGGGCCTGCTTCGCCTCGATCGACAGGGCACCGAAGCTCATGCCGGTGATGTAGACGGGGATGTCCAACTCCAGCGGCTTGGCGGCGAAGCGCCCACCGATGGTGGTCTTCGTCTCGCACTTCTCGCGGTAGCCCTCGATCACGAAGCGGGTCAGCGTTCCGGGGAGGAACACCAGCTCGTCCCAGTGCGGGATCTTCTTGAACAGCGAGAACCCGCGCATGCGGTAGCGGCCCAGCTCGGCCTTCACGTGGATGTCGTTGATGACCTCCGGCGTGAAGATCTTGCTCTTGCCGATGACGTCGGTCGGCGCGTTCGTGTCCACGGCCGGCGTGTCCACGCCCTTGATGTCGTTCGCTTCAGGCATCGTCGTCCCTCCTAGAGCACGAGCTTGCGCTCGGAAGGCTCCAGCGCGTCGTAGTTGTGGAGCACCTTGCCGCACTCGAACTTCTTCAGGTCCGGCGGGGTGCCCAGGTCGTAGATCTCGAACTTGCGGTTGATGAACTCGACGTCGTCGTCGTTCATCTCGCCGGGCACGCAGTCCACGCCGAGCGAGGCCACGTTGCCGCCGACGTAGATCACGCCGTCGTACATCGAGTCGCCCAGGCCGTCGTTGACGTCCCCGCAGATGATCTGACGACCACGCTGCATCATGAAGCCGGTGTTGATGCCGGCCGAGCCCAGGGCGATGATCGTGCCGCCCTTCTGGTCGATGCCGGTCCGGGCGCCGACGTTGCCCTTGACGACCAGGTCGCCGCCACGCAGCGCCGCTCCGGTCAGCGAGCCGGCGGGGCCCTCGACCACCACCGAGCCGGACATCATGTTCTCGCCCAGCGACCAGCCGACCCGGCCGTTGATCTGGACCTCCGGCCCGTCGATCAGGCCGCAGGCGTACCAGCCGGGGCTGCCCTCGAACGTGATGTTGCAACGCTTGAGGATGCCCACGCCCAGCGAGTGCTTGGAACCGGGGTTGACGATGGTGACGTTGTTCACGCCCTCGTCGTAGACGACCCGCTTGAGCTCCAGGTTGATCTTCCTGGTGGTCAGGTCGGTGGCGTCGATGACCGCGCTGTCGCCGTCGATCTCCGCCGTCATCGGCGGCTCGGGGTCCGGCTCGACCAGGCCCCGGGCGTCGTAGACGACGCCGCTCTTCGTGCTCACACCTGCCACGTCAGGACCTCCCTCTCGAACGGATCGCGGCTCTCGACCTCACGGCCCATCAGGGCGCGGATGGCCATCTCCTCGGACGCCATCACCACCAGGTCGTCGGTCTCCATCAGGACGAGCGGCTTGGCGGCCATCTCGTCCTTGGCGACGCCCAGCTCGCTTCCGGTGGCCACCAGGTAGGTGAACACGCCGTCGAAGTCGTCGAGGCTGTGCTTCATCGCCGACTCGAGCGGCAGGCCGTTCTCCAGCTGCTGGGCCAGGTACACGGCGATGATCTCCGAGTCGCACTCCGACTGGAAGCGGTGCCCCATGCGCTCGAGCCGGCGGCGCCACACGTGGTAGTTCGTGAGCTGGCCGTTGTGGACGACCGACACGTCAGCGAACGGGTACGCCCAGTAGGGGTGGGCGCTGGCCAGGTCGACGTCGGACTCCGTCGCCATGCGGACGTGCCCGATGCCGTGGGTACCCGTCAGGTTCCCGAGCTGGTACTGCTCGTGCACGGTCTGGGCGTCGCCGAGGTCCTTGACGATCTCCAGCGAGTTGCCGAGCGACAGGACCTCGCAGCCGTCGATGTCCTCGAGGTAGTCGGCCAGCGGCTTCAGGTCGCCGCCGTAGCGGACGGTGGCCCGGAAGGCGTAGCCGCCGCTCTCGGTCTGGATGGTGGCCAGGTCGGCACCGATCTTGGCCAGGCGGGCCTCGACCTCGGCGCGGTTGCGTTCCATCTTCTCGTCCATGCCGAAGCCGCCCATGTTGTTGGGCTCGGCGAGCATGAACCGGACGACGACCAGGTCGTCGGGCTGCCCGTACATGGCGTAGCCGGTGCTGTCGGGGCCCCGGTGCTTCATGGACTGGAGCATCGCGGTGAGCTCGGCGCCGATGTCGGCGGAGCCGTCACGATGGATGATGCCGGCGATGCCGCACATGTCGTGTCTCCTGTTTCTTGAGGATTGGTCTTCGCTGATCGGTTCTCGAGGGTCGATTCTCGAGGGTCGGTTCTCGAGGGTTCGGGTCGTTCGGGTGCTGGCCGGGTCCCGGAACCGGCGACCGGGTCGTGGAGTGGGTGGGACCCCACGACCCGGCCGCCAGACCGGTGGCCCGGCTCCAGGGGGTGGAACCTGGAGGCGGGCCCTCTGGTGGTGGCCTAGGGAAGGATGTCCAGGTACTCCTCGACGTCCCAGTCGGTCACGGTGGCCATGAAGCGCTCCCACTCGTCGCGCTTGTAGTGCTCGAACACCATGAACATCTCGCCGGGCAGCGCGCTCTTCACGACCTCGTCCGCCCGGAGGGCGTCCAGCGCCTCACCGAGCGACAGCGGGATCTTCTTGACGTCCTTGCCCTGGTTCATGGCCTCGTAGATGTTGCGCTCCTCGGGCGGGCCCGGGTCCAGGTTCCGGTCCAGGCCGTCCTCCATGGACTTGATGAGCGCCGCGAAGGTCAGGTACGGGTTCACGGCCGAGTCCACCGAGCGGTACTCGAAGCGGCCCGGGGCGCTGATGCGCAGGGCGGTGGTGCGGTTCTGGAAGCCCCAGTCGGCGAAGACGGGCGCCCAGAAGCCGGTGTCCCACAGGCGGCGGTAGGAGTTCACGGTCGGCGAACCCAGGCAGGTCAGCGCCCGCAGGTGCTCCATGATCCCGCCGATGGCCTTCATGCCGATGGGGCCCGGCAGCTGCGGGTTGTCGCCCTCGGGCATGAACTTGTTGGCACCGCCGGCGTCCGGCTCGCCGTCCCACAGCGAGATGTTGTGGTGGCAGCCGTTGGCCGACACGCCCATGAACGGCTTGGGCATGAAGCACGGGAAGGCTCCCATCTCACGGCCGACCTGCTTGCAGATCTGGCGGTAGGTGGTGAGCCGGTCGGCCGTCAGGTCGGCCCGGTCGAAGTTGAAGTTGAGCTCCAGCTGGCCCGGGGCGTCCTCGTGGTCGCCCTGGATCATGTCGAGGCCCATGGCCGTCGAGTACTCGACCACCTTGTGGATGAGCGGCTGCAGCTCGGCGAACTGGTCGATGTGGTAGCAGTTCGGCTTGGTGAGGCCCTCGACGGTCGGCTTGCCGTTCTCGTCGGCCTTCAGCCACATCATCTCCGGCTCGGTGCCGGCCCGCAGGTGGAGGCCGGTCTTGGCCTCGAACTCGGCGTGGATGCGCTTGAGGTTGCCGCGACAGTCGGCGGTCAGGAAGGCGCCGGGATCGACCTCCTCCTCGCGACCGCGGAACAGGGTGCAGAACACCCGGGCCGTCTTGGGGTCCCAGGGGAGCGGCATGAAGGTCTCGGGCTCGGCCACGCCGACCAGCTCGCGGGCCTCGGGGCCGTAGCCGATGTACTCGCCGTGGCGGTCGATAAACAGGTTGGCCGTGGCGCCGTAGACCAGCTGGAAGCCCTTGTTGGCGATGGTGGCGAAGTGCTTGGCCGGGATGCCCTTGCCCATGATGCGTCCGGTGACGGACACGAACTGGCAGTAGAGGTACTGGATGCCCTCGGCCTCGATGCGCTTCTGGACCTCGGCGACCTGTTCGGCCCGCCCCTCTGCCTCGATGAAGGCCTGGATGTCGGTCATGGTTCCCCTGGTTCCCCCCTGCGCCTTCGTCGGCGCTTTCTCGCGACCTGGTGCAGCTGCCGGCCCCGGGGAGGGACCTGTGTCCGCGGTCACGCGTTCCGGACGGGGGCACCATACCAATCAAGTACACTCACTGCCAGTGAAATCTTCCCTGTGAGTAGCGATTCTCTACACAGAAGGGAGATCACGGAGAGATCCGCTGGTCAGACATCGTTTCCGGTGACAGGGTTTCCGGTGACAGGATCAACGGGTCACAGCCCGTCTGCCGACCTCCGGGTCGGCCGACGGAGGGGACGAACGGGCCGCCGAGGCGGTCGGGGGGAACGAGACGCATGACGATCACCGTGGCCGAGGGCCCCCGCCTGCTGGTACCCGGCATGGCGAACCTGCAGCCCGGCGTGGAGCGCTACCGGGTGACCGGTGGCGCGGTGACCGCGGTGCTCCTGGGCGCCGGCGACCGCCTCGAGGTCATCGACCCCGAGGGCCGCCAGCCCGTCGAGGTGGCCGCCTTCGACCGCGACGGCCGATCGGACCCCGGGCTGCTCGAGGCGACCGCCGGGGACGGTGCTCCCGGCACCGGCCCGGCCACAGGCACCGGCCCGGCGACGGGCATCACCTCGATCCTCGCCGGCGACCAGCCCGACGCCCGCCGGGTGGCCCACGCCCTGGCCGACAAGGGCATCGACCTCGCCGCGGCGACCGCCGTCCACCTCTTCGCTCCCGACTCCCCCGCCGGCCAGACGACGTGGCTGACCGCGTCCACCGACGTGGTCTGCGTGGTCGGCGTCCCCGGCGTCCTCGGCCGGCAGATGGCCCCCCACGAACAGGACCCGCCCACCGACGTCATCGCCTTCGTCCACCGCACCGCACCCCCGGCCCGCGGCCTCGAGGTCCTGCCCGCCCCGTTGGCCGATCAGAACCAGGACATCCGCATCGACGCGGCGACCGCGCAGGCCTATGAGGTGAAGGCCGGCGAGTTCATCCAGGTCATCGACGTCGAGGGCCGCGAGTGCTCCGACTTCCAGTGCTTCGACGCCTCCCGCCTCGACGGCGGGGTCGAGGCGGCGCTGGACGCCACCATCACCCGCAGCCTCATGGGGGCCAGCTACCCCATGCCCGGCCTCTACTCGAAGTACTACAGCCTCGACTTCCAGCCCATGGTCGAGATCGTCCACGACACCGTCGGACGTCACGACACCTTCAACACGGCCTGCAACGCCAAGTACTACGAGGACATGGGCTACCCGGGCCACGTCAACTGCAGCGACAACTTCAACCGTGCGCTGGCCCCCTACGACATCGCCCCCCGCCGCGGCTGGGAGGCCATCAACTTCTTCTACAACACCAACCTCGACGACGCGAACCAGCTCTACTTCGAGGAGCCGTGGTCGCGGCCCGGCGACTACGTGCTGCTCCGGGCCCTGACCGACCTGGTCTGCGTGTCGTCGGCGTGCCCGTGCGACATCGACGCCGCCAACGGCTGGCAGCCCACCGACATCCACGTCCGCGTCTACCCGGCGACCAACACCTTCAAGAAAGCGACGGCCTTCCGCATGAGCACCGATGCCGCCCCCGAGCTCACCAAGGAGACGGGCTTCCACGCCCGAACCTCCGAGCTGACCCGGAACTTCACCGAGTACAACGGCTACTGGCTGGCCAACGACTACACCAACCACGGCGCCGTCGCCGAGTACTGGGCGGTCCGGGAGAAGGCCGGGATCATCGACCTGTCGCCGCTGCGCAAGTACGAGGTGACCGGCCCCGACGCCGAGCTGCTGCTGCAGACCTGCGTGACCCGCAACATCCGCAAGCTGGCCGTCGGACAGGTCGTCTACACGGCCATTTGCTACGACACCGGCGGCATGATCGACGACGGGACCGTGTTCCGCCTCGGACCCGACAACTTCCGGTGGATCGGCGGCTGCGACTCCAGCGGCCTGTGGCTGCGTCAGCAGGCCGAGGAGCGGGGCCTCCACGCCTGGGTGCGCGACTCGACCGACCAGCTCCACAACGTGCAGGTCCAGGGCCCGCTCAGCCGGGAGATCCTGTCCGAGGTCATCTGGACCCGGCCCGACCAGGCCAGCGTCGAGGAGCTGGGCTGGTTCCGCCTGTCGGTGGGCCGCATCGGCGACGAGCACGGCATCCCGATCGTGGTGTCGCGCACCGGCTACACCGGCGAGCTGGGCTTCGAGGTGTTCTGCCATCCGGCGGACGCTCCGGCCGTGTGGGACGCCATCTGGGCGGCCGGCCAGCCGAAGGGCCTCGCCCCGCTCGGGCTCGAGGCGCTCGACATGCTGCGCATCGAGGCCGGCCTGATCTTCGCCGGCTACGAGTTCTGCGACCAGACCACGCCGCTGGAGGCCGGCATCGGGTTCACGGTGCCGCTCAAGACCAAGGAGGACGACTTCATCGGTCGGGACGCCCTGGTCCGCGGCAAGGAGCACCCGCAGCGCACCCTGGTGGGCCTGGAGCTGGTCGGTGACGAGCCGGCCGGCAACGGTGACCCGGTGATGGTCGGCCGCCAGCAGGTCGGCGTGGTCACCAGCGGAACCCGGTCGCCCATTCTCGGGACGAACATCGCCCTGTGCCGGATGGCCGTCGAGCACGCCGAGATCGGCACCGCGGTCGAGGTCGGGAAGATGGACGGGCACCAGAAGCGCCTGCCGGCCACCGTGGTGCGGTTCCCGCACTACGACCCGGACAAGGAGCGCGTCCGGGCCTGAGCTCGGGCCCGGCCCGGAGGGCCGCTCAGCCGGCGAACCTCTTCCGGAACAGTCCCCGGTCGACCTCGGTCGGCCATGCCCGGCCCGGAGCCCCCTCCAGGAAGAGCCCGGCGGCCAGCTCGCCGAGGGCCGGAGCGCACTTGGCGGCGTAGCCGTTGCCGCCGATGGCGCACGCCACCCTGCCCGCGCCTGGAGCTCCTGCGCTTCCGGCGTCCCTGTCCAGCCAGTCGATGAACGGGTGCCCAGACGGCGTGTAGGTGGTGACGCACGAGGTGGTCCATCGGCCCACGTCCCGGAGGCCCGGCACGAGGCGCTCGAGGATCCTGGACAGATTGGCGGCGAAGGTCGGATCGCCGTCGGTCCGGAACCAGGCCGCCAGCTCGTCGGCACCGACCCGGACGTGGTCGTCCTGCGGCGATCCGATCTTGAGGATCCACCGGTCACCAGGTCCCCGGGGACGCAGATCGGGAACGGGGGGTGTCAGGTAGAAGTCGTCGGCAGGGTCCGCGTCCTTGCCGATGATGCTGGGCATCCCGGCCAGCCGGTCGACCTCGTCGCCGTCGAGGTGCACCAGCAGTTGCGTGTGCAGGGCGTACTCGAGGTCCAGCCCAGCGGCCGGGGTGTCGCCATGGCCCGAGAACGCCCCGGTGGCCAGCAGCACACGGTCCGCCGTGATGTCGCCGGCGTCCGTGGACACCACCACCGGTCCGCCACGATCGACGGACACCGACCCCACCAGGGCCTCGACATGGGTGGCTCCGGCGGCCACCGCGGCGGCCGTCTCGGCCCGGACGTGGGCCCGCGGGTCCACCGACCCGGCGGGCGGCGGCTCCCAGAGGCTGTCGCCGGAGCCCGCCTCCAGGAACGGGAACGCCTCGGCGGTGGCCGCGGCGTCGCGGCGCACGCACTCCCGTCCGAACCGATCGCCGGAGGCGGCGACCAGGTCGAGGCCCGGGGCCGCCTCGACCCACAGGTGTCCGACCGGGTTGACGGCCGTGACCCCCGTCCGGGCCGCCACGTCGGCGAACTGGGGAACCGACCGGTCGCCCAGCCAGGCCCGGACCGGGTCGGGATCGACGGTCCGGCTCACCCGGGCCACGTCGTGGTGGCTGGCGAACACCCCGTCGTGGGTCCGACGGTCGGCGGGCTCGGCCTGGCCGACGAGCACCACGTCGACGCCGGCGTCGGCCAGGTGCCGGGCCGCGGAGGCGCCGATCATCCCGGCGCCCACCACGGCGACGTCGTAGGTGCGGCTCCCGCTCACGGAGACAGTGTCACCCATGGCTCACCCATGGCCGCTCCCGCCGACGGTGGCGGGCGCGTGCCCGGTCAGTCAGGTGCGTTCTCCCGGACCTCGGAGAGCATGTGCCACACCAGGGTGGCCGTGGCCAGCGTGGCGGTCAGCACGGCGAGGCGCAGGCCCCAGCCGGCGTCGCCGCCGAGCTGCACGATGGCCCGCCACGACACGGCGGTGGCGAAGCCGGCGGCGATCCACGCCGCCCGGTTGCCCAGTCGCATCAGGACCAGCGACACGACACCGGTCAGGAGGACCAACTGGCCCTCGGAGTCCTGGAGGCCGCGGACCGACTCGGGTTCGTCGGCCCACCCCAGGAGCATGGCGAGGATGGTGACGGCGGCCAGCACCTCCGCGAGGCGGAGGCGCCGAGCCGCCGTCATCGATCCTCAGGTCCGGATCAGCAGACGGCTCAGCAGCAGCCGCCGCCACCACCGACCGTGTTCACGGCGATGATGACGAAGACGATGCAGGCGATGCTGATCGCGATCAGGGCCTTCTCGTAGCCCTTCTTGTGGGTCTGGTTCTCGTTGAACCCGATCTGTCGGGACATCTCACTCGCCTCCCGGGTCACCGAGTCGAGCCGCGGCGTCGTTCAGGTGGCTGTTCTCGTTGCGGATCAGGTACACCAGGCTGACGAGGAACGCCCCGACGCCCAGCACGGTGAGCAGGTTGATCATCCCCTGGCTGCCCGCCCAGGTGAAGAAGGCACCGCCGTCGGCGATCGCCTCCTCCCAAGAATCGAAGGGGAACGTGTCCATCCTCGATCACTCTCCTCTCTAGAAGTTCTTCTGGTTCTCGAGCTCGGCTGCGGCCTTCAGGGCCCGGGACTTCCGGGTCGCCCAGATGCCCGCCGTCAGGACGACGGCGTACATGAGGACGATGGCCCCGATGGTCTGCAGCACGGCTCAGCGGACGATCTGGCCGTAGGCCTCGCGCAGGACCGGGCCTGCGGAGACCGTGGAGCCGTCGGCCAGGACGATCTTCTCGTCGGCCAGCTCGTGGTCGGGGAAGAAGTCCATGTCGAACTCGGCCTTGTCGAGACCGGCCACCTCGACCTCCGGCGGGACCCGCAGGAGGTTCAGCTTCTTGAGGATGCCGGAGACGATGTAGCCGGACAGGAAGGCCAGCGGGAAGAGCGCCGCGATGCCGACCAGCTGGCCGAGGATCGTGACGTCGACGTCGCCGTTGCCGAGCGCTCCGGTGGGGGTGCCCCCGCCGAAGATGCCCATGAGCAGGACGCCCAGGAAGCCGACCCAGCCGTGGACGGCGACCGCCCCGACGGCGTCGTCGACCCGCATCTTCTCCTCCTGCCAGGTGCCGATCCACACCGCGGCGGCGCCACCGAACATGGCCAGCAGGTAGGTGAGCGACGGGTGGTACACGTCGGCGCCCGACGACACGGCGATCACGCCGGCCAGGCCACCGGACAGCGTCCAGAACGGGTCGCCCTTGGAGCAGATGTAGCCGCTCATGAAGCCGCCGGCGAACGCCACCGTGATGGTGAACGTGATGGCGCCCAGCGTCGTCGGGTTGCCGTAGATGTTGGCCCAACCGGGGACGGAGTCCGAGGTGATGGCCAGGCAGGCGGCGTAGAAGGCGTAGAAGGCCGTGAAGATGATCATCAGGCCCATCAGCGTCATGTGGAGGTTGTGGGGCAGGAACTGCCGCACGCCACCGTTGCTGTCGAACTTGCCGATCCGTGGACCGAGGTTCAACAGCACGCCGAGGGCGAAGATGCCGGCCACGCCGTGGACCACGCCGGAGGCGGCGAAGTCGTGGAAGCCGAAGTGGATGACCAGCCAGCCATGCCAGCTCCAGCCCCAGGCGGCGGCGATGATCCAGATGAACGCACCGAGGACCACGGTCAGCACCAGGTAGGCGCTGATCCGGATCCGCTCGAGCGTCGCACCCGACATGATCGAACCGGTCGTCCACGAGAACAGCAGGAAGGCCGCCCAGAAGACGGCCGTGATGTTGTCCCCGAGGTGCGGGCCCATGTACTCCTCCCACGGCAGTGCGTACGTGCACTCACCGCCGTGGACGGCGTCGCCGATGGTCGGGATGAGACCCTCTGACATGCAGAAGTAGGTCCACCAACCGGCGTAGTAGAACGCGGGCGTCACCACCGCGATGGTCATGATGTTCTTCATCGCCGTCGCCATGACGTTCTTGCGACGGCTGACGCCGGCTTCATAGCTCATGAAGCCCACGTGCAACAGCCACATGAACACGACGGTGACGAAGTAGTAGTTCTCGACGAACACGGTGTCGATCGTCATGCCGACACCTCACTCACCGAGGAACGTACGGATGCACGCATGTGCTCTGTCCCCCTTGCTGCCGGGGACGGCCCACGTGCTCTCACCCACCCTGGGAACCGCGGGGCGCCGACCGGCTCCCTCATTGGTCGGAGGTGACCTTAGGGGGAAACGACCGCCCGTGCCAGTGAACTCATGACTTTTGTCACATTTTCCCGGGTGAGGGGCGGGGGGGGCGGTACTCCCCGGGAGCGAGTCCCCGGGTGCGAACCCCGGGCGCGAAACCCCGGGAGTCGGCGTGGATCAGTCGGAATCGGAACCCTGGTCGACGCGGACGTCGTTGACGCTTCCATTGGTGGCGTCGATCTCCACCACCGCCCGGTGCTCGAAGCCGTCCGGATCGTCGGGATCGGTCGACAGCACGAGGAACAGCACCGCCCACACCGGACGGGCACCGAAGCCCGACCGGCCGAACTTGGTCGACACCTCGGTCGGCTCGAAGTCGATCTCGGCGCGGGCGATCTCGACGGCCTCGGCCTCGGTCACCTTCACCTGGTCGTCGCCCAGACATCCGTTGAGGTAGCCGAAGACCAGCAACAGGCCGAGGACGACCATCACCTGGGCCGGACGGGACCACCGGGTCGGCGGCTTCACGCGGCACCACCGGCCGAGTCGCCACCCGGGGAACCACCCTGGGAGCCACGTCGCGCCACCCAGATGCGCAGGGCCAGGAAGCCGAGTACGTGGGTCATGCCCACCACGGACAACCACCACAGGGTGAGGCGTCGGTCGAAGCCCTGCTGGCGGGCCTCCCAGAACGTGAGCCCGAGGGCGGCCAACAGCAGCAGGAACAGGAAGCCGCTGCGGTGGGCTCCGATCAGCCACAGGACGCCCATGGTCTCGGCTCCCCTCCCCCGTTCGCGTCGTCGTGGCCCGTGACGCCTACTCGGGCGCCGGGAACACCTTCACCGACATGAACCGGACCGGCACCTCGACCAGCTCGACGGGGCCGTGGGCCACCTCGCCGTGGATCTGGATGGTGTCGCCGGCCTCGAGCCGGTAGTTCTTGGGGCCGTAGCCGTAGTCCATCGACCCCTCCAGCATGTGGAGGAACTCGACGCCCTCGTGCTGGAAGAGCGGGAACACCTCGTCGGAGGCCTCGAGGGTGACCATCATCGGCTCGATGATCCGGGTCGGCCCCCGCAGCGAGCCCAGGTCCTCGTAGACGTGGCCGGGGCGGGTGCCCTCGTGGAGGATCTCCATGCGCTCCCTGGCCCGGACGATCACCACGTCGTGCTCCTCGTCGAGGCCCCGGAAGAACGCCGTGATGGGCACTCGGGCGGCGTGGGCCAGGCGGGTCAGGGTCGACAGGCTGGGCGAGGTCTGGCCGTGCTCGATCTTGGAGACCATGCCGAGGGAGATCTCGGCCACCTCGGCGAACTGGGCCATGGTCAGGCCGAGGGCCCGACGGGAGTCACGGACCCGTTCGCCCACCACCCGGCACACGTCGTCAGAGGAGAAGACGTGTCCGAACTGGTCATCCATCTGGATCATGCCTGGATCTCCACTCCTCCTCCGGTCCACCAGGGCCCACTCGTCTCCCGGGCTCCGGATCCGGTGCCCCAATGGTACCGAGGTCGCACGAGGGTAGCGGTGGAGCCACTCTCAGGAAACAGGCGCCCGTCCCGGCGAAGCGAGCCGGTGGTCCGGTCGGAAGGGTTGGCCGGAGGAGCCAGGCATCGGATCGGTCCACCGGAGACCCGCGTCCTACCATCGGCGACCGTGCCGGACGCGGTGGTGGTCGGAGCTGGAGTGATGGGCGCATCGATCGCCCTGGAGTTGCAACGCGCCGGTCGGTCGGTGGTGGTCGTCGACCGGGGCGACGCGGTGGGCGCCGGCTCGACCAGCTCCAGTTCGGCCGTCGTCCGCTTCAACTACTCGACGCTGGCCGGGGTGTCCGCCGCGTGGGAGTCGGCACACCGGTGGGCCGACTGGGCCGGGCATCTGGGAGTCGGGCACCTGGGACCGGGGTCCGGCGACACGACCGGCGCCACGACCCACGGCGGTCCTGACGGGGAGCCCCTGGCCCGATTCGTCCGGTGCCCGATGCTGTTCCTCGAGCCGCCGGGATTCCCCCGCGTGGACGCCACCCGCCTGCTGTCGACCGTCGGCGTCCCGCACGAGGTGCTCGACGAGGACGAGCTGGCCCGACGGTTCCCGGCGCTGGACACCGGTCGGTTCCACCCGCCGCGCCGGCCCGACGACCCTGCCTTCGGCGACGCTCCGTCCGGACGCATCGACGCCGTGCTCACCACCGGCGGCGGCTTCATCGACGACCCCCGCCTCGCCGCGGTGAACCTGATGGACGCCGCCCGGCGACACGGCGCTGAGCTCCGCCTCCGTACCGAGGTCGTCGAGGTGCCCCGGACCGCGGCAGGTCGGGTCGCCGGGGTGGTGCTGGCCGATGGATCGCGGATCGACGCGCCGGTGGTGGTCAACGCCGCCGGCCCGTGGAGCGCCGGCCTGAACCGTCTGGCCGGGGTGTTCACCGGGCCCGAGGACGGGCCGGTCGCCAACCGGCCCATGCGCCAGGAGGTGCACGTGGTCCCCGCCCCCGATGGGTTCGGCCTCGATGACGGCGGGGCCATGGTCGCCGACCTGGACCTCGGCTACTACACCCGTCCGCAGGCGGGCGGCACGCTGCTGGTCGGCGGCGTCGAACCGGACTGCGACCCGCTGGAGTGGGTCGAGGATCCCGATGGGGTCTCGACGACGCCGACGGTGGCGTGCTTCGAGGCCCAGGTGTGGCGCCTCGCCCGGCGGGTCCCCGACCTGGCCGTCCCCCTCCGGCCCGCCGGGCTGGCCGGCGTGTACGACGTCACCCCGGACTGGGTGCCCATCTACGACCGGACCTCGCTCGACGGCTTCTACGTGGCCATCGGGACGTCGGGCAACCAGTTCAAGAACGCCCCGCTGGTCGGCCAGGTCGTCCGGGACCTCGTCGATGCCTGCGAGGCCGGCCACGACCACGACGCCGAACCGGTCACCACCTGGTGCGATCGGATCGGGCAGTCCCTGGACCTTGGGGCGTTCTCCCGCCTGCGGTCGGGGTCGGCGACCACCGGCACGGTGCTGGGCTGAGGATGGCCGCGGTCGACCGGTTCCCCGTCGGGGCGTCGCTCACGCTGGACGACCTGGCGGGCGACGTGCACCCGCACCTGGCGCGGCTCCGGGCCACCGAGCCGGTGTCGTGGCTGCCGGCGTTGGGAGGCTGGCTGGTCACCGCCCGGGAGCCCGCCCTCGAGGTGCTCCGGGACGCCGAGGCCTACACGGTCGACGACCCCCGCTTCTCGACGGCCCGGGTGGTCGGCCCCAGCATGCTGTCGACCGACGGCGACGAGCACGGCCGGCACCGGGCACCGTTCGCCCCGCCGTTCCAGGCCGCCACCGTGCGCGACGGCTTCGAAGCGTGGACGATCGCCGAGGCCCGACGGTTGGCCGCTGGATCCGCTGCGGAACTCGCGGCGGCCGGTCAGGCCGACCTGCGGGCGGGACTGGCCGGGCCGTTGGCCGTGTCAGTGATCGCCCGGGCCCTCGGCCTCGTCGACGACGACCCCCACCGGATCCTGGGCTGGTACCGGGCCATCTCTGCGGGCGTCGAGGGGGTCAACGCCGGCCGCGACGTCGGCGACGACACCCGTCGGGCCGTGGCCGACCTCCGGGCCGAGGTCGACCGGACGGTGGCCGAAGCAACCGGGTCGATGCTGGCCGCCGTCGCCAGTGACGGCTCGTTGACGGCCGACGAGGTCTTCTCGAACACGGCGGTGGTGATGTTCGGCGCCATCGAGACCTCGGAGGGCATGACGGCCAACGCCCTGGCCCACCTGCTGGGCGCTCCCGACCAGCTGGCCGCCGTCCGGGCCGACCGGTCGTTGGTGGCGGGCGCCGTGGAGGAGTCGTTGCGCATGGAGCCGGCGGCCACCCTCGTCGACCGCTACGCCACCCGGGACGTGGTCCTGGCCGGTGTGGCCATCCGGAGCGGCGACCTGGTCACGGTGTCGTTGGCCGGGGCCAACCGGGACCCCGCGGTGTTCGCCGACCCGGACCGCTACGACGTGGCCCGCCCCGAGGCCCACCTGCAACTGGCGTTCGTGAAGGGGCCACACCTGTGCCTGGGCCGGCATCTGGCCCGGCTCCAGACCGTCGCCGCCGTCGACGCCGTCCTCGACCTGTTGCCCGAGGACGTGGTCCTGGACGGGGGGCCCTCGGCCGCGAACGTCCGCGGCCTGGTGTTCCGGAAGCCGGCCGCCGTCCCGGTCAGGCGCGGCGGCTGACCCGCCCGTCGGACGCGCGTCCCGCCAGTGGCGGGCGCCGCCTCAACAGGCCCCCCTCAGCGGGAGCTGCCGCAACTGGGGCAGTGCGTATCGGACGGCTCCATCCATTCGTTGCAGGCATCGCAGTGCCGGCCCGAGCCGCCACCCGAACCGCCCGAGTCCGAACCGCCCGTCGAGCCGCCCGAATTGGAACCGTCGTCGTCCCAGAAGTCGCTCATGTCCCAACCGTAGGCACGGGCTGTGACAGCGCTCCGGGAGATCATGCGCCAGGAAGGTCACGCCCGAGAGGTGGCGTCGGGCGGCCGTCACAGGCACTCCCTAGGTTCCCGACATGGGCGAACCGCGACTCTGCTGGTGCTGCGACGAGTGGCTGGGCTTCGGCGAGGACGTCTGCCCGCGGTGCGGGTCCGTGGACCGGGTCCCCTGTGGCTGGGGAGGATGCAACGGCTACCTGGAGCCCGACGACGAGAGTTGCGGCTGGTGCGGGCAGGACCGCTTCGACGACGACTGAGACCGCCACCCCGACCTACGGTGGCCCCGACACCTCCAGAGAACCCGATACCTCCAGAGAAGGAGAGAACCATGGGCGCCGACGGCACCTGGAACATGAGCATGAAGACCCCGATGGGCGAGCAGCAGGGCACGCTCACCCTGGCCACCGACGGCGGCACCCTGACCGGCACGATGTCCGGACCGCAGGGCACCCTCGAGATCGAGGGCGGCACCGTCGACGGCGACTCCCTGGCCTGGACGGTCAACATGACGTCGCCCATGCCCATCAAGGTGGAGGCCACCGCGACGGTCGACGGCGACGCCATCAGCGGCGAGGCCAAGCTCGGCGCCTTCGGCACCGCCCCCTTCAGCGGCAGCCGCGCCTGAGCCACGCCCCCGGTCCGGCCCCCAGGGCCCGGACCGGCTGGACCGGGCAATCACCGGTCAGGCGTCGCCGTCCGGGGTCGTTGGTCAGGTCGGGCGGGAATCGCGGCCGGCCCACCAGTCGCGGGGACGGAGCCGCTTCCCGTACCCGATCCGACCCTCCAGCCACAGCATCAGGCCCCGCAGGCGGGTCCCGGCCAGGCGTCGGCCGATGCGGTGCCGAAGTCGGGAGAAGTCCTTGTTGTACGGACAGACCCGCATGCAGATCATGCAGTCGTTGGCGATCTGCGCCCAGTAGGAGAAGCACTTCTCCCCGTCCACCGACCACTTCCGGACGCCACCGATCGACGACCGGTTCAGCTTGACGGCGACCGGCCCACCCGACGGAATCGCCCCAGGCGGGCAGGCGTTCGTGCACCGTCGACACGACTCGCAGAACCGGGTCACCCCGAACTCGACCGGCCGGTCGTGGGCCACCGGCGCGTCGGTGAAGATCTTCCCGAACCGCACCCGGGGCCCGTACTCGGAGGTGATGACCATGCCGTGCCGCCCGTACTCCCCCAGCCCGGCAGCGATGGCCAACGGGATGGCCAGCGCCGTGTCGTTGAGGCTGGGCACGGCCCGGTAGCCGAGGTTGCGGAGCCACTGGGCGGTGGCCAGCAGCACCAGGGCGTCCTTGGAGTAGCCCAGCCCGGTCGCCGCCCCCGACAGCGCCGAGGGCACCGTGTCGACGAGGTCCCGGTCCATGGCCTGGCCGACCACCACCACGCTGGTCATCCCCTCGGGCAGGCCGACCGGCCGGCCCTCGTCGGCCCGCCGGGCGTACCGCTCGGTGTAGACCCACCGCTCGTCGTGGGCACACAGGCCGACCAGGTCGGCGCCAAACGTGCGGGCCACCTGCTTGACGGTGGCCGCCGCCTCCTCCGGAGTGCCGAGGTCGAACCGCTCCTCGGGGCCGTCGCGCAGCTGGGTCAGGGGGCTGAGGAAGCCGTCGCGCAGGTCGTCGGCGTCATGCATCTCCGCGAACACGTCGACCACCTGCCACGCCGCGTTGCGGATGGCGTAGTCCCGCTGGCCGAAGCCCGAGGCGTTGCGCCACGACCGCAGCGGCTCCCGGTAGGAGGCGAAGAATCGGCGGGCCTCGTCGGTGGCGACCTCCGGGTCCCACGACGCCCGGTTGAAGACGTCGTCGACCTGGCTGAACCGCTCGAAGTCGTCGAGCACCTCCCAGGCCGGTCGGCCGTCGGCACCGCTCGGCCCGGCGACCGGACCGGCGGACCCGTCGGGTCCCCGGGTCACTCCGGCGACCAGAGCCCCTCGGCGATCAGGTCGCCCTGCACCTCGATGATCCCCTCGCGCAGCACGTCGACCATCCAGTCGACCTGCTCGACGGTCAGCACCAACGGCGGCGACAGCACGTTCAGGTGGGCGATGGGGCGCACGATCAGGCCCCGCTTCTCGCAGGCGTCGGCCACCCGGTCGCCGACCTTCACCGAGTCGGGGAACAGCTCCTTCGTGTCCTTGTCGGCCACGTTCTCGACGCACTGCATGAAGTGGCTGCCCCGCACGTCGCCGACGATCCCGAGGTCCGACAGCGACGCCAGGCGTTCGCCGAAGTACGGGCCGACCCGCTGCACGTGGCCGCAGATGTCCTCGCGCTCCATGATGGCGATGTTCTCGATCGCCGCGGCGCAGCACACCGGGTGCCCCGAGTAGGTGAAGCCGTGGGCGAACACGGCGCCCTCGGCCTGCGGGGTGCTGATCACGTCGTAGATCTCGTCGGAGATGATCGTCGCCGACAGCGGGGCGTACGCCGACGTGAGGCCCTTGGCCGAGCAGATGATGTCGGGGACGATGCCGAAGGCGTCCTCCGAGGCGAAGAAGTGCCCGAGTCGCCCGAACGCGGTGACGACCTCGTCGGACACGTAGAGGATCCCGTACTCGGTGCACAGGTCGCGCATGCCGACCAGGTAGCCGGGCGGGGGGACGAGCACGCCGCCGGCGCCCATGATCGGCTCGGCGAAGAAGGCGGCCACCTTGTCGGGGCCGATCTCGGTGACCTTGGCCCGGAACTCGGCCAGGAGGATCTCGGTGTACTCCTCGGGGGTGGTGCCCTCGGGCCGGCGGTACATGTCCGGTCCGGACACCCGCTGGACGAGCGGCGGTCCGACGACGTCGAAGCCGATGTGGTCGTACTCGACGCCCGTCAGCGACATGGCCATGTAGGTGGACCCGTGGTACCCGTTGGTGCGGGTCAGCAGCACCTTCTTGTCGCGCTTGCCGAGCATGTTGAAGTAGAAGTGGATGAGACGCACGGCGGTGTCGTTGGCCATCGACCCGCCGGAGCCGTACAGCACGTGGTTGAGCGGGCCGGGCGCCAGGCGGGCCAGGGTGGCCGACAGTTCGGCGACGGGGATCGTCGTGTGGTGCCCGAACGACGAGTAGTAGGTCATCTTCGTGGCCTGCTCGGCCATGGCCCGGGCGATCTCGGTGCGCCCGTAGCCGGTGTTGACGCACCACAGCCCGCCGATGCCGTCGAGGTACCGGCGCCCGTCGCTGTCGTAGATGTAGGCGCCCTCGGACTCGGCGACGACGAGCGACCCCTGCTCGTGGAACGTCGAGAAGTCGGTCCACGGGTGGAGGAAGTGGTCCTTGTCCTTCTGCCAGATGTCCTGCGTGTCGTAGGCGGCGAAGCGGGCCGCCGTCTCGGCGTCGACCCCGGCCTCCACCTGCGCCGCCACTGACACCTGCCGCTCGATGGACATGACGCTTCCTCCCGGAACGATTCCTGGAACAGATCCCATCCCGGCGACGACATCGACGACCGGGTGGCTGACCCTGATCGTGCCACGGATTCCCGCCGGTCGCCCGGCCGGGGCTGGCCCCGATCACCCGACGTCCACGCTGATCCGATCACCACCGATCCGAGACTCGAGCACCGTCACCGCTACGCCATCGATCGCCACCGACTCTCCCTCCTGGAGGAGG
The DNA here is from genome assembly GCA_016845305.1 of Acidimicrobiales bacterium. Lineage (GTDB taxonomy): Bacteria > Actinomycetota > Acidimicrobiia > Acidimicrobiales > MedAcidi-G1 > UBA9410. The sequence continues at coordinate 28,543 of JAERSW010000017.1, forward strand.
TGTCGCTCGTCGGGCGGCCCCTCCTCCACGCCCAGGACCACCACCGGACCCATTCCCGACGCGATCGAACCGTCCACCACGTACGCCAGGACCCCTCCGCCGGTCAGGTCGAGGTCGTAGTTCTGCACGCGCCGACTCTCGACGACCACCACCCGGGTGTCGTCCAGCGGGACCACGGCCAACTTCGGGCCGCCGGGCACGGCGATCGGCGTCAGGTCCACCGTGCCGGATCCGTTCGCGAAGCAGTGGACATGGTGATCCCCGAGCCAGGCGAGCCGCCAACGCCACCACCCCAGCAACTCGTTGATCCGGAACGGGCTGGATCCACCCATCAGCCCGAAGATGCCCACATGCCGCCACGATTCGTGGGTGGGGTCGTCGCTCTCGAGCACGGGTGCCCACGCGTCGTAGAGGTCGGGAAGGCCCATCTGGTGGAGGACCTCGTGGGCGACCATCGCGCCGCCGAGAAGACGGCGGGACCACAGCACCACGGGCCGCCAGACCTCCCACCCGTCGACCGTGGCCAGCGGCTCGTCCAGCATGAGGGCGTGGGGACCATCCCAACTGATTCCATCGGGAATGACCACGGCCACGCCATCGACCAGAGAGAAGTCGAACTGGGGGTCGACGTGCTGGACGGCCGCCTCGACGAGTTGCCTGCTTGTCAACCGCAGGTAGTCGTCGAGGCGGACCCGCCGGTGATGCGGAAGGAAGACGACATCCAGGGCGCCGGCCGACATGTCCTCCAGATAGGCCTCCGCTCCGGGGAACCCGGCGTCGAACGCCTGCTCCGTCGACTCGTCGTCGGCCGGGGTGGAGGGGAAGTCGATGAACAGGACCGCGATCCGCAGCGTGCCGGTGGACGGCAGCCAGTCAACGGGGAGGCGGTCGGCGACCCCGGGGAATCCAGCCCCCGGTCCGATGCCGGACAGCCGGTCGGGCAACCGGCACGGGGCGGCAAGGACTGCGGCCTCCCGCTCCCGCACCACGTCGAGCCGGTCCTCGACGGCATCGGCAAGGCCGCGGACGTCAGCCACCAGGTCGGCGAGCGACGTGATGGCCTGGGGGTCGCGGTCGACCGTGCAACCCGGGGAGACCAGTGCCGCCGCCACGAGCGACGGGACGACCCACCATCGACCCATCCGGTGAGCCTCCCAC
>JAERSW010000018.1 GCA_016845305.1 Acidimicrobiales bacterium
TCGCGGGCTGCCTGGAACCGGTCCCACTGCGGGTAGCGGCCCGCCAGCGTGGCGGCCGTCTGGAAGTGGACCTTCCCCCAGTGGGGGCGCCCGCCGTAGTCGTCCATGATCGCCTCCACGCCCCGGAAGTACGCCTCCGACGGGGTCCGGCGGAACACGTGCACGGCGATGTAGCAGGAGTCGCGCCCCTCGGCCGTCGACAACGGCACGTCGTCGGCGCCGAGCACACGAAACTCCACCGGGAAGCCGATCGGCCGGTCCAACGAGTCGACCAGGCGACGCACCCGGTCGAACGCCTCCAGGCCGTGCTCGCGGGGAACGGCGTACTCCATCTCCTCGAAGCGCACCCGCCGCGGCGACGTGAACACCTCGTACGACGTCGTCAGGTACTCGGCTCGCCCCACCGAGCCCAGCACCTGCCGGTTCATCGCCGGGATGGCCGACGGCCGCAGGCGCCCCACGTGGTTCATGGCGCCGAACACCACGTTGGCCAGCAACTCGTCGTTCTTGAACCGCTTCCACCTGCGGCGCAGCGCGTGGCGCCGGCTCCGGGCCGGCGGCGGCGCGTCGGACGTGCGGGTGTTGCGCTTCAACAGGGCGGAACCGGTGTGCGGCACCCAGAAGAACTCGGCGTGGTCGGTCGAGTCGGCCCAGGCGTCGAACCCGGCCACCACCTCGTCGATGGCCATCACCTCCTCGATCGCCCACAGGTTGAACGCCGGCACGCACTGCAGGGTCACCTCGGTGACGACGCCGAGCGCCCCGAGGCCGACGCGGGCCACGTCGAGCAGGTCCGGGTCGTGGTCGTCGTCGAGCACCACCACCGAGCCGTCGCCGGCCACCAGCCGCAGGCCCACCACGCCCGCGGCGATCGACCGGAACCCCAGGCCGGTGCCGTGCGTCGACGTCGAGATGGCGCCCGCCACCGTCTGGGCGTCGATGTCGCCCAGGTTCTCCATGGCCAGGCCCCAAGCCAGCAGCGCCGGGTTCAGCTCCGACAGACGGGTCCCGGCCCGGACCCGCACCCGACCGGTGTCGTCGTCGACGGCCACCACGCCGGTCAGGCCGTCGAGGGTGACGAGGACGTCGTCGGTGCGGGCGATGCCGGTGAAAGAGTGCGCCGAGCCGACGACGCGGACCCGCAGCCCGTCGGCGGCCGCCCGACGCACCAGGTCGACGACGTCGTCCTCGGAGGTCGGACGTTCGATCCGGTCCGGCCGGCTGCGCTGGTTGCCGGCCCAGTTCCGCCACGAACCGTCCGACCGGATGCCCCCCGAGTTCACTCCCACCGGCCCGCTCACCAACCCCGCAGGTCGATGGGCCACGACTCGACCACCTCGGCGTCGCCGCCGGCCGTGGCGTCGTCGACGAGGTGCAGCACCTCGTGCTTGGCCATCGTCGGATCGATGTGGTCCGGCCGCAGGCCCACCCGGTCGCCGACCCGCCACTGCCCACCGGCCACCGTCGTGTGCTCGTCCGAGCAGAACAGGACCGACGCCGCGCCGTCGTGGTCGTCGACCAGCGTCGGCCCGCCGCTGTCCATGGCCAACGCCTTCAGGCCGGCGTCGAGCGCGGCGTGCGACCCGGGCCGCACCGACACCGCCGTGGCCAGCACCACCAGCCCCTCGTCGAACGGCAGGCCCAGGCGGGCGTAGTCGCCGTCCATCAGCACGAACGACCCGGCCTGCAGCTCGGTCACCACGTCGTTGCAGTCCCATGTGCCGGTCCCGCCACCGGACACCACGTCGCCGCCGACGTCGCCATGGGCGGCGGTCAGCACCGCCATGGCCTTCGCCGTCCGGGCCGTCCGCTCGGTGGCGGCGACCACGTGCTGGAGGTGGCCCTCGTAGCCCATCGTGCCGCGCACCTCGAGGCCCGCGGCCCGGGCCGCATCGGCGAGGCGGCCGGCGTCGGCCGGATCACAGCCGCATCGGGGCATGCCGACGTCGACGTCGACCAGCACCTCGCGTAGCCCGCCCGCCACGGCGGCGTCGATGGCCTCCGGCGAGTCCACGGCCACCGTCACCCGGGCCGTCCCGGCCGCCACCAGCGCACCGAGGCGTGCCGTGGCCCGCGGGTCCACCACCTCGTTGGCCAGCAACAGGTCGTCGCCGAGGCCGGCGGCGGCCATGCCCTCAACCTCGCGGACCGTGGCACAGCAGAACCCGTGATGTCCGGCGTCGGCGAGCAGGCCGGCCAACGGCGTGCACTTGAAGGCCTTCACGTGGGGCCGCAGCGCCGGCCCCGGGCGTGCCGCCGACATGGTGGCCACGTTGCGGTCCAGCACCGCGGCGTCGGCCAGCAACGCCGGGGTGACCAGGTCGCCGGCTCTCATCCGCGGCTCATCCGGCGTTCACCCGGGACTCACCCGGCGCGGGCCTCGGCCCACGTCCGTCCCCGGTCGGCGTCGTGGTCCCGGGGCAGGCCCAGGACCCGCTCCGCGATGATGTTGCGCTGCACGGCGAACGTCCCGCCACCCAGCGTCAACGCCGGCGAGAACAGGAACCCGTAGTGCCACACAGGCGCCACGTCCGGGAACTGCCGGTCGCCCTCCGGTTCGTCGTCGAGCCCGCGTCGCCCCGACTCCCCCACCTCGCCGGGCGGCCCCGAGCCGTCCAGCATCCCGGCCGTCCCCGCCAGCTCCTTGGCCAACTCCATGACGTGCTGGCCGTGCTCGTCGGCCATCGCCTTCTGGATCGACGCCTCGGCGCCCGGCGTCCGCCCCGCCAGCCGGGCCGACAGCGTCCGCAGCCGGTTCAGGCGCAGCACCTCCGCCTCGCAGAACAGGCCGGCGAGACGCTGGCGCACCACCGGGTCGTCAGCGCCGCCGCTGCGACGCACCAGCTCCAGCAGGTCGTCGGCCGACGGACCGTCGCCCCACAGCGACCCCGCCGACGACAACGACACCCGCTCATTGGCCAGCGTCACCCGGGCCAGGCGCCACCCGTCGCCCTCCTCGCCGACCAGGTTCTCCGCCGGGATCCGCACGTCGTCGAAGAACACCTGGTTGAAGGCGTGCGTGGTCGTGGCGTCCACGATCGGGGTCATCGTCAGGCCCGGCAGGTCGGTCGGGCAGATGAAGTACGAGATGCCCATGTGCTTCGGCTGGTCCGGATCGGTCCGGGCGATGAGGATCCCGAACTTCGCCCGGTGCCCGTAGCTCGTCCAGATCTTCGACCCGTTGACGACGTACTCGTCGCCGTCGCGCACCGCCCGCGTCCCGAGGTTGGCGAGGTCCGAGCCGGCGTCCGGCTCGGAGAACATCTGGCACCAGAACTCCTCGCCGGTGAAGATCGGATCCAGGTAGCGGGCCTTCTGCTCGTCGGTGCCGGCCAGCAGGATCGTCGGTGCCGCCCACCCGATGCCGATGGCGTTGGCCGGACGCCGCACCCCGGCGGTCCGCAACTCCTCGTCGATGACCAGCTGGTGCATCGGATCGGCGTCGATGCCCCACGGCGCCGGCCAGTGCGGCACCACGTAGCCGGCGTCGTGCAGCTGCCGGGCCGTCGGCTCGGGATGGTCGGCCAGCCACGCCCGCACGGCGAGCCGCCGGGGATCGTCGTCCGGCGGGAAGTCGAAGTCCATGGCGTCGAGTCTGACGCCCGGTCCGGTCAGCCGAGCACTCGGGCGGCGAGGCGGCGCTGCACCCCGAACGGCACCCACCCGCGGGCCGCCCACCGCAGCCGCGCCGTGCGACCCACCGGGCGACGCATCGCCGGGCGACCGCCCTCGAACGCGGCGGCGATGACCCGGGCGACGACCTCCGGATCCCCTGCCGAGTCCACCATCCGTGGCTGGGCAGCCGCCATGCCCGCGGCCAACGCCGCGTACGGGCCGTCGGGATCACCCTGCCAGGCGGCGGCGTCGACCATCGGGGTGCGGTGCACGCCCGGCTCGACGAGGGCCACGTCGATGCCGTGTGGACCGGCCTCGTAGGCCAACGCCTCGGCCCACCCCTCGACGCCCCACTTGGACGCCGCGTAGGCCGACCATCCCGGCAGGCCCATGAACGCGGCGCCGCTCGACACGCAGACGATGCGGCCACCGTGGCCCCGCATGCGCCGCAGCGCCGCGTGGGTGACGGCCATCGTGCCGACCAGGTTGGTGGCCACCACCCGGTCCACCTCGGCCGGCGGCAACTCCTCGAACGGGCCGACGGCCAGCACGCCGGCGTTGTTCACGAGCCCCACGATCCGGCCCACGTCTCCGGCGACCCGCACCCAGTGGTCGGCCCGCTCGAACGCCTCGTCGATCGAGGCCGGCGACGTCACGTCCATCGGCAGCACCTCGACCCGGTCGGCCACGCCGGCCTCGGCCAGGGCAGCGTCGAGCGCGCCCCGTCGGGCCGTGTCGCGCATGGTCGCCGCCACGCGCCGGCCCCGTCGGGCCAGCTCGACGGCGGTCAGCAGGCCGATGCCCGACGAGCAGCCGGTCACCATCACCACGCCCTCCGGGTCACGCGGCGACGCCTTCGGCCCGTCCAGGCGGGCGAGGCGGGCCACGACCCGTCGCTCCAGCGCCGTGGGCACCTTGCCGCGGGCCAGGAAGCGCGCCCGGGCCGACACGCCGACCGGGTGCCGCAGCCCCCGCTGACCTTCGACGCACGACACCAGGGTGGCCGACACCACGTTCGGGTCCAGCGCCCGCGTCCACGCCCGGTCGTCGGCCGCCTCCACCGACTCGACGAGCGAGGCGTACGGCCCGTCGGGATCGCCGGACACGTGGCCGTGGTGGCGCATGTCGGTCCGCGTCGGCGACGGCTCCACGATCGACACGCCCACGCCGTGCGGATGCAGTTCGTGGGCCAGCGACTCGGCCCAGCCCTCGAGCGCCCACTTGGAGCCCCCGTACGCGGCCGACCCGGGAGCCGCCGCCAGGCCCTCGATGGCCGACACCACGACCACCCGGCCCTCGTCGGAGGCCCGCAACGCCGGCAGCGCCGCCCGGGTGACGTGCATGGCGCCGCCCAGGTTCACCGCCACCATGCGGGCCACGTCGGCCATCGGCGTCTCCTCGAACGGACCCACGGCACGGATCCCGGCGTTGGCCACCACGGCGTCCAGCGTCCCGCCGGTGGCGGCCAGCACGGCGGCCACGGCGGCCTCCACCGCGGCCCGATCGGCGACGTCGACGGTGACCGGTTCGACGGCGCCGCCGAAGCCGGCCAGGTCCGACGCCACGAGCGTGCGTTCACCGGCACGCAGGTCGAAGCCGTAGACCCGCCACCCCCAGCGGGCCAGGTCCTGGGCGATGGCCTCGCCGATGCCGCTGGCCGCCCCGGTGACGATCGCCGTGCGCATGGTCCGAGGCTAGGTGCCGGGCCGCTCCACGGTGATCCGATCGCCCGGCCGGATCGTTCCCGGCACCACCACCCGGGCGTTGACGCCCCGCAGGTTGAGGGCCCGACCGGCCTCGTCGTTGACGAAGCGGTGGGCCTCAAGGCCGAACCGGCGGGTGAACTTCGCACAACCGGTGTGCGGCTGGTCGGTCACCTCGATGACCGCCGAGCCGATGTGGAGCCGCGACCAGACGGGCAGGTCGTCACGGGCGAGAGACAGGTCGACGGCCAACTGGTCGCCGGCAAGGGGGCGACGCTCGGGATCCGGGCAGACGAGGGCCAGGAGTCGGCTGTTGATGACGTTCAACTGCATGTCCGGGTGCGGGCCGCCGTCGTCGGTCCGGCCGCTGGGGCGCTCGATCCAGTTGTCCCCCACGAGGCCCTCGGTCGTATCCAGCTCGCCCTCGTCGAGCACCTCGCGCTCGCCGACGCCCGGCCGCCGCACGATCAGTTCGAGTGTTCCTTCGTCGGTCGGCGAGGCCAGCACCTCGCCGAGGCCGGCGTGGAGTTCCGCGGCGGTGCGGTGAACGGTCCCGCTCACGTCGTCGTTCCGGCCAGCCGGAACCGCTCGACCTGGATGTCGTCCTCGCCGATGTCGGCGTAGTTGTCGCGGGCCCGCCCGGCGATGAACTCCTGCCACGCGAACGGGCGGTAGGCGGGCCGGCCGCCGTCGAGGCCGGGCAGCGGCTCGACCACGTCGTCGCGGCCCGGGTTCGAGAAGAACGGGATGGAGTACCGGTCGGTGCGGGTCATGGGTTCGACGCGGTGGACGGCCGCCCGGTACCGGTCGTTGGTCCGCACCCGGGTGACGTCGCCCAGGTTCACCACCACCGTGCCGGGCCGGGGCGGCACGTCGACCCACCCACCGGCACGGTCCTGCGTCTGGAGTCCGCCGACGTCGTCCTGGAGCAGCAGGGTCAGCACCCCGGGGTCCGTGTGCTCGCCGAGGGCGGTGGGTCCGAGCTCGTTCAGGCCGGCACGTTCGTCGGCGGGCACCGGATCGCCGACCGTGTACCGGTTGAGGCGCACCGTGCTGGAACGACGCGATCCGGCGCACGCCGCGGCCGTGTCGGCATCGAGGCCGAGGGTGTCGTGCACCAGACCGGCGACGCGCACCGCGAGGCCCGCGAAGCCGTCGAAGAAGGCGACCAGGTCGCCGCGGAAGCCGTCGACCCCCTCCGGCCACTGGTTGAGGCGGCGCTCCGGCGAGTCGACCTCGGGGTCGATGTAGTCGAAGACCTCCTTGTGGTCCCGGGTGCGCTTGGTGAGCTCGCGGTCGAACCAGCCCAGCGCCCGGTCCTCGGTGCGGCACACCGACGCCTTCACCTCGGGCGGCGCGGCGAAGAAGCGGCGGGCCGTCGCCCACGTCCGGTCCACCAGGTCGTCGAGGCCGTGGCCGGCGACCAGGAAGAAGCCGTGGTCTGCGCACGCCGCGTCGAGCGCCTCGAGCGAGGCGGCCGACGGGGCGGCCAGGTCGACGAGCGGCACCCGGTCCATGGCGCCGACGCTACGACACCCGCCGGGGCGGCTCGAATCCGACCGATCACGGCTCCGGGGCCGCCGCCGACCAGACTGCGCCGATGGCGGACCCCCGATCCCGACCCCAGTGGCAGGTCGTCTTCTTCTTCGCCTTCGTCGGCATGTCGACCGCCTACGGCATCGACGCCTCGCTGCCCGCCTTCGACGAGATGCGACCCGACGTGGGCCTCCCGCCGGGGTCGAACCGGATCACCCTGGCCATCACCGTGTACTTCCTCGGCATGGCCGTCGGCCACCCCTTCTACGGTCCGATCGCCGACCGGTTCGGGCGGGCACCGACGCTGCGCATCGCCATGGCCGTCTACGCCGCCGGTGCCATCGGATCGATGCTGGCCACCGACTTCGAGTTCCTGCTGGCGTGTCGCACCGTGTGGGGCGTGGGCGCCGCCGGCGCCACCCTCATGCACACGACCATGGCCCGCGACCTGTTCTCCGGGGACCGGATGGCCCGGGTCATGTCGCTCGTGTCGGCGGTGTTCCTGGTCGGGCCGGTCATCGGCCCGCTGGCCGCCGAGGGGATCCTGCAGGTCGCCTCGTGGCGCTGGGTGTACGCCGTGGCGCTCCTCTTCCCGGTCGCCATCGTCGCGGCCGGTTGGCGCTTCGGCGAGACCCTCGACCCCGCCCACCGTCGCCCCCTCCGCGTCGGGCCGACGTTGGAGGCCGCCCGGACGGTGCTGGGCTGCCGCCGGGCCATCCTCTACATCGCCGCGGTGACCGTCGGCGACGGGGCGTTCCTGATCTTCCTGGGCAGCACCCAGCAGGTGTTCGACATCGTCTACGACCGTGCCGATCAGTTCGCCGTGCTGTTCGCCGCCACGGCCGTCGTGTATGCCATCGGCTTCCTGCTGCTGAACCCGGCCATCGGACGGTGGGGCGCCCATCCCGTCGGTGTCACGGTCATCACCGCGGCCCTGGGCGTGCACGGGCTCCTGCTGGCCGTCACCCTGGCCGCCGACGGGGTCCCCGGCTTCTGGACGTGGTTCGTCCTGGTGACCGTCGGCTCGGCGCTGCTGGCCCTGCTCCTCCCGGTGGCCATGTCCAAGGCCCTGGAGCCGTTGGGCGAGGTGGCCGGCACCGCCTCGGGGATCCTCGGCCTGGTCCACATCACCTGCGCGTCGCTCCTCGCCGCCCTGGTCGGCATCCAGCTGGGCGACACCACCACGCCGTGGTCGGTCGGTGCGTTCGCCTACAACGCCGTGTCCCTGGCCATCCTCGTGGCCGCCGGCCGGACCCCCGAGCCGGACCCCGAGGTCGTCGCGGAAGCGTCGTCATGACCGACGACCTGCTGCAGGCCCTCCTCGACGTCGAGGTCCCGACCGCCGGGCGGTGGACGGCGACCGAGGTGCCCGACACGGACGCCATCGCGGTCGACGTCGACCCCGACGTCCTCGCCGGACTCGAAGCCGCGGCGGTGGCCCTCGCCGCCCGGGGCGTCGATCCGGTCGACGCCGGACCGGACGACCTGCCCCTCGACCGGCTCGCCTCCCTCGTCGACGAGGTCCGCCACGAGGTGCTCCACGGCCGTGGCCTGGTCCTGCTGCGCGGCCTGCCCGTCGACCGGCTCTCCGTCGACGAGATGGCACTGGTGTTCTGGGGTCTCGGCCTGGGGCTCGGGCGGGCCGTCTCGCAGAGCGTCATGGGCGAGCGCCTCGGCCACGTCGTGAACGTCACCGACGTCGACCCGCACGCCCGCGCCTACCGCAACCGGTCGGAGCTGGCCCCCCACAGCGACCCCGGCGACCTGCTGTCGTTCCTGTGCCTCCACCCGGCGCTCACCGGGGGCATCAGCCGGTTCGTCAGCTCGCTGACCGTGTTCGACGAGATCCGGGCCGACCGGCCCGACCTTCTGGCCCACCTGGCGAACGGCTTCCGCTACCACCGGTTCGGCGAGCAGGGCCCCGACGAGGAGGCGATCACGCCGCACCGCATTCCCGTCTTCAGCCTGCGCGACGGCCTGGTCAGCGGCCGCTACGTCCCGGAGTACGTCCAGATCGCCGCCGACGAGGACCCGTCGATCGAGCTGTCCGATGCCGAGGTCGAGGCGCTGGAGCTGCTGCACGCCACCACCAACCGGGCCGACCTGGTGCTGGACTTCACCATGGCGCCCGGCGAGATGGTCCTGGCCAACAACTTCACGGTGCTGCACGCCCGCACCGCCTTCACCGACTCGCCGGAGCACCGCCGCCACCTGCTGCGCCTCTGGCTGGCCGCCGAACCGCCCCGGCCGGTGGTGCCCGAGACCCGCCAGTACCCCGACGAGCCGGGCATCCCTCCGCAGCCCGGTCGCACCCCGTCCTTCGCCAGCCGTTACGACCTGCCATGACGGGGCTGCCATGACGGGCCGGGCGGGGCTCGGGCGGTACGCCGGGCCCCTGTACGTGGCCGCCGCGATGGGCCTCACCGGAACCACCGGCACCGCACAGGCGTTGGCCCCCGACGACGTCGACCCGACGGCCATCGGGATCCTCCGGATCCTGCTCGGCGGCCCGGTGCTCGTGGCCCTGTCGGCCCGGAGGCTGCAGGCCTCCCGCCGGGCGGCCGGACCACTCCCGCTGGCCCCGATGGTGATGGCCGCGGTGGCCATGGCCGTCTACCAGCCGTGCTTCTTCGGCGGAACGGCCCGCTCCGGGGTGGCGGTGGGGACCATCGTGACCATGGCCAGTGCTCCGGTCTTCGCCGGGATGATCGAACCGCTGCTCGGTCGTGCCCGGCCCGACCTCCGGTGGTGCCTGGCCACCGCGGTGGCCGTGGTCGGCGTGGTGCTCGTCGTCGACCCGTCGGGTGGGATGGCCGGTGGCGCCACCGGGCCGCTCCTGTCGCTGGGGGCCGGCCTGGCCTACGCCACGTTCGCCCACGCCACCAAGGAGGTGGTGGCCGTCCACCCCCCGACCGCGGTGATGGGCGTGGCGCTGACCGGCGCGGGCCTCCTCCTGGCCCCGGCACTGCTGGTCGTCGACCTGGACTGGGTGGCCTCGGGACGCGGCACGGGCGCCGTCCTCCACCTCGGCCTGCTGGCCACCGCGGCGGCCTACGTCCTGTACGGGAGGGGCCTGGCCCGGGTGCCGGTGGCCGAAACGACGACGCTGAGCCTCGTCGAGCCGGTGGTGGCGGCCACCCTCGGCCTGGTGGTGGTCGGCGAGGCGTTCTCGGCCTCCATGGGACTGGGCGCCCTGCTCGTGGCCAGCGCCCTGCTGGCCGTCGGTTCGTCGAGTCGGGCCACCTCGGGATGACCGCGGCTCCCCTCCCGCCGGGCCACATCCCGCCGACCCGCATCCCGCTGGCCGTCAAGGCGCTGCTGGGCACCTTCTCGCTGAACGCCTTCGCCGTGGTGGGCCAGATCACCATCCTCGGGAAGCAGGTGTACGACCTCACCGGCAGCGAGTTGCACCTCGGCCTGCTGGGCCTGACCGAGTTCCTCCCCGTGGCCCTGCTGGCGCCGTTCGCCGGCGCCACCGCCGACCGGTTCGACCGGCGGGTGGTCTTCGCCGTCGCCCTGACCGGCCAGGTGGTGGCGTCGCTGCTGCTGTGGCTCTACGTCCGGTCCGATCCGACCTCGGTCACCCCGATCTTCCTCCTCGTCCTGCTCTTCGCCACCTGCCGGGCCTTCGGCTCGCCGGCCGGTCGGGCCCTTCCCATCGACCTGTCGCCGCCCGAGGTGGTGGCCCGGGTGGTGGCATTGAAGGCGGTGGGCTTCCAGGTCGGCATCATCACCGGACCGGTGGCCCTCGGCTTCGCCTTCGTGGCCGACCCGGCGCTTCCCTACCTGCTGGCCGCCCTCGCCCTGACCACCTCGATGGCCATCGTCGTCGGCGTCCCGTCGTCGAACGTCCGCCGACTGGGGACCGACGGATCCCGGCAGGCCGTGGCCGACGCCCTCGACGGGCTCCGCTTCATCCGTCGCAGCCCGATCCTGTTCGGGGCCATGAGCCTCGACCTGTTCGCCGTCCTGTTCGGTGGCGCGGTGGCCCTGCTCCCGGCCATCGCCGAGGAACGCCTCGGCGTCGGGGCGATCGGCCTGGGCTGGCTGCGGGCTGCGGAGGGCATCGGCGCCGGCATGGTGGCCGTCACCCTGTCGATCCGTCCCCTGCAGCGAAACCTCGGTCGGATCCTGCTGCTGGTCGTCGCCCTGTTCGGCCTCGGGACCATCTGCCTCGGCCTGACACGCAACTTCGCCCTGGCCTTCCTGGCCATCGTGGTGCTGGCCGGCGCCGACGCGGTGTCGATGTTCATCCGGCTCAGCCTCGTCCCGTTGGCCACCCCGGAAGACATGCGGGGCCGGGTCCTGGCCATGGAGAACGTCTTCATCGGAGGGTCCAACGAGTTGGGGGCGGCCGAATCGGGACTGACCGCGGCGTTCATGGGCCTGGTCGGCGCCGTGGTGTTCGGTGGGGCGGCGACGCTGGTGGTGGTGGCACTGTGGTGGCGTTGGTTCCCGAACCTCCGGGACATGGACACCTTCGACGAGATCCGACCCGAGGGTCGAGGAGGCGCCCCGCCGTGATCCAGACCACCATCGACCGTTGGCACGCCGTGCTCCGCGGCGAGGACGACATCGACGACCTGCTCCACGCGGACTGCACGTTCTGGTCGCCGGTCATCTTCCGCCCCCAGGAGGGACGCGAGCTCACCCGGATGTACCTGACCGCCGCCGGTCAGGTGTTCCCCGGCGACGACGCACCCCCGTCGGGCGGCCCCTCCGAGGGGGGCGGCGACCCCACGGGCGGGAACTCGGCGTTCCGCTACACCCGGCGCATCCTCGACGGCCACCACGCCTGCCTCGAGTTCGAGACGACCATGGACGGCCTGACCGTCAACGGCGTCGACCTCATCACCTGCGACGACGACGGCCGGATCGTCGATTTCAAGGTGATGCTGCGGCCCATGAAGGTCCTCGAGGCGGTGCGCGACCGGATGGTCGCCGCCCTCGACGCGCTCAGCGGCTGACCGCGTCCAGGGCGCCGCGCACCACGGCGGCCACGTCCCGACAGTGGTCGGGGGTCATCGACAACGGGATCCGCAGGTCGCACAGGCCGGCCAGCACGGCCGAGGTGGCGTGCAGGACCTGCTCGTCGGCGTAGCGCCAGTGGTCGTAGCGGCTGGTGAAGCCGACCGGTTCGTCGCGACCGAACCACTTGACGTGCACGCCGTGCTCGGCGGCCACGTCCAGCCAGGCGGCCATGGCGTCGTGGTCCGGCGGGCCGCCGTCAGCGCCCAGCACCGAGAACTGGATGGACGAGGGCGCCGCGCCCTCGCCGTCGGGCCGCTGCGGGAGGCGGATCCTCGGATCGGCGTCGAGCAGGGCGGCCAGCAGGTCGTAGCGCTCGTTCCAGACGGCGACCCGCTCGTCGAGCAGGGCCAGCTGGGGGCGGACCACCGCAGCGGCCAGGGCCGACATGCGCATCGACAGGTTCGGCGTGGTGAACCGGTGCCGCTCGACCACCTCGTCGGGCGGGGCGGCGCCGTGCTGGGCGTAGAGCATGTACGAGCCGCTGAGCAGGACGGCCCGGGCCGCCACGTCCTCGTCGTCGGTGGCCAGCAGGCCGCCCTCGCCGGAGTTGACGTGCTTGAACGACTGCGTCGAGAAGCAGCCGACGGCGCCGAACGTGCCCGTCGGCCGGCCCCGCCACGTGGCACCCATGGTGTGGGCGCAGTCCTCGACCACGGTGAGGCCGAGGCCGTCGGCGACCTCGCACACGGCGTCGAGGTCGGCGACGTGGCCGCGCATGTGCGACAGCATCAGGACCCTCGCACCGGACCGCTCGGCGGCGACGGCCAGGTCGTCGAGGTCGATGCGGTAGTCGGGGGTGACGCCCACGAAGACGGGGCGACCGCCGGCGTGGACGACGGCCCCGGGGACCGGCGCCAGGGTGAAGGCGTTCATGAGCACCGGCTCGTCGCGTTCGACGCCGACCGCCATCAGGGCGGCGGCCAACGAGGCCCCACAGCTGTTGAAGGCCACGCAGTAGCGGCGACCCAGCAGCGCCGCGAACTCGGCCTCGAGGGCGGCCACCTCGGACCCGCCGGTCGCGGGGTCCGGAGAACGGGTCTCGCCGTACCGGAAGAGGCGGCCCGACGCCATCAGCTCGTTGGCACGGGCGATCCCCTCGTCCGGAATCGGCGGCTGGGCGGTGAAGTCCAGGTCGACCCGCGGCAGGTCCGAGCCGGTCACGTCGACGCTCCCGGTCCCGCCCGCAGGTCGGCGGAGCGGGCGTGGCCCTCCATCCCCTCGAGGCGGCTGATACGGCCCGACACCGCGGCGTGGGCGGCGGCGGCCTCGTCGGTCATCACCTGCCAGGTCAGCTGCTTGACGAACCGGTGGACGTTCAGGCCGCCGCTGTACCGGGCGGCCCGCCCCGTCGGGAGGATGTGGTTGGGCCCCGCGGTCTTGTCGCCGAAGGTCACCGTCGTGCGTTCGCCGAGGAACAACGACCCGTAGTTCCGCAGGCGGGACCGCCACCAGTCGAGGTCGGCGGCCATGACCTGGAGGTGCTCGGGGGCGTACTCGTCGCACACGGCGGCGGCCTCGTCGCGGTCGTCGACGACGACGACCTCGCCGTGGTCGCGCCACGCGGCGACCGCCGAGGCCCGGGCCGGATCGGGCAACGAACCGGCCACGGCGTCGATGCGAGCCAGGACCGCCGCACCCAGCTCCGCACTGGTGGTGACCAGCCAGACCGGCGAGTCGGGGCCGTGCTCGGCCTGCCCGACGAGGTCGACGGCCACCGTGTCGGCGTCCGCGGTGCCATCGGCCACCACCATCGACTCGGTGGGTCCGGCCACCACGTCGATCCCGACGCGGCCGAACAGGCGGCGCTTGGCCTCGGCCACCAGCGAGTTGCCGGGCCCCACGATCACGTCGGCGGGCAGCCCGGTGAACAGCCCGTACGCCAGCGCACCGACGCCCTGCACCCCGCCGAGGCCGAGGATGCGACCGGCGCCGGCCAGGTGGGCGGCGTGCAGGATCGCCGGGTGCACGCCACCCCGGTCGGGACGGGCCGGCGAGGCCACCACCACGTGGTCGACGCCGGCCTCGACGGCGGTGGTGACGCTCATGAGCGCCGAGGCGACGTGGGCGAACCGGCCGGCCGGGACGTAGCAGCCGGCCACCTCCACGGGGACGAGCCGCTGGCCGGCCACCAGGCCCGGCGACAGTTCGACGGCGAACTCGGACATCGAGTCGCGCTGGGCCCGGGCGAAGTCGCGGATGTGCCGGTGGGCGAAGGCCACGTCGTCGACGACGGTGGTGGGGAGGTCGCGGGTGGCCGCGGCGACGGTGGCCTCGTCGACCTCGACGGGGCCGGTCCAGCCGTCGAACTCGGCGGCCATCCGCCGGGCCTCGGCCTCGCCTCCCGCCTCGAGCGCCGCCAGCAGCTCGGCCACCGTCCGACCGACCTCGGGGTCGGCTTCGTTCAGCGGTCGGGGCGCCTGCTTGAGGTACGTCCGGGTCACGGTCGGAGAGGATCCCACGGATCGCGCTCCGGTGGCACGGCCCGGCATCCGACCACCGGGCCGTGGTCTGCGACGATGTCGGCCATGACGGCAGGCGACGACGCGGCGCTGGTGGAACGGCTGGTGGCCACGATCCTCGACCACGTCGTGGATCCGCCGTCGGGTGACGACCCGGTGGTGCGCTTCGCCGCCCCGGGCGACCTGGTGACCGCCTTCGACGCCTCGGTGGGCCTGGCCCTCGGCGACGACGCCCCCGCCCACGGCGCCGACCGGGTCGAGGCGGCCGTCGCGGCCGTGCTCCACCACTCGGTCCAGACCACGCACCCCCGGTTCATGAACCAGAACTACGCCGGCGCCGACCCGGTGGCCGTGGTCGGCGACTGGCTGGGGGCGGCGCTCAACACCGCCAGCTCGACGTACGAGATCGCCCCTGTGTTCCACCTGGTGGAGAGCGCCGTGCTGGCCAAGCTGGCGCATCTGGCCGGGTTCGGCGGGCCGGGTGCCGACGCCCCACCGTCGCCGTTCCCGCCCGGCCTGTTCTGCCCGGGTGGCTCCATCGCCCTGCTGTACGCGCTGCAGCTGGCCCGCCACCGTCGCCAACCCGATCTGGTCCGGTCCGGGGCGACGGCCGAACCGGTGGCCGTGTTCGTGTCGGCGTCCGGCCACTACGGGGCGGGCAAGGCCGCCGCGCTGCTGGGGTTGGGCACCGACGCGGTGGTCGAGGTGGCCACCGACGCCGACGGAGCGATGCGACCCGACGCCCTGCGCGAGGCCATAGCCGCGTCGGCCGCCGAAGGCCGGACCCCGCTGGCCGTGATCGCCACGTCGGGCACCACCGTGACGTGCGCGTTCGATCCGCTGGACGCGGTCGCCGACGCGTGCGCCGAACACGGGGCCTGGATGCACGTCGACGGCTGCTACGGCGCCTCGGCGCTGTTCTCGCCCGACCACCGGCAGCGTCTCGCCGGCGTGGAGCGGGCCGACTCGATGGTCTGGAACCTCCACAAGATGATGGGGGCCACGCAGCAGTGCACCGCCCTGTTGCTCCGCGAACCCGAACGGCTGGTGGCGTGCTTCTCGTCGGGCGCCGACTACCTGTTCCAGCCCGACAAGCAGTTCGGCGAGTGGGACTCGGGCGACCGGACGTACCAGTGCGGCCGACGGGTCGACGCCCTGAAGTTCTGGCTGGCGTGGAAGGTGCGGGGCGACGCCGGCCTCGCGGCGCGCATCGACCACGCCGTGGCCATGGCCGACTTCGCACGCATGGTCGTCGGGGCGTCGGACGGGGCGTTCGTACCGCTGGTCGACACCGGGTTCACGAACCTGGTGTTCCTGTGGGTGCCCGAAGCGCTGCGCCCCCTGGACCCGGCATGGTTGGCGACCCCGGAGGGCGCGGCGACCCGGGACCGGTTGCACCGGCTGGCGCCGAGGATCAAGGCCCGGATGCAGCGCGAGGGCACGGCGATGCTCGGCTACCAGCCGGTCCACGGCGTCAACTGCTTCCGCCTGCTGGTCATGAACCCGGCGGTGTCGCCCGACGACGTCGAGGCGATCCTCGGCCTGATCGACCGCTACGGCACCGAGGAGTGGGCCGACCTCGACTGAGGCCGCGCTCCGGTTCAGTCGGGCAGGCCGTCCAGCCAGCCGCCGACGATCCGATTGAACGTCGCCGGGTCCTCCTGGTTGGGCAGGTGCCCGCAGCCGGGCACCTCGACGTAGGTGGCGTCGGGGATCCCGTCGACCAGTGCCCTGGAGTCCGACGGCGGGCAGACGCGGTCGTGCTCGCCGACCAGCACCAGCGTGGGCACGTCGATGGTGGGCAGCGCCGCGGTGTGGTCGGTCTCGGCGAGCGACGCCGCGGCGTGGGCGTAGCCGGGCATCCGACAGGCCGTCCGCATGATGTCGGCCACGCCCGTGACCACTCCGGGGTCGGCATCGTCGGCGACCAGCAGCGGTGTGCGGTCCCGCACGAAGGCCTCGGGGTCGGCGGCGTAGTCGCGGGCCCGCTGACGCATCATCTCGGCCCGCTCGGCGTCGAGGCCCGAGCCGCGGCTGGTGTCGCACAGGGCCAGGGCCCGCAGGCGGTCGCCGTGGCGGAGCGCGAACCGGGTCGAGATCACGCCGCCCCACGACACGCCGAGCACGACGGCACGGTCCACGCCGGCGTCGTCGAGCAGGCCGGCCACGGCGTCGGCGAACCCGTCGATGCCCGGTTCCTCCGACGGGTCGTCGGATGCGCCGTAGCCGGGGGCGTCGGGGGCGAGGATCCGGAACCGGTCGGCGAGGCCGCCCACCTCCGGGGCGACCTGGCCGGCGAAGGCGTCGCCGGACGATCCGATGCCGTGCAGCAGCACCAGCGTCGGCGCGGACGGATCGCCCGCCTCGACGACCGACAACGGCCCGTACCGGACCCGCTCCGATCCTCCGTCTGCCATGTCCCCTCCTCGGCGTCCTCCGCCGCGTTCCGGTCTGCGGTTTCGCCCAGCCGGGCCGATCGGACCATGATGCCCGCATGGCAGACACCACGTTGAAGGTCGGCATCCAACTCCACCCGCAGGCCACCTCGGTGGCCGACCTGCGGAACGCCTGGCGGCAGGCCGACGCCATGTGCGCCGACTCGATCTGGGTGTGGGACCACTTCTACCCGCTGTACGGCGACCCGGACGAGACCCACTTCGAGGCGTGGACGCTGTTGTCGGCCATGGCGGCCGACACGACCAACGCCATGCTCGGCACGATGGTGACCGGCAACTCGTACCGGAACCCCGAGTTGCTGGCCGACATGGCCCGCACGCTGGACCACCTGTCGAACGGCCGCATGTACCTGGCCGTGGGCGCCGGCTGGTTCGAGCGCGACTACGACGAGTACGGCTACGAGTTCGGCACCGTCGGCAGCCGACTCCGCCAGCTCGAGGCCGACCTGCCCCGCATGAAGGGTCGCCTCGCCAAACTGAACCCGCCGGCGGTGGGGTCGATGCCGCTGCTGATCGGCGGGTCGGGACGAACGGTCACGTTGCGCCTCGTGGCCGAGTACGCGGACGCCTGGAACTGCTTCGGCCCGCCGGAGAATTTCGCCGAGCTGTCGGGGATCCTCGACGACTGGTGCGCCAAGGTCGGCCGCGACCCGGCCGAGATCGAGCGGACGGTGTGCATCGGCCAGGACGACGTCGAGGACGTGGGCCGCTACGTGGACGTCGGCGTCGACCACCTGGTCGTGATGACCGGCCACCCGTTCGACCTCGGGCCGCTGGAGTCCCTCATCGCACAGCGCGACGCCCTCGGCTGACACGAGTGCCGGCCTGCTGGTCGGCGCCTCACCCCGACCCGCACACGGGATCCACGGGATCCCGACCTCACAGCTAGGCCGGATCCCAGAGGGGGTAGGTGGACAACGGCACCACGCCGTCGGCGGTGACCCGGACCATCTGCTCCATCTTCACGCCGTGCGACCCGCCCTCGGGGCCGACGTAGCTCTCGACGCTGAGGACCAGGCCGTCCTCGACCTCGCCGTCGTAGCCGCACCGGTCCCAGTCGTCCGGGTACGGGATCTTCGGGTACTCGTCGGACATGCCGACCCCGTGGAAGGCGCACGCGTACCGGTTGACCCGCACGTCGTCGGGCTGGCGCCACGTCGCCGCCGACAGCTCCCGGAACGACGCCCCGACATGGAGCAGGGCCGTGTTGTGCTCGACCTCGTGGCAGGCCATGTCGTACAGGCGCCGCTGCTCGGCGGTGGGCACCCGGGGGCCGGCCGGGTCGCCGGGTAGTGCCCCGCAGAAGAAGGTGCGCGAGATGTCGGCGCAGTAGCCGAACGGCCCGATCATGTCGGTGTCGAAGGCCACGAGGTCGCCGGCCTCGATGGCCCGCGGCCCGGCCTCCTGGTACCACGGGTTGGTCCGCGGCCCCGAGCAGAGCATCCGCCCGTCGAACCAGTCGCCGTCGTGGGCCACGTTGACCTGGTGGATCAGCGACCACAGGCCGTTCTCGGTCATGCCGGGCACGAGGGCGGCCTCCATGACGGCCATGCCGTGCTCGGCCACGTCGATGGCGTGCCCGAGGGCCACCATCTCGGCATCGGACTTGCGGCTGCGGGCCAGCTCCACGGTGCCCTCGGCGTCGACGGCGTGGATCCCGGCGTCGGCCAGGGCGGCGTGCGCGGTGGGCAGGAGCCGCTCGACGCCGACCCGGGCCACGGTGTCCCGACCCAGGGCGTCGACGGCGACGGCCACGTCGGCGGCGAAGCGGCGGGCCGCATCGGCCTGGTCGAGGCCGGCGTCGAAGGCCGTCACGGCGTTGCCGGGACGCATCTCGTCGACCAGGGGCACGTCGAACGCGTAGGCCCCGTGCACCACCACCGGACCCTCCACGGGGAGCAGCAGGTAGGAGGTCGGGATGTGCGCCTGGTACGTGTTGTAGCCCCGGTACTCCACCGCGTACCGGAGGCTGACCGGGTTGTGCAGGACGAGCAGGTCGATCCCGTCGGCGGCCATCGTGGCCCGCAGGTTGGCGAGGCGGCCGGCCGCCATCGCCGTCACGTCGAGGTCCGGAGCCGCGATCATCGACGGACCCTAGGTCCGGAACCCGTCGGGTGTAGAAAGACCGCCCATGGCCCGGGAACTCCCGACGACCGCAGAGATCGTCATCGTCGGGGGCGGCGTGATCGGCCTCGGCATCGCCTACCACCTGGCCGAGGCCGGCTGCACCGACGTCGTCGTCCTCGAACGCCACAGCCTCACCAGCGGCACCTCGTGGCACGCCGCCGGGATCGTCGGACCCCTGCGGGCCACCTACGACCTGACCCTGCTGTCGCGCTACGCAGCCGAGCTGTTCTCGGACCTCGAGTCCCTGACCGGACAGGCCACCGGCTACAAGCGCACCGGCGGTCTCTGGCTGGCCGGCCGACCGGAGCGGATGGTCGAGCTGGAACGCACCCGGGCCATGGGCGACCTCGCCGACCTGCACGCCCGCATCGTGACCCCCGACGAGGTCGCCGAGCGGGTCCCCGGCATGGAGGTGGGCGACCTGGCCGGTGCCATGTGGGTCGACGAGGACGGCCAGGCCGACGCCACCGGGGTGTGCATGGCCTACGCGGCGGGCGCCCGTCGGGCCGGCGTGGCCATCCACGAGGGCGTGACGGCCACCGGCGTGGTGGTCGACGACGGACGGGTGGTCGGCATCGACGTCGTCCCGACCGCCGGCGGCGACCCGTCCACCATCGGTTGCCGGGCCATGGTGAACGCGGCCGGGGTGTGGAGCCGACGGCTCGGCGACCCCGTCGGCGTGGCGCTCCCCGTCCAGGGCGTCCAGCACATGTACGTGGTCACCGAGGGCACCGACGACCTCCCGGAGCCCTTCCCCATCGTCCGCGACCTCGAGCACTGCTACTACCTGAAGTCCGACGCCAGCCAACTGCTGGTGGGCGGCTTCGAGTTCGACGCCAAGGCCTGGGACCCCGAGGGTCCCGACGGTGACACCCCGTTCCTCGAGATGGACGAGGACTGGGACCAGTTCGGACCGGTGATGGAGGCGGCCATCCGCCGCTATCCGACCCTCGGCGAGACCGGCCTCCGGTTCTTCATGAACGGGCCCGAGTCGTTCACGCACGACACCGCGCAGGTCATCGGCGAGGCCCCCGACCTGGAGGGCTACTTCGTGGCCACCGGGTTCAACAGCCTCGGCCTCACCGCGTCGGCCGGCGTCGGGAAGGTGATGGCCGAGTGGCTGACCACCGGCGTGGCCCCCGACCAGTTCGGCCTCGACATCGCCCGCGTCGACCCGCTCCAGGCGGGCCGCGACCACCTGCGGGAGCGGCTCCAGGAAGCCGTGGGCGAGCACTTCTCCATGCACTGGCCGTTCAAGCAGATCACCGCCGGACGGGGCCTTCGCCACACCCCGTTCCACGGCCGGTGGACCGGCGCCCAGTACGGGGCCACGGCCACGTGGGAGCGGCCCCTGTGGTTCGGCGACCCGGTCGAGCCCGACAACGTGGCGCCGCGCTGGTGGCCGATGGCCGAGGCCGAGGTGGCGGCCATGGTCGACGGCGTGGCCCTCATCGAGCTCACGCCGTTCGCCAAGTTCGACGTGACCGGGCCCGACGCCCTGGCGCTCCTCCAGTGGCTGTGCGTCAGCGACCTCGACGTCCCAGTCGGCGCGGCCACCTACACGCAGATGGCCAACGACCGCGGCGGCATCGAGGCCGACCTCACCGTGGTGCGCCGCGGTCCCGACGAGTTCCGGGTGACCGACGGCGCCCCCACCCGCTGGCGGACCGGCGGGCGCCTCCGACGCATGGCCCACCGGCTCGGACAGGCGCACGGCTGGTCGGTGTCGGTCACCGACCTGACCGAGGACGAGGCGGTGCTGGGCGTCATGGGCCCCCGCTCGGCGGAACTCCTCGCCGCCCACGCCGACCCGGGCGACCTGGACGCCTTCGGCTTCGGGACGTCGCGGACGGTGGCAATCGACGGCGTGGAGGCCACCGCCACCCGGATCAGCTACGTCGGCGAGCTCGGCTGGGAGCTCTCCATCCCCGGCGCCGGAGCAGCCCGGGCGTTCGACGCACTCGTCGCCGAGGGGAACGGTTCCGGCGGACCGTCCTTCCTCGGCCTCTATGCCATGGACGCCTGCCGGCACGAGAAGGGCTACCGGCACTGGGGCGACGACCTCGGACCGCTCGACACGGTGCTGGAGGCCGGGCTCGGCTTCACCATCGGCTGGGACGTCGACTTCCTCGGCCGCGACGCGCTCGCCGCCCAGAAGGAGGTGGGGATCACCCATCGCCTGCGCCAGTTCGCCGTCGACGGCGCCCACCCGCTGGTCCTCCACGACGAGCCGGTCTTCTGCGACGGCGTGGTCGTGGGTCGCACCACGTCGGGCGCCCGCGGCTTCCGCACCGGCCGGACGCTCTGCCTGGCCGACGTCGAGGTCGACGCCGACGGCGAGTTCGAGGTGCTCGTCGCCGGGGTCCGCCACCCCCTGGAGCGACTGGTCCGGCCGCCCTACGACCCGACCGGGTCGAGGATGCGCCCCGAGGGCCAGACCTAGGCGACCCTGCCCAGAAGACCGGGCCTAGAAATCCTCCAGCCCGGCGCCCAGCAGGGCGTCGCGCACCATCTTCTGGAAGAAGTGGACGTGGTGCTCGCTCCACGACGGCTCCGACGGGTCGACCACGAAGCGCCCCTGCCGATAGCCGAGCGAGTGGAGCCCCCGCTGGACCGACTCGCACAGGCCGACGTCCTCGGGGATGAGGACGTCGCGGACGAAGTCGACGAGCCGCAAGTGGGCCGGCGCCGGCTCGCCGGGCGGTCCGAAGAAGTCCCACCGCTCCCGGGACGTCTCCGGGCCGGTCGGCATGACCCGGAACACGGTGAGGCTGGCCCCACCGGGGAAGCACAACGGGATGGTCGTCGGGTGCACGAAGCCGAACATGGCGTCCTGGGTGACGTCGACGTCGGTCAGGTCGTAGGCCCCGTTGTCGGCATCGAGCGGCGCCACGCCGTGCGTGAAGGTGATGCCGCTGTCGGACCAGGCGGCCTGGCGGTCGTAGTCGACGAGCTCCATCAGCGACCGGTGGTTGACCCGGCAGTGGTAGCACTCGTGGTTGTTGTCCAGGATCGTCTTCCAGTTGGCGACGACGTCGACCTCGTGGGTGGCGACGCGCACCAGGCCCTCGACCTCCGGGCAGACCCGGCGCAGGTCGTCGCCGAAGGCTCCGGACAGCTCGGCCAGCGGCGTGGCGTCGGGATCGACGTTGGCGAAGAGCATCCCGGCCAGCGACTCGACGCGCACAGGCTCCAGGTCGGCGTTGTCGGGGATCCAGTCGGCGAGGGCGTCGCGGCCCCGGGCGCCCCGGAAACCGCCGTCGGTGCCGTAGCTCCACTGGTGGTACGGACACACGATGAGGCGGCACGACCCGCAGCCGTCGAGCAGCGGGTGGGCACGGTGGCTGCACACGTTGTGGAAGCCGCGCACCTCGCCGTCGTCGCCGCGCACCAGCACGATGGGCTGGTCGACCAGCACGTCGGTCCGGTAGTCGCCGGGGGCGGCCAGGTCGGTCTCGTGGCAGACGTACCACCACGACCGGTGGAAGATCGCCCCGTGCTCGAGGCGGTGGACCTCCGGGTCGTGGTACCAGTGGGCGGGCAGCGTCCACGAGTCCTCCGCCCGGTCGGCGAACCGGCCCGCATCGAGGAGCCCGCCACCAGGGAGCCCGCCGCCGGGCGACGGACCGGCGCTCATCCCCAACCGCCGAACTTGTTGGTGGAGCTCTTCTCGACCGGCCCGTCGGCGAAGCGCCCGGGACGGAAGGGGTTGTCGGCCTCGTCGCGCACCCCGGCCACCAACTCGGCGGTCAGGCGGCCGCTGCCCGGGGCCAGCATCACGCCGGCCCAGTGGCCGACGTCCACCCACAGGCCGGGCACCTCGTCGACGGCGCCGATCAGCGGGGCGTCGTCGGGGGTGTAGCAGGGCTGCCCACCGACGGCCACCACCTCGCTGGGCGGGGTTCCGGCCAGGTCGGCGAGGAACGGCGAGACGGGCGCCAGCATGGCCAGCGTGTCGACCACGAAGTCGCCCGGCACCTGCACCTCGTGGAGCGGCTCTCGGGGCCGGTCGGCCACGTTGGCGTGGCTGATCCACAAGCCGCCGTCGACGGGTCGCCAGTAGGCGCCGTTGGCGGTGTTGATGGTGAACGGGGCGTCGGTGAGGCCGTCGACGTCGCACGGGAGGAAGGCCCGGTAGCGAGGCGTGGAGGTGATGGGCAGCGGCTCGGGCAGGGCGCCGAGGAGCTCATTGGCGAACGGACCGGCGCAGTCCACCACCCGGTCGGTGGCCACCACCCCGCCGGAGGTGGCCACGCCGGTCACGGCGCCGCCGGCACCACGCAGCAGGGCGGTCACCGCGGTGCCGGCCACGAACGTCGCCCGTCCGGTGGCCTCCGCGGCCCGCACGAACGCCCCGGTGACGGCGGCCGGATCGATCCAACCCCCCTCGGCGTGGTGGATGCCGGCCACGGCGCCGCCTGCGGCCAGCGGGAACCGGTCGTGGAGCTCGTCGCGGTCCAGCAGCGTCGACGAGCTGATGCCGAGGGCGACGTACTCGTCGAGGGCCGCGGCCAGGCGGGCGACGTGGTCGGGCTCGGGGGTGAGGTACAGGTAGCCGGGCTGGCGGAAGTCCAGCGCCGCGGCGTCGGCGGCATCGAAGTGATCGGTGGCCGACCGGTAGAAGTCGACGCCCTCGGTGGCCAGCTCGATGAGAGCCCGAGAGCCGAACTGGGTGCGCAGCGACCCGAAGGACCGGGGCGTGGTGAGCGTGCCGACGTCGTCCCGCCGTTCGAGTACGAGCACGTCGAGGCCGAGGCGCCCGAGGAAGTAGGCGGTCGAGGCGCCGGACACGCCGCCGCCGACCACCACCACGTCGATCCGGTCCGGTAGTGCGACCACGTGCATCCCCCTGCGGACCCGGCGCCGGTGCCCGGTCCGCGGCGCGGAACCTACACCCAGCCGTCGGCCGGTCAGATCCGGCGGGGCAGCAGGGTGGCGGCCGCGGCGGTGGCGAAGCACAGCACCGCGACGACCAGGTAGTAGGCGCGGAACGGGGCGAACAGCAGGACGAGGGCGGCGAGGCCCGGCGCCGCCAACGACGCCACCTCCCGCCACGTCGAGAACACCGTCGTCATGGCCAGGCGTTCGCGGGGCCGGACGGTCCGCATGAACGGGATGTTGCCGAGGACGTCGAGGGCGATGGCGCCGGTGGCGGCCGCCAACCAGACGGGCAGCCCGATCGTCCTCGCCTCGCCGATGGCGGCCAGCGCCACCAGCCCGACGCCGATGACGGTGAAGCCGGCCACGATCACCCGCCGGGCCGAGAAGCGCTCGGCGGCCCGCTCCACCAGCGGGCTGAACACGAGCATCGCCGACACCGTCGAGATCATCACGCCCACCCAGACCCGCGACAGGCCGGCCTCGACGACGTACAGCGGGACGTAGACGAAGAACGAGATCCAGAACGTGCCCCGCACGACGGTCACGGCGTAGGCGATGCGGAGGTACCGCTGGCCGAAGTAGCGGGGGATGTTGGCCAGCGGCGACGGCGCCTTCTGGCGGGGCTGGACGAGCACCGGGTTGGCGCCCAGGCGCAGCGTCCAGAAGAGGCCGAGGGTGACCAGCGCCGTCACCATGGCCACCACGAACGGGAGTCGGTCGTCGACCGAGGTGAACAGCCACATGCCCAGCGACGGTCCGACCGTCCACGCGAGGCCGTTGTAGACCATGCGCCTCGACTCGTTGCGCACCAGGTCGCGCTTGTCGATGTACTCCATGATGAACAGGGCGATGCAGACCGAGAACATGCCCGCGGCCACGGCGACGAGGCCGATCCCGAGCGACAGCAGGGCGTTATCGACGGCGAGGAAGATGACGGCGGCGCCAACCAGCGAGGCGAGGGCGAGGGTGACGACCCACCGGCGGGGCATCCACGACTCGAGCCGACCCACGTTGAGGGTGACGAACAGGGCGATGCAACCGCCGCCGAGGTACGCGTAGCTGACGGCCTGCTTGGAGCCGAGGGCGTCGAGGGCGACCAGCGGCATGATCCCGACCATGATCGAGCGGCCCAGGCCCTCGAAGCCGCCGAGCAGGGCCAGCGAGCGGCTGGCGTTGCGGTCCAGTTGCTGGAGCAGGTGTGGGCGCTGCAGGAGCATCGCGCCTCCGGGCCGGAGCCCAGGGTCGTCCGCCGAGGCGCGCAGCCTCCCACAGGCGTGCCGCCAGCGCCGGGCAGATTGCGCTGGGCAGATGGCACTGGCCGGGGCGGCCTGACTACCGTCCGCACATGGCCCTGACCCCCGTCGAGGTCGCCCCGCCTGAGGGCCTGGGACCCGACGCCACCTCGTTCCACCGGTTCCACCGCGAGGTGCTGCCGGCGCGCATCGAGGCCGGCACCGGTGCCCTGGCCCACGACGCGCTGGCCCGACACGGCACCCTGGCGCTGCGCACCCCGGCCGGGTCGTACACCTACGCACCCATGGCCGGCACCGTCACGGTGGTCGAGGGCGAGGACGAGGCCGACACGGTGGTGGCCGTCGACCTCGACTCGTGGCTGGGCCTGGCCACCGACCTCGACACCGCCCCGGGCCTGATGTACACCGACCGGGCGACCGTCCCCGTCGGCGATCCGGGTCGCTTCATGGCCTGGGAGCCGGGCCTGCGGGCGCTCCTCCACGGGCGTCCGATCTTCGACCCGGCCACGGTCGACCTCCGCGACCTCGACGGTTCGCCGCTGGACCCGACCCACACCTTTCCGGCATCAGAGATGGAGGCGGAGGCCGAGGCGGCCGCGCACTTCCTGCGGACCGCCGGCCACCTGTGCGTCACCGGGGTGTTCGGCGCCGACGAGGTCGACGGGATGCTGGCCGACGCCGCCGTGCTGGCCGACGAGGCGCGGCCCGGCGACAGGACGTCGTGGTGGGGTCGCGACGGCGACGGGTCGGAGGTGCTGACCCGGGTCCTGCGTGCGGCCAGCCGTCCCCGCCTCGACGCCCTCGTCGACGATCCGCGGGTCCGGGCCATCGTGGGCCTGGCCGACGAGGACCTCGCCCCCAGCGTCGACGACGGCCCCGAGTCGGTCGACCGGGTCACCGTGCTGTGGAAGCGGCCCGGCATGGCCACAGGGCTCGGCGACCTGCCGTGGCACCGGGACTGCGGCATGGGCGGACACGCCAACCGGTGCCCGTCGACGGTGCTCACCATCTGCCTGACCGACGGTTCAGCAGCCGCCGGACAGTTGCGGTTCCTGTCGGGCTCGCACCGGGGCTCGTTCCCGTTCGTGGACGGCACGGCGGACGCCGCACCCGACGGGGCCGGGCTCGACCTCGGGCCGGGCGACGTGACGCTGCACTACTCCGACGTGATGCACGCCTCGCTGCCCCCCACGTCGGCCGTCGGGCCGCACCGGATCTCGGTGCTCGTCGGCTTCGCCCCTGCCCGCGGCGGCCACCACCGCGGCGAACGCCACTACAACGACGCCCTCCTCGTCAACGAGGACGGCCAGGTCGACCACCTGGGCCAGCGCCTCGAGGCCGAGCGGCAGGACCGGGCGACCGGCCCGAACGGTCCAGCGGACTAGAGGTCGGGCGACTCAGCGGGCGCCGGGTCGGATGCCGCCGGGATAGGGCGCGGAGCCGTCGAGTTCCATGACCGTCAGGCCGAGGCGTTCGACGAGCCCGAGGCTGTCCTCGACGTGGCCGCTGTGGTCGGGACCGCAGTCGCACAGGGCGAGGACGCCCTCGACCATGGCCTCCATCGACTCGACCTGGTCGGGACGCAGCCGGTTGGCGTAGATGG
Source organism: Acidimicrobiales bacterium (assembly GCA_016845305.1). GTDB lineage: Bacteria > Actinomycetota > Acidimicrobiia > Acidimicrobiales > MedAcidi-G1 > UBA9410. The sequence goes on from JAERSW010000018.1 coordinate 26,665, forward strand.
CCGCCGCACCCTCGGACATGACCGCGGCGCGCGGCTGCACCGTGTTGACGCGCACGCCCGTGCCGTGCAACTGGATGGCGAGGGCGTCGGTGACCCGGTTCAGCGCCGCCTTGGACGCCCCGTAGACGCCGAGCAGCTTCGACGACTCGGTGACGTCGAACGGCGCACCGTCCTGGAGGCGCGAGGTGGCGCTCGACAGGTTGACGATCCAGCCCTCGCCCCGTTCGACCATGCCCGGGGCGACCCGCTGCGACAGCTCGAGGGGGACGACCACGTTCATCTCCATGGCCAGGCGCACCTTCGCCGCCGGGAGCTCGAGGACCGAGCCGCGGGCGCCGGCGGCGGCGTTGTTGACGAGCACGTCGACCGGCCCGAGCTCGGCCTCGACCCGGTCGACCAGCCCGGCCCGATCGTCGGGGTCGGACAGGTCGACCACGAGGGCGAGGGCCCGCCGTCCGAACGACCGGACCCGCTCGACGGTCTCGGACAGGCTGCCCGACACGTCGGGGAGGGGGTCGGCGGTGCGGGCCACGACGGCGACGTCGGCTCCCTCGGCGGCGAGGCGGGTGGCGGTCGCCGCGCCGATGCCACGGCTGGCACCGGTCACCACGGCGACCCGACCCTCGAATCGGCTCGACATGGCGGCGACCGTAGCCACGCCGCCTTTCAGCGGACCAGCGGGGCGCCGTACTGTCGGCGCCATGTTCGACCTGACGGGACGCACCGCGCTGGTCACCGGCGCCGGACAGAACATCGGCGCCGGCATCGCCCGGGCCCTCGCGTCGGCCGGCGCCCGGGTGCTGGTCAACGACCTGCGGGCCGAGCGGGCCGCCGAGGTGGCCGACGGCATCGGCGCCGAGCCGGTGGCGTTCGACGTCACCGACCGCGACGCCGTCCTGGCGGCCGTGGAGCAGGCGGGGACCGTCGACGTGCTCGTGAACAACGCCGGCAACGGCGGCGCCGGGTCGATGCTGCCCAAGCGGTTCATGGAGACCGAGCCGGACGAGTGGGCGGGCCCCATGGAGGTCAACCTGCAGGGCGTCCTCTTCTGCTGCCACGCCGTGCTGCCCGGCATGGTCGAGCGGGGCCACGGCCGGATCATCACCATCTCGTCGGCCGCCGGGACCCACGGGGTGGGCATCGGCTTCGCCCCGTACTCGGTGGGCAAGGGCGGTTCGTTGAGCCTCATGCGGTCCCTGGCCCTCGAGCACGGACGACAGGGCATCACCGCCAACTCGGTGGCGCTGGGGATCATGGACTCGGTCCGCGAGGAGACGGCGGCCGCGTTGCGCGGGTCGATCCCCGTGGGTCGCCTCGGATCGCCGGACGACGTCGGGGCGGCGTGCCTGTGGCTGGCCTCCGACGAGGCGTCGTGGGTGACCGGCCAGACCATCGGCCTGAACGGCGGCGCGTTCACCTCCTGACGGGCACCTCCCCAGCCCGATGGCCGGGACCGGGCAGCGTCAGTCCCGGTCAGTCCCGGTGCGTCCAGACCGGGGGGCGCTTCTCGACGAAGGCCCGCGGCCACTCGCGGCCGTCGCCATGGGCGGCCGCCCGCGACATGACGTCGACGGCCAGTTCGTAGGCGTCGTCGACGGTCATGTCCAGCTGCTCGTACAGCGTCCGCTTGCCGAGGGCCTTGGCCGACCGGCTGCCCCGGGTGGCGTAGCCGACGAACTCGGTGGTGGCCGCCTCCAGGTCGGCGGCCGGCACGACCCGGTTCACGAGGCCCCAGTCCAGCGCCGTGGCCGCGTCGATGGTGCCGCCGGTCATCGCCAGCTCGACGGCCCGCTTGCGTCCGACCTGGCGGGCCACGGCGACCAGCGGCGTGTGGCAGAACAGGCCACCCTTGCCGCCGGGGGTGGCGAAGGCGGCGTCCTCGGAGGCCACGATCAGGTCGGCGCTTGCCGCCAACTGGGCGCCCGCCGCGGTGGCCAGGCCCTGGACGCGGGCCACCACGACCTGGGGAACCTCGGCCATCGAGGTCATGGCCTCGGTGCAGAGCTCGAACAGGGACCGCAGCTCGTCCTCGGACATGGCGGCCATCTGGGCCAGGTCGTGGCCCGCCGAGAAGACGGGACCGGTGGACGCCAGCACGATGCCCGACACGTCGTCGAGGGCGCCGGCGGCGTGGAAGGCGTCGAGCAGTTCGGCGAGGACGTCCGACGACAGGCAGTTGCGCCGGTCAGGTCGATCAAGGGTGATGGTGACGGTCTCGGCGTCGCGCTCGAACCGCAGGTGCTCGTAGGCCACGGGGCGAGTCTTGCCGGTTCCGGACCGGGGGGCCAGCAGCAGGCGGGCCGGCAACCGGTGGACCGGCGCCGACGGATCGACCACGTGTGGACTGAACAAGCGTTCAGTCATAGTCTCCCGGATGCCGGTCCCGTCGAACGGCCCGGCACCCGACGAGGAGGCCCCATGTCGTCCCGTAGCCCCATCGCCCGCGTCGAGGCCCTCCTGGTCTCGGTCCCCGCCGAGGGCAACGCCTTCGCCGAGGGCAACGAGGAGACGGTCGTCGTCCGGGTCACCGACGAGGACGGCCGGTACGGCATCGGCGAGTGCATCACCACGCCGCCGGTCACCAAGGCGATGATCGACATGCCGACCGTCAACTTCTGGAGCCAGGGCATCTCCGACCTGCTGGTCGGTAGGGACCCGCTGGAGGCCCGTGCGCTGTACGACCTCGTGTACCACGGCTCCTTCTTCCACGGCCGCCGGGGCACCCTGATCCAGGCCCTGTCGGGCGTCGACATCGCCGTGCACGACCTGGCCGGAAAGCAGCTCGGCGAGCCCGTCTACAAGCTGCTGGGTGGCGCCCGCTGCGAGCGGCTCCGTCCCTACGCCACCCTCTACCCGGGCGACATCTACGACCGCCCGGTGGCCGAGGTGGCCGCTCCCATCCGCGAGCAGGCCGACATCGCCCGCGACCAGGGGCTGCGGGCCTTCAAGGTCCCGGTCCTGTTCGGGCCCGAGGTCCCCGACCGCGACGTCGTCGAATTCGCCCGGCTCAGCCGCGACATGGTCGGCGACGACGTGGTCCTGGCGCTCGACTTCGGCTACCGCTGGTGGGACTGGCACGACGCGGCGTGGACCCTGAAGCGCATCGAGGACTTCGACGTCCATTTCGCCGAGGCGCCGCTACGCCACGACGACCTCGACGGCCACCGTCGCCTGGTTGACGTGTCGCCCGTGCGGGTCGGAGGCGCCGAGTTCGCCGCCGGGCGCTGGGAGGTCCGCGAGTGGCTGGAGCGGGGCGGCGTGTCACTCGTCCAGCCCGGCGTCAGCCGGGCCGGCGGTTTCACCGAGCTGATGCGCATCGGCGAGATGTGCGAGATGTACGGCGCGCAGCTGATCCCCCACAGCTACGCCACGGGCATCACCGACACGGCCAGCCTCCACCTGCAGGCCGCCTGCCTGACCGTCCCCATGGTCGAGTTCCGGTCGTCGCGCCTCGGCCCGTCGCGACTGCGCACCGAACTGGTGTCGCCCCCCGAACCGGAGATCGTCGACGGCTGGGTGGAGCTGCCCACCGGCCCCGGCCTGGGCATCGACCTGAACGAGGACCTGGTCGCCGCGCACGCGATGACCTGACGCACGACCGTCTGACACGCAACCTTCTGACAGGAGAGGACCCCGACGTGATCACCGCAGACCTGACCGGCAAGCACTCACTGGTCACCGGAGGGGCCAGCGGCCTCGGCCTGGCCACCGTCCGCAAGTTCGCCGAGATGGGCGCCACGGTCGCCATGTGCGACCTCGACGGCGACCGCGTCCACGAGTCGGCCGCCGCCCTCGCCGACGAGGGCCTCGACGTCTTCGCCGCCCCCACCGACCTACGGGACGGCGAGCGGGCCCGAGCCACCGTCGTCGACGCCGCCGAACGGATGGGCGGCCTGGACCACCTGGTCAACATCGCCGGCCACCCGGTCACCCTGGCCTACATGCCCCCCACCGACCTGGACGCCCAGACCGAGGAGTTCTGGGACGAGGTGCTGTCGGTCAACCTGCTGTCGGCCTTCCGCACCTCGCACGCCGCCGCCCCCTACCTGAAGGCGTCGGGTGGGGCCATCGTCAACTGCGCCTCCATGTCGGGCTGGCGGGGCGGCGGGTCCAGCTCGCCGTACTCGGTGGCCAAGGGCGCCGTCATCACGCTCACCAAGGAGCTGGCCCGCGGCCTCGCCCCCGAGGTGCGGGTCAACGCCATCTCGCCGAGCTACGTCCACCCCGAATCGACCAACTTCCCGCTCAAGTGGGACACCGTGTTCGAGGACACGAAGGCGCTGCCCCTGGGGCGGCCGGGCACCGGCGAGGAATACGCCGACGCCTGCCTGTTCCTGTGCGCGGGCGCCGGCTACATCACCGGCCAGACCATCCACGTGGACGGCGGCTGGAGCGCCTGACCATGGCCGACACGGCCGGACCGACCGGCGACGCCCGGTCGGAAACCCGCTGGCACCACGTGCCCGACCTGCCCATCCGCATGGCGCCGTTCCTGCGGTGGCCGATGCGCCCCGGCGAGGTGGTCCGCCACGTCGCCGCCTCATGGCGGCCGTTCAAGCCGCGGGTCCTGATCCTGGTCACCGCCTTCGTGGTGTGGCGCTGGTTCACCCCGTCGTTCGACGAGGCCCGCACCTGGAGCCTCGACTGGGTGGCCGCCATCTGGCTCCGCAACGTGGTCCTGATCTCGCTGGCCGCCGGCGGCGCCCACCTGTGGCTGTACCGCTGGAACCGCCAGGGCGACGACCTCCGCTACGACGCCCGCCCGCTCGGCCGCGACAAGCGCCTGTTCCTGTTCCGCGACCAGGTCAAGGACAACATCCTCCTGACCATCGTCCCGGCGCCGATCGCCGGCGCGGCCTACGAGTCGCTGTGGTGGTGGGCCGCCGCCAACGGCCACGCGCCGAACCTCGGGTTCTCCGACCACCTGTGGTGGTCGCTGCTGCTCGTGCTGCTGGTGCCGCTGTGGTCGATCGGCTACTTCTCCGTCGGCCACTGGCTGCTGCACCGCGGGCCGATGTACCGGCACGTCCACTCGTGGCACCACCGCAACGTCAACGTCGGACCGTGGTCGGGCCTGTCGATGCACCCGGCCGAACACGTCGTGCTCTACGGCGACGCCCTGCTGTTCCTCCTGCTGCCCGCCCACCCGGTGCACATGCTCTACATCGTCGTGCAGCACCACATCGGCGCTCCGCTCAGCCACACCGGCCACCACGCCATCCGGTTCACCCGGTCCGAGGGCCGCCTGGGGCGGATCCTGACGCTGCCCATCGGCGACTTCTTCCACCAGGTGCACCACCGGTTCATCGAGTGCAACTACGGCGGCGAGGAGTCGCCGATGGACGGGTGGCTGGACTCGTTCCACGACGGGACGCCGGAGGGCGAGCAGCGCACCGCCGAGCGACGCCGGCGGATCAACGCCAACCGCCGCTCCGCCGCCTGACCCCGTCCGGCGCGGCCGCGGCTTTCCCGGACCCTCCGGGCGCGGCGAGACTCGTCGGGTGATGGACGCCACCGCCACGGGACCCACCGACCTCCGGTCGACGCGCCTCGCGTTCGACGACGTGGCCGCCCTCCAGGAGCGGTTCCACGCCGAGGGCTGGACCGACGGCCTGCCGGTGGTGCCCCCCACCCCCGACGCCGTCCGCGCCTGCCTGGAGTGGGCCCTGCTGGAACCCGACCACCTGGTCGGCGTCGAACCGGTCCGCCAGCGGGCGCTCACGGCCGAGCAGGTGGCCACCAACGCGGTGATGGCCGGCTGCCTGCCGTCACACTTCCCCGTCGTCGTCACCGCCCTGACGGCCATGCTGTCCGAGCCGTTCCAGCTGCACGGGCCGATGGCCAGCACCGGCGGGGCGGCCGTCCTGCTGGTCGTGAACGGTCCCATCCGCCGGGAGATCGGCATGGACGGCACCTTCGACGCCCTCGGCCCCGGCGACCGGGCGTCGGCGTGCATCGGACGGGCCGTTCGCCTCGTGGTCGCGAACCTGCTCGACGTCCGGCCCGGCGGGACCGACCGCTCCACCCTCGGCCATCCCGGCAAGATCAGCTTCTGCCTCGCCGAGGACGAGGAGGGCACGCCGTGGGCGTCGCTGTCGGCCGAGCGCATCGGCGACCCGCACGCCTCGGCGGTGACCGCCATGGCCGCCCTGGCCCCCCGCCAGGTCATGAACGAGTGGACGACCGAGCCGGAGCGGATCCTGGACACCTTCGTGGCCGAGATCCGGGCCAACATGCGCCACTACTCGATCTGGCCGGGCAACTACGCGCTCGTCGTGCCACCCCAGCTGCGCCAGCACTTCGACGCCGCCGGCTGGTCGAAGGCCGACGTCCGGGCCTACGTGTACGAGCACGCCCGGATCCACCGCCGCGAATGGGCCGACTGCGGCAAGGGCGCGGTGGTCGGCGACAAGGGCGACCGCGAGTACGCGGCGCTCCCCGACCCCGACCACCTGCTGGTGGTGGCCGGCGGCGGCCCGGCCGGCGGCTTCGGTGCGGTCATCCCGCCGTGGCTGGGGACCCGTTCGCAGGCCGTGACGGTGCCGGTCGGCGCCTGCGTGGACTGCTGAGGGACCGGGGCGACGATGACGATCGAGGTCCTGCACCCCGGCTATGCCGATGACGCCACGCCCGTCGACGAGGTGGCGCGTCCGGCGTCGCTGGCCGGCCTCGTCGTCGGCCTGGTGTCCAACGGCAAGCAGGGCACGGCGACCTTCTTCGACGCCATGGACGAGTCGTTGCGGAACGACCACGGCGTCGCCGAGGTGGTGCGGGTCACCAAGGCCAGCTACAGCGCCCCGGCCGAGGACGCCGTGATGGATCGGGCGACGCGCTGGAACGCCCTGATCGCCGGCATCGGCGATTGAGGCAGCTGTTCGTCGTGCAGTCTGCACGACAGCGTGGCCGGCGAGCGGCGGGGCGTGCCGGCGGTGTCGGTGATGACCGAGCAGTTCACGTCGGCCGCCGAGCTGATGGCCACGGTGCTGGGTGCCGACGGCTTCCCGTTCGTGGTCATCCCCCATCCGATCAGCAGCGCCACCCACGAGGCGCTCGCCGAGACCGCCCGCACCGCCACCACCGAGTGCGTGGCCCTGCTCACCCGCGAACTGTGACCGAAACGGGGACGACCGTCGAGGACGGGTCGAACACCCGTCGTCACCGGATCTACGTCCGTGGAACCGTCCAAGGGGTGGGGTTCCGACCGTTCGTCCACCAGGCCGCGGCGGACCTCGGGCTAGTCGGCTGGGTTCGCAACGAGGGCTCGTCGGTGGCCATCGAGGTCGAAGGACCAGGGGAACGCCTTGCCGATTTCCGGAATGCCCTGGAAGGCAGCCCGCCGCCGCTGGCCGAAGTCCTCGAGGTCCTGGTCACGCCGATCGAACCCGTCGGGGAAACGGTGTTCCAGGTCCTGGCCAGCGAACGACGGGACGAGCCGGTCCAGGTGGCCTCCGACATCGCCACCTGCGCCGACTGCCTCGCCGAGGTCCTGGATCCCGACGACCGCCGACACGGCTACGCCTTCACCAACTGCACGAACTGCGGCCCGCGCTTCACCATCGTCGACCAGGTCCCCTATGACCGGACCAACACCACCATGTCGGCCTTCACCATGTGCGAGGCGTGCCGGGCCGAGTACGAGGACACCTCAAACCGCCGCTTCCACGCCCAGCCCACCTGCTGCCCGGACTGCGGACCGTCCCTCACCCTGACCGACCTGTCCCCGGACGGCCCGCCACCGAACGACCCGATCGACCGGGCTGCCGCCCGGCTGCTCGACGGCGAGGTGCTCGCCGTGAAGGGCCTCGGCGGCTACCACCTCGCCGTGCTGGCCGACTCGGAATCCGCCGTGGAACGGCTCCGATCCAGAAAGCACCGGGAGGACAAGCCGTTCGCCGTGATGGTCCCCGACCTCGACGCGGCCCAGGGCCTCTGCGAAGTCGACGCCATCGGAGAGGACCTGCTCACCGACCCCGCCCGACCCATCGTCCTGCTCCGCCGTCGACCCGACTGTCCGATCGCCGACGCAGTCGGGCCGCACACGACCGAGGTCGGGCTGATGCTGCCCTACACCCCGCTCCACCACCTGCTCCTCAGGGCAGTCGGTCGACCCCTGGTGCTGACCAGCGGAAACGCCTCTGACGAGCCCATCGCCTACCGGGACGACGACGCCCGACGGCGCCTGGCCGGGATCGCCGACGCCATCCTGTCCCACGACCGTCCCATTCGAATCCGGACCGACGACTCGGTGGTCCGGTCCGTCGCCGGCCAGCCGATGGCCATCCGCCGGTCCCGAGGGTTCGTCCCCGACTCCCTCCGTCTCCCCGTCCCGACCCGCCGACCGGTCCTCGGCGTGGGTGCCGAACTGAAGAGCACGGTGGCCCTCGCCGACGGGGACCGGGCCGTGGTGTCCCACCACATCGGCGACCTCCGCCATCTCGAGACCCACGGATCGTTCCTGGAGGCCATCGAACACCTCGGACGGCTGTTCCAGATCGAACCGCAGGTGGTGGCCCACGACCTCCACCCCGACTACCTCTCCACAGCACACGCCACCGGAATCGAGGGCGTGGACCTGGTGGGCGTCCAGCACCACCACGCCCACGTGGCGGCCTGCCTGGTCGACAACGGACGAACAGACGAGGTCATCGGCGTGGCGTTCGACGGCACCGGCCACGGCACGGACGGCACTTCGTGGGGCGGAGAGTTCCTGGTGGCCGACCTGGCCGCATCCACCCGGAGGGGCCACCTCGAGGTGCTCCCGTTACCGGGTGGGGACGCCGCCATGCGCGAACCGTGGCGGATGGCCGCCGTCCACCTCGCCCACCTTGGCGACCCGATGGCGGAGACCCCTCTCCGTGGCCGCCAACCGTCCTGGGACGACGTGGTGGCCCTCGCCGGATCGGACCTCGCTGGTCGGACGTCGAGCGCCGGCCGCCTCTTCGACGCGGTGGCCGCGCTGGTCGGGGTCCGGGACGTGGCCAACTACGAAGGCCAGGCCGCCATCGAGTTCGAACAACGGGTCGACCCCTCCGAGACTGGCGCCTACCGGGCAGGCCTGTTCGACGACGGAACCCTGGTCGTCCGAGGCTCCGACCTGTTCGCCGCCGCCCTCGACGACCTCCGGACCGGGATCGACGTGGGCCGGATCGCCGCCCGCTTCCACCATGGCCTGGCCGATGCGGTGGTCGAGACCTGTGACCGGATCCGGGCGGACGGTGGACCAGAGGTCGTGGCGTTGACCGGCGGCGTCTTCCTGAACCGGGTCCTGCTGACCCGAGCGGTCGAGGGCCTAGAGGGGTGTGGCTTCGAAGTGCTCCGGCACCGTGAGATCCCGCCCAACGACGGGGGGATCAGCCTCGGGCAGGTGGCGGTCGCCGCCGCCTTCGACCGTCGATGACGGTCGGCCTCTCCAATCAGTCGCCGACGGGCACGAGGGGGTCGGCGGCCACGGTCGTCTCGATCTCGTCCAGCAGTCGGCCGATCTCGTCCCAGGCGGGACCTCCGGCGTCCGGGTCGAGGGCCCGCCCGGCCCGATCGGCCTCGGCGAGGCCGCGGTCGTGGGGCACCACCGCCTCGAGGGGCACGCCGTGCTCGGCGCACAGTTCCTCGAGGACCCCGCGGTCCTCGGGGAGGCGCGCCTTGTTGCCCACCCCGATGCACCGGGGAATCCCCAGTTCGGCCGCCAGTGCGATGGTCCGGGCCGCCGTGATGACCGACTTCCTCGTCGGCTCCATCACCATCAGCAGCACGTCGGCGTAGGCGAGGGTCCCCCCGGAGCGGCTGAGGTGCTCGATGCCGGCCTCCATGTCGATCAGGGTCACGTCAGCGTGCTCCTCGATGACCTCGCCCAGGAGGCTCCGCACCGTGGCATGCCCGCCACAGGTGCAACCGGCTCCCGCCTCGGAGACCCGGAGGGCCGACATCACCATCGGACCCAGCGGCGTCGTCGTGCCGTAGTCCTCGAGGAGTTCCTCGACGGTCAGGTCTCCCCGGTGGCCGACGACCACGGACCGGGGGAGGACGGGGATGGCCTCGGTCTCACCGACGGTGAGTCCGAGGGAGATCCCGAGGTTCGGGTTCGAGTCCGTGTCCACGGCCACCACCCGGCGGCCCCGGCGAGACCACGAGGCCGACACCATCGACGACAGGGTGGTCTTGCCCACGCCGCCCTTCCCGACGACGCCGACCTTCAGCATGACCCGGCCAACATGGCTCGGCAGACCTCCCCGCATCGATGGTTCATCGGACCCCGATGCCACTACCTGTCGACAACACCTAGTCTCGCAGTCTAATCTCGGTTCGAGGAACGGTCCCGAGGCGGTCTCGTACTCGGCCCGGGACGCGGAGAAGGGAATGACCGCATGTGGCTCTGGTGGCTCGCCAACGTCGTCGGCCTGCTGATCGTCATCCCCCTCGTCATCGTCCTCGCCAACCGGGTCGTCCGGCCCGCGTTGGAGATCCAGGCCTATTCGGACGACATCCTCGAGAACGGCCTGGCCCTCAGCGAGGACCTGGTCCCCGTCCCCGCCCTCGCCCAGACCGACGAGCTGGTCGGTGAGATCACCGGCGAGGCCGTCCGCTACCTGTCCGGCGTCCGACGCCTGGTCTGAGGAGAGCCGTGTCCGCCGTCGCCGTCACCACCCTCGTCCTGGTCGGGATCCTCGTCGTCGCCCTCGCCCTCTACCTGGTCCGCATCGTCTTCATCCTTCGCCACGCCAACGACCGACTGGGGAAGATCACCTTCGGGGTCCGGGCCATCGCCCACCAGGTCGAGCCGGTGAACGAGTTGACCGATGGCATCAACGCCAACCTGGGCGCGGTGGCCGACGCCCTGGACCAGTTGATCGCCGACGTCACGGCCGTCGACGAGAACGCCGCCTGACCGGGAGGATCCACCCATGGCACTCGAGTTCCGCTGTGCGAACGTCGGCGTCACCGACTGCCGGGCCTCCTTCAAGGCCGACACCGCCGAGGACCTCCTGGCCCAGGTCGCCGCCCACGCCGAGAAGGTCCACGACGTGGCGCTCAACGACACCCTCGTCAACTACGCACTGACCACCGTGGTCGAGCGATAGCGCACCGGTCCCCCGAGCGAGTGAGGCCCTCCGAGTGAAGCACGACCCGACCGCGTCGATCGCCCGCAACACCCACTCGTTGGCCTGGGCCGTCGTGGTCATCGCCGGTGCGGTGGTCCTGTCGGTCATCGCAGGGCTGGAGCTCTTCAGCCGACTCGACGCGGGTCAGCGGGTGCTGGACGGCGCCCGACCGGCGTTCACCGAGGAGCGGGTGGCCGGCGACCGGGTGGGGATCACCATGGTCGGCCATGTGGCCGACATGGCCGATCCGATCGTGGACGCCCAGGGCGGCGCGGCCAGCGAGGTCGGCCCCCTCGTCGAGCTCGTCGCCGCGGTCACCGGCCTGGCCCCCGCCGACGTCCTGGCCGCCCTGGAGGCCAACTTCCCGCACACC
>JAERSW010000019.1 GCA_016845305.1 Acidimicrobiales bacterium
GCCACCGCCGGGACGATGAACCCGCAGATCCGCTTCGGCGAGGACCTGATGAGCCGGGTGTCGTACGTGATGATGAACCCGGGCGGCGAGGTGGAGCTGACCACGGCGGTCCGCGGAGCCCTCGACGACCTGGTCGGCCAGCTGGTCGACGAGGTGGAGGCGACACGCGACGAGGTCCTGGAGCTGGTCCTGGTCGGCAACCCGGTCATGCACCACCTGTTCCTGGGCTACGACCCGACGCCGCTGGGTGGCGCGCCGTTCGCCCTGGCCGTCGACGAGGCGCTGGACCTGCCGGCCGCGGAGGTGGGCGTGGACGCGCACCCGGCGGCGCGGGTCCACGTGCTGCCCTGCATCGCCGGCCACGTGGGTGCCGACACCGCGGCGGTCGTGCTGGCCACCGGCCTGGGCGCCGACGCCGGCCCCTCCGATGGGCCGGGAACCGGCCCGGACGATGCCGTGCGCCTGGTCGTCGACGTGGGCACCAACGCCGAGATCGTCCTGGCCGGGAACGGCCGGGTGCTGGCCGCGTCCAGCCCGACCGGCCCCGCCTTCGAGGGGGCGCAGATCAGCTCCGGCCAGCGGGCCACGCCGGGGGCCATCGAGCGGGTCCGCATCGACCCCGACACCGGTGAACCCCGCTTCCGTATCCTCGGCGTGGACGCCTGGTCCGACGAGGACGGCTTCGCCGAGGCGGCCGCGGCCACCGGCGTGACCGGCATCTGCGGATCCGGGATCATCGAGGTGGTCGCCGAGCTGTGGCTGGCCGGCCTCATGGACGCCGACGGCGTCATCGCCGGGGCGGGGACGAAGCCCTCGCCCCGCCTCGAGCCCGACGACCGGACCTGGTCCTACGTGCTGTTCGACCCCGCCGAACTGGATCCGAGGCCGCCCGGAGAGCGGATCCTCGTCACCCAGAACGACATCCGGGCCATCCAGCTGGCCAAGGCCGCCCTGTACGCCGGCATCCGCCTGCTCCAGGACCACCTCGGCACCGACCGACTCGACGAGATCGGGCTGGCCGGCGCCTTCGGCAGCCACATCGACACCGTCCGGGCCACCGTGCTGGGCCTCGTCCCCGACTGCGATCCCGACCGGGTGGCCAGCGTGGGCAACGCGGCGGGGGCCGGTGCCGCCATCGCGCTGCTGTCGGGCACGGCCCGACGCGCCATCGCCGAGGTGGTGGGCCGCATCGAGAAGGTCGAGACGGCCCTCGAGCCGTCGTTCCAGGCCCACTTCGTGGACGCCATGGCCGTCCCCCACCGGACCGCCGACTACCCCCGCCTCTCGACCCGGATCACCCTGCCGGAACGCCCGGCGGCCACCCCCGGGTCCGACCGCGGGGGACGACGACGTCGTCGCAGCGCCGCGACGAAGGAGGACCAGCCGTGACCAATCATCCGGACCACCCGGGCCATCCAGGCCCCCCGAGCGGGGCCGGCCAGACCATCGGAGGCGACCATGGCTGACGACGCACGCCGATCCCGCCGCGGCGGCGGCCGCGCCGCCCGCCAGGCCGCCCGGTCGGAGGCGTCCACCGAGGCGCAGGCCTACCTCACGCGGACCATGACGCCGTTCGAGGTGGTGTCCGAGGAGGGCCTGGCCACCATCGAGGAGACGGCCGACACGATCCTCGCCGAGGTCGGCGTCGACTTCCGCGACTACCCGTCGGCCCTCGCACTGCTGGCCGACGCCGGCGCCGAGGTGGACGGCGAGCGTGTGCGGTTCCCCCGTGGCCTGTGCCGGCAGGTGATCGGGGCCTCGGCGCCGTCCACCTACGTCCAGCACGGCCGCAACCCGGAGCGCAACGTGCAGGTCGGCGGCGACGCCACGGTGCTGGTCCCCGCCTACGGCTCGCCGTTCGTCCACGACCTCGACGAGGGCCGCCGCTACGCCACCATCGAGGACTTCCGGAACTTCGTGAAGATGGCCTACCTGCACCCGGGCCTGCACCACTCCGGCGGCACCATCGTCGAACCGGTGGACATCCCGGTGTCCAAGCGCCACCTGGACATGGTGTATTCGCACCTGAAGTACAGCGACAAGCCGTTCATGGGGTCGGTGACGGCCGCCGAGCGGGCCCAGGACTCCATCGACCTGGCCGCCTTCGTGTTCGGCGACGACTTCGTGGCGCAGAACACGGTGATGACCAGCCTCATCAACGCCTCGTCGCCCATGGCGTGGGACGCCACCATGCTCGGCGCCGCCGAGACGTACGCCCGGTCCAACCAGGCCACGATGATCAGCCCGTTCATCCTGGCCGGGGCCATGGCCCCGGTGACGGTGGCCGGCGTGGCCGCCCAGACCCTGGCCGAGGCGATGGCCGGCATCACCTTCGTCCAGCTCGTGAACCCGGGCGCCCCCGTGGTGTTCGGGTCGTTCGCCAGCTCGATGTCGATGCAGACCGGCGCCCCGACCTTCGGCACCCCGGAGCCCGCCCTCGTGCTGTACACGGTGGCCGCCCTGGCCCGTCGCCTCGGCGTGCCGTTCCGGTCCGGCGGCAACCTGTGCGCCTCGAAGGTGCCCGACGCCCAGGCGGCGTCGGAGTCCATGGCGACGTTCATCCCGGCGCTCATGGCCGGCGTGAACTTCATGCTCCACTCGGCCGGCTGGCTGGAGGGCGGCCTGGCCATGGGCTACGAGAAGTTCGTCATCGACGCCGACCAGTGCTCGCTGGCCGCCACCTTCGTCAACGGGGTGGACCTGTCCGAGAACGGCCTGGCCCTGGACGCCATCCGCGAGGTCGGTCCCGGCCAGCACTTCCTCGGCACCGGCCACACCCTGGCCAACTTCGAGACCGCGTTCGCACGGTCCGAGGTGGCCAACAACGACTCCTACGAGCAGTGGGCCGAGGACGGCAGCCTCGACGCCGCCCAGCGGGCCAACGGCCTCTGGAAGAAGATGCTCGCCGACTACGAGGCGCCGCCGCTCGACGAGGCCGCCGACGAGGCGATGCTCGACTTCATCGCCCGCCGCAAGGAGGTCATCCCCGACGAGTTCGGGTGAGCGCCACGGTCCAGAGCCAGGCCAGCCCCGTACTTTCCTGAGATTGGTGGTTCTTTCCACCCAGTAGACCTCAGCCCGCCCCGTGACTACACTCGCCGGGGCCGTGGACGACGCCCGTCGTCGCCGGCTCCTGCGTCGACACCGACCAGAACCCGGCTCCGCGCACCGACCGGAGCCCCAGCCGAATCCGGAGCACCAGAAGAACAATGTCGTTCCCCTCTGACCTCGAGATCGCCCGCGGCGCGAACCTTCGCCCCCTGACGGAGATCGCCGACGAGGCGGGCATCCCCGCCGACTGCCTCGAGCAGTACGGCGAGGGCGCCGCCAAGATCAAGCTCGACGCCATCGACCGCATGTCGGACGGCCCGAAGGCCAAGTACGTCGTCGTCTCGGCCATCACCCCCACGCCCCTCGGCGAGGGCAAGACCACCACGACGGTCGGCCTCGGCCAGGGCTTCAGCCACGTCGGCAAGCGGGCCACCATCGCCATCCGCCAGCCCTCCATGGGCCCGACCTTCGGGATCAAGGGCGGCGCGGCCGGCGGCGGCTACAGCCAGGTCGTCCCCATGGAGCTGTTCAACCTCCACCTGACCGGCGACATGCACGCCGTGACGGCCGCCCACAACATGTGCTCGGCCATGCTCGACGCCCACCTGTTCCACGGCAACGAGCTGGGCCTCGACCTCCACAACATCACGTGGCGCCGCGTCATGGACATCAACGAGCGGGCGCTGCGCAACATCGTGGTCGGCCTCGGCGGCCGCCTCGACGGCGTACCCCGCGAGACCGGCTTCGACATCACCGCCGCCTCGGAGGTCATGGCCGCCCTGGCCCTGTGCACCTCGCTGGCCGACCTGCGGGTCCGGATGGGGCGCATCGTCGTCGGCTACGACAAGGCCGGCACCCCGGTGACCGCCGAGGACCTGGGCGTGGCCGGCTCGATGACGGTCATCCTCAAGGAGGCCATCAAGCCCAACCTGATGCAGACCCTCGAGGGCACCCCGGCGCTGGTGCACTGCGGTCCGTTCGGCAACATCGCCACCGGCAACTCGTCGATCATCGCCGACCAGATCGGCATCCACACCGGCGACTACCTCCTCACCGAGGCCGGTTTCGGCGCCGACATGGGCGCCGAGCGGTTCTTCAACATCAAGTGCCGCTACTCGGGCATCGCCCCGGACGCCGCGGTGCTGGTGGCCACCGTGCGCGGCCTCAAGGCCCACTCGGGCAACCACAAGATCGTGGCCGGCAAGCCGCTGCCCGAGGCGCTTCTGGCCGAGAACCCCGACGAGGTCCACCAGGGCGGCGACAACCTCCGCAAGCAGCTGGAGAACATGCAGGTCCACGGCGTGTCGCCGGTGGTGGCCATCAACGTGTTCCCCGGCGACCACGACGGCGACATCAACGCCATCAAGGAGATCGCGGACGAGTTCAACGCCCGGGCGGCGGTCACCACCCACTTCGCCGACGGCGGGGCCGGTGCCGCCGAGCTGGCCGAGGCGGTCGCCGAGGCGGCCGACGAGCCCAGCGAGTTCCAGGTGCTGTACCCGGACGAGATGCCGCTGCGGGACAAGATCCGTACCGTGGCCGACAAGGTCTACGGAGCCGACGGCGTGGACTTCTCGCCCCAGGCCAACAAGCAGATCGATTCCTACGAGGCCAACGGCTTCGGCGACCTGCCGGTCTGCATCGCCAAGACGCACCTGTCGATCAGCTCCAACGCCGCGCTGAAGGGCGCGCCGACGGGCTGGACGCTGCCGGTGCGCGAGGTCCGGGCCTCGGTGGGCGCCGGCTTCGTGTACCCCATCTGCGGCGACATGCGCACCATGCCCGGCCTGGGCGCTCAGCCCGGCGCCATGGGCATCGACATCGACGAGAACGGCGAGATCGTCGGCCTGAGCTGACCCGTCGTCGGGACCCAGCGAACCGGGTCGGCACGCCGACCCCCGGAGCGAACAGGAGGGCGGCAGCGTGGCCACCCGACTCACCAACGGCCTCTCCCGGGCGAACCCATCCAAGGTCGACAGGACCGTCCAGCGACGCCTGCTGGAGGGGATGACCTACGAGCTCATCCCGCTCAAGAACCTCGCCGACCAGAGCCAGCACCTGCCGGACGGCGCCACCGTCTCGGTGACCTGCTCGCCGGCCAAGACCGTCGACGACACCCTCGACCTGTGCGCCGGGTACGCCGAGAAGGGCTACACGGTCATCCCCCACTTCGCGGCCCGCATGGTGGAGGGCGAGGACCACGTGGACCGGATCGTCCAGCGGGTCCGCGACATCGGCATCCGGAAGGTGTTCTGCATCGGCGGCGACGCCGACCCGCGGGGTCCGTTCACCGACGCCGCCGGGTTCCTGCGGTCGTTCCTGGACCGACGCCCGGAGATCGACGTGGTCGGGATCGGCTCGTACCCCGACGGGCACTCGACCATCCCGGAGCAGGCCCTGGTCGACGCCCAGATCGAAAAGCAGGAGATGATCCGCGAGGCCGGCCTGCAGGGCTACATGGCCACGCAGATGTGCTTCGACGCGGCGACCATCGCCGACTGGCTGGAACGGCGCCGGGCCGCCGGCGTGGACCTGCCGTGCCACCTCGGGGTGCCCGGGGCCGTGGACCGCACCAAGCTGCTGACCATCTCCATCCGCCTCGGCATCGGCCACTCGGCCCGGTACCTGAAGAAGAACAAGGCCTCGGTGATCCGCCTGCTGTCACCCGGCGGCTACAACCCCAACAAGCTGGTCGCCCCGCTGTCGGGACGGGCCGACGAGCTGGGGATCGAGGGCATCCACTGCTTCACCTTCAACGCCGTGGACACCACCGAGGACTGGCGGCTCAAGTCCCTGAAGAAGCTCAGCCGCTGAGTCGGGCGGCCGCCCGGCCGTGGTTGGCCCGGGAGCGTTCCCGCGGGCATGATTTCTGACGTGTCGTCAGATTTCGTCCGAGGCTCCCACCCGTACCTGCTGTCGCCCCTCCGCGTGGGGCCGATGGAGCTGCGCAACCGGATCGTCCTGCCGGCCATGGACCAGAACGTCTGCGACGACGGCCTGGTCACCGACGCCGTCGTCGACCACTACGCCCGACGGGCCGAGGGCGGCGCCGGCCTGCTGGTGCTCGAGACCTCGGCGGTGGCCTTCCCCCACGGGGCGACGGCCCGCCACCAGCCGGCGCTGTCCCACGACGGGGTGATCCCCGGCCTGACCCGCCTGGCCGACGCCGTCCACGCCCACGGCGCCCGCATGGTCGTCCAGGCCAACCACCACGGACGGATCTCGGGCGTCGACACCGCCGAGGACCGACCCAGCCTCGTGCCCAGCCTTCCCCTGCCTGACAGCGACCCGATGTCGATCATGGTGGACACGACCATGGACGAGCTGATGGCCATGGCCACCCTCACCGGCGGGAAGATGCCCACCTACGCGGAGGCCACCGTCGACGACCTGGCCTGGGTCGTCGAGCAGTTCGCGGATGCCGCGGCACGGGTCCAGGCCGCCGGGATGGACGGCATTGAGGTCCACGCCGGCCACGGCTACCTGATCGACACCTTCCTCTCCCCGGCCTGGAACCGGCGCACCGACGCCTACGGCGGCGACGAGGAGGGACGGGCCCGGCTCCTGGTCGAGGTCGTGGAAGCCGTCCGTACCCGCTGCGGACCCGACTTCGCCGTCCTCGTCCGCCTCAATGGCCGCGACGCCGCCCTGCCCGGCGGCATCACCCCCGACCTGGCCGCCCGGTACGCGGCACGGGCCGTCGCCGCGGGCGCGGACGCCATCCACGTCTCCGCCTACTCGTCGATCACCGGAGGGGCCGGGTTCACCGAAGGTCCCCTGCCGTGGCGGGAGTGCCAGTACGAGGAGATGACCCGGACGGTGAAGGCGGCGGTCGACGTACCGGTCATCGCCGTGGGGCGGATCCGACCCGACGAGGGCGAGCGGATCCTGGCCGACGGGGGCGCCGACCTGATCGCCATGGGGCGCCAACTCCTCGCCGATCCCGACCTCCCCAACCGCCTCGCCGAGGGTCGACCCGATCTGGTCCGGCCGTGCATCAACTGCTTCGTGTGCGTGGCCCAGAACTTCTGGTCGGCGGCCCCGGTGTGCGCCGTGAACGCCCGCCTCGGGCGGCCCGACCAGCCCGAACCGGTGCCGGTCGGCGACCCCGGCCACCCCGCTGGCCACATCGTGGTGGTGGGCGGCGGGCCCGGTGGCCTCGAGGCGGCCCGGGTGGCGGCCGGTCGCGGCCACCGCGTCACCGTGCTCGAGAAGGCCGACCACCTCGGGGGGACGGCCCGCTTCTCGTCGCTGACCACGCCGATGAACGGCGAGCTGGTGCGGTGGCTGTCCACGGCGGCGACCGAGGCCGGCGTCGAGGTCCGCACCGGCACCGCGGCCACCCCGGAGCTGGTGGCCTCGCTGGCACCGACCACCGTGGTGGTCGCCACCGGCGCGGTCCGCACCCGTCCCGACGTCCCCGGCGCGGAGCTGCCCCACGTGCTGTCCGGTGACGACCTCCGCGGGCTGCTCACCGGCGAGGACCTTGGCGACCGCCGCCCCGGCCCGCTGGTCCGCCTGGCGCTGGCCGCCGGTCGGAATCTCGGGATCACCGCCGACCTGGGCCGGGTCCGGACGCTGTCCCGCCGCTGGATGCCGATCGGCCGCCGGGTCGTCGTGGTCGGCGGCGGGCTGGTCGGCACCGAGCTGGCCGAATTCCTGGCCGAACGGGGCCGGACGGTCACCGTGCTCGAGGATGGCACGCACCTGGCCGTCGAGATGGCCCACCCCCGACGCTGGCGGGCGCTCCACGAGGCCCGCGCCCACGGCGTCGACTTCCGGACCGAGGCCCGACTGGTGGCCGTCACGCCCACCGAGGTCGTGGCCGAGGTGCCCGACGCGGATGGCGGCGACGGGGCCCGGACCGAGGTCCGACTGCCCGCTGACGACGTCCTGCTGGCCGGGGGCGTGGGGCCCGACCGGTCGCTGGCCGAGGCCATCGGCAGGGCGCTCGGCCCGGACGTGCCGGTCCACGTGGTGGGCGACGCCGGCGAGGTCGGCTACATCGAGGGCGCCATCCGTTCCGGCCACGAGGTGGGCTGCCGGGTCTGACCGGTCGGCCCGCTTCTGGTGGGGACCGGGCCCATCGCTAGCGTCCGCGCCATGACCGAGGACCCGTCCGGAGACGCCACGCCCGCCTCCCCCTCCTGGAACCCGTTCGACCCGGACTTCATGGTCGATCCGTACCCGACGTACGCCCACCTGCGCGACGAGGACCCCGTCCACCGCAACGCCCTGGGCATCCTGATCGCCAGCCGGTATGACGACGTCCACCAGGTGCTCCGCGACCCCCACACCTCGGTCCGCCGCTTCGAGTCGAACGGGGAGCTGCCCGAGCACATGCAGGTGCTCCGCAACCGGGGCGAGGAGCGGGTCCCGTCGATCCTGGGCCTCGACCCGCCCGACCACACCCGGCTCCGCAAGCTGGTGCAGCGCACCTTCACCCCCCGCTCGGTGGCCCGGATGCGGGACCGCACCACGACCATCGTCGACGACCTCCTCGACGAGCTGGCCGGCCGGGACGACGCCATCGACCTGATCGCCGACTACGCCTTCGTCATCCCGTTCGCCGTCATCCACGACATGCTCGGCCTGCCCGCCGCCGACGTGGAGCGGGTCCGGTCGTGGTCGCACGCCCTGACCCAGACGCTGGAGCCCTACCTGTCACCCGAACAGGTCGACGCTGCGGTCGACGGCGGCGACCACATGGACGCCTACCTGCGCGACGCCATTGCCTGGAAGCGCCGGGAACCGGCCGAGGACCTCCTCACCGACCTGGTCCAGGTCGAGGAGGAGGGCGACCGGATGTCCGAGGACGAGCTGCTGGCCATGACCTCGTTGTTGTTCGTGGCCGGCCACGAGACCACCGTCAACCTGATCGGCAACGGCACCCACGCCCTGCTCCGCCACCCCGAGCAGCTCGACCTGGTCCGAACCGACGAGTCGGTGGACGAGACGGTGGCCGACGAGCTGCTCCGCTACGACAGCCCGGT
>JAERSW010000020.1 GCA_016845305.1 Acidimicrobiales bacterium
ATGTAGGCCATGGCCGCCTCGTCGAAGGAACCGCCCACCGCCATGCCGGTGCCGTGCGGCCCGAGGACCATCCGGTTGGCGAGGCGGACCGGGCCGACCTGGAGGGGCGCCAGCAGCTGCGGGAACGCGTGGTCGTCGGGCACGGGGTCGGGCTCCTCGGCTCGATCGGTCACCAACGCCGGAAGACGACGACGGGGGACAGCTGGTCGACGTGCGGGCCGGCCCCGTAGGTGGGGACCCACTGGACGGTCGGCTCGGTGATCGTCCCGCCGGCCACGTCGTCGGCGAAGCGGGCCTCGAAGCCGTGGGCGACGTAGTGGTCGGGGTTACGCCGATGGCGAACAGGGCGCCGGGCCGGGCGATGCGGTACAGCTCGTCGAAGGCGGCGGGGCCGACGTGGCCGTGGGTGAAGGTGCCGCAGCTGGTGATCCCCCCGTAGGCCCCGTCGGCCAGGTCAAGCACCGCGGTGAGGTCGCCGGTGTGGAGCGCCGCGTAGACCGGGAGGCCGTCGGCGGTGGCCTTGGTGCGGGCCCGGTCCAGCATCTCGGTGGACAGGTCGAGGCCGTCCAGCGGACCGGGGCAGGCCGGGTCGGCCTTCAGCGCCTCGCCGACCAGGCCGGTGCCACAGCCCACGTCGAGGACCGGGCCGTCGTCGGGGGTGGCCGCCTCGAGGAACGCCCCGGCCACGCCGAGGTGGTAGCGGTAGGCGTTGTCGGTGATGAAGCCGGACTCGTAGGTGTCGGCCCAGCGGGCGTACAGGTCGCGGTTGTCGTCGGGGGTCTCGACCGCGTAGGCGTCGGCCAGGTCGAAGTCGTCGGCCACGACGTGGTGCCCCCTTCTCGCCACTGGTCCGGGTCGCCGGTCCGACGGATCGTCGGTCCAGCGGGCCCGAGGTCTAGCCCAGTGGCACGGGTCGCCACAAGGGATGACCGGAGCCGGAACGCGACGGAGCCGGGGCCTGCGCCCCGGCTCCGGTCGAGTGCTGATGGCGCCGAGGCGCCGTCGGATGGCCCGGTGGGGGCCCAGTGACGGACTAGGCGGCCAGATCGAGGTCGTCGACCGGGTCGCCGCCGACCACGTCGGTGTCGGCCACCCGGGCCACGGGCGGGACCGGACGGGTCCGGTCGGCCACCATCTGCTGGCCGAGGGCCATCACGGCCCGGACCGAACGCTCGGTGGAGCCCACCAGGTGGCCGTAGCCGGCCGCCTGGTTGAGGGCCAGGAACAGGTCCTGCTGCGGGTGCCGCAGGTTGTGGAAGGAGCGGTTGCTCGTACGCATGGGATTCTCGTTTCGGTGCGGTCCGATGACCTCGTCGCCGGCCTCGGCCGGGGGTCCGTCGGACGGTGCTTCTGTGTGTCTGACCTGCACCGATGGGGCTTCCCGCAGGAAGTTACCCATCGGTAGGTCGATGGGATGAGTGTGGGGCCGGCGGCCCGCGAATCCACGGCGACTCCGGTCACAGGTGACCCCGGTCGCACCCGCGGTCGACCCCGCTCAGGACCCCAGGTCGACCATCCCGCCGGGGAGCGCCAGGTGGTCCGACAGCACCTGCTCGTCGGTGGCCATCCGCCAGTCCAGCAGCGCCGCCGCGTACCCCGGCATCGCCGGGTGGTCAGAGAGCGGCCGCTGCTCGGCGGGATCGGCCTCCAGGTCGTAGAACACGGACGGCCACCCGGCGAAGTGGACGTACTTGCCCCGTTCGTCGCGGTGCACGGCCAGGTTGCACCGGTGGCCGTCCAGCCCGACCGCCCCGGCCCACGTCCGGAAGTCGAACTCCCAGTGCACCGCCGTCCGCCAGCCCTCCGGCAGGGCACCGTCGGCCGCGGACCCGTCGAGGAACGGGCGCAGCGACCGACCCTGGCACTGGCGCGACGGCTCGACGCCGGCCAGGTCCAACAGGGTGGGCATGACGTCCACGTTCTCGGTGAACCCGTCCACCACCCGGCCGGCGACGTCGGGACCGGCCAGCGCCGGATACCGCACGATCAACGGGATGTGGAACGCCTGGTCGTGGAAGCCCAGCTTCGACATGAGCCCGTGGTCGCCCAGCATCTCGCCGTGGTCGGAGGTGACGACCACGACCGTGTCGTCAGTGGCGCCGAGGGCGTCGAGGCCGTCCAGCAGGCGACCCACCTGGGCGTCGACCTCGGCCATCATCCCGTAGTAGGTGGCCCGGACCTGGCGCAGGTCCAGCTCGTCGGCCGGCGGGCGGTACGGGCCGAAGCCGCGGGCCGCCTCCACGAACGGCATCTCCGGCGCGACCCCGTCGCCTGCCCCATCTCCAGTGCGGTCCACGATGGGGGCCAGCACGTCCGCCGGGTCGACAAGGTCGTGGTACGGCGCGGGGACGACCCACGGCGGATGCGGCCGGTAGATCGAAGCGTGGACGAACCACGGGTCGCCCACCGTCTCGAGCCGTGCCAGCTCGTCGAGCACCTCGCCGACCACGAACGCCGTCTCGGTCTCGTCGGCGTCGAACGGTGGCGGCGCCCACGAGGCACCCCGACCGGCGGGAACGGCCATGTCGTCCCGGGGCCGGAGGAACCGCCCCCGGTCGGACACGTCGTGGCCCCGTGCCTCCAGCCACCGGTACCAGGCGTCGCGGTGCTCGGGCAGGTCCAGGCCGACCCGGAAGCCCGGCAGGTGTCCCTCGTAGTCCTCCAGCCGGGGGTCGTCGGCCGCCACGGTCCGCGGGTCGACGGTGGTGTCGGTGTGGCCGAACAGCACCGGGTCGTACCCGGCGGCCCGGGCCTCGAGGGCCACGTTGGTGAACCGGGCGTCCAGCGGCGTGCCGTTGGCCACCGACCGGTGGACGTGCTGGTACGTGCCGGTCAGCAGGCTGGCCCGGCTGGGACCGCACGGCGCCGCCTGGGCGTAATGCCGGGTGAAGCGAACCCCCTCGGCGGCCAGTCGGTCCAGGTTCGGCGTGGCGACGTTCGGATGCCCGGCCGCCGACAGGCAGTCGCCCCGCCACTGGTCGAGGGTGACGAGCAGGAGGTTGGGTCGCCGCATCGCCACGATCCTGCCAGCCCGGAACCACCGCGATCGGCGGCCACCACTAACGTCCGACGATGGCCGCCGCCCCCCGGATCCGCATCCCCCGCGATGGGCGCCCCCTCGGCCTCCTGCTGGCCTTCACTGGCATGTTCCTGGTGTCGACCGACGCCCTGCTGGTCCGGGTCGCCGAACAGGAGTCCGACGTCGACGGCTGGACCATCGCCTTCATGGTCGGGCTGTTCTCCACCCCCGTCTCGTGGAGCATGGCCGTCCGGTCGCTGGGACGCCGGACCCTCGTCGAGGCCGTCCACTGGTGGCGACCGCTGCTGCTCACCGGTCTGCTCGGCGGCCTCGGGACCAGCGCCTTCCTCAACGCCGTGACCCTCACCGCGGCATCCAACGTGGTCGCCATCATCGCCTCGGGCCCGATCTTCGCCGCCCTGCTGGCCCGGATCGTCCTGCGGGAACACACCTCGCCACGAACGTGGCGGGCCATCGGCCTCGTGCTCGTCGGCATCGTGGTCATCGTCGGCGGGTCGATGGCCGGCGACGGCATCACCGGCGACCTCGTGGCCCTGCTGGCCATCCTCGTGTTCGTCGTGAACCTGGTCGTCTGGCGCCGCTTCCCGGACCTGCCCCGCACGCTGGTCGTGGCCGTCACCGCCGTGTTCACCATGGGGGTGACCAGCCCCTTCGCCGACCCGTCGCTGCTGGACCGCCAGGCCCTGCTGGCCACGCTGGCCATGGGCTGCCTCTTCGGACCCGTCGCCCGGCTCTGCATGTCGACGGCCACCCGCCACGCCCCGCCGGCCGAGGTCAGCCTCTTCACCCCGGTCGAGACGGTGGCCGCTTCGCTGTGGGTGTGGCTGTGGTTCGACGAGGTCCCGCCCACCCCCACCTTCATCGGCGGTGCGATCGTGGTGGCGTCGGTCTTCTACGGCCTGACCGGCCCGGCCCGCGAGGTCGACCCCGAACCACCCCGCCAGGCCTGACCCGGAGGAACCATGAACGACCCGTCCACCACCGGTGACCCGGTCCTCGACCAGGTGGCCGCGCTCGGCATCGACTGCGAGGTCATGCCGTGCGACCCGGCGCTGGCCGACACGGCCGACTTCTGCACCGCCTACGACATCGACCCGGCCGACTCGGCCAACGCCATCCTCGTGGCCGGCAAGGCCCGCGAGGGCGAACCCCGGCCGTTCGCCCTGTGCCTGGTGCTGGCCACCCACCGCCTCGACGTCAACGGCGCGGTCCGCAAGCGACTGGGGAGCCGCAAGGCGTCGTTCGCCGGCGCCGAGGAGACGGCCGCCCTCACCGGCATGCAGATCGGCGGCGTCACCCCGTTCGGCCTGCCCGACGGCTCCGAGGTCCCCATCTGGATCGACGGGGCGGTGATGGACCGCCAGCGGGTCGTGGTGGGCGGCGGCTCGCGCGACCGCAAGCTGCTGCTCCCACCGGTCGGCCTGCTGGCCCTGCCCGGTGCCGAGGCCGTCGACGACCTGGCGAAGCCCCTTCCCCCACCGGACGCCTGACCCCACTCCCACCTCAGGGCGCCCACCTCAGGGCGCCCGCCCCGGGGCGCACGGCTCAGGAACGCGTCAGGTGCTCGGCCAACGCATCGCGTGCGCTGCCCGGGGGGGCGTCGGCGACGAGGCGTCGCACCGCCTCGCGCCGGCCGAGGACGTCGAGCAGGTCGACGGCCACCGTGTCGACCAGGCACAGCAGGTCGAGGCGGGTTCCCTCGGTGAGCGGATCGGCGACCAGGCCGTCCAGGACCGGCCCACAGGCCAGCTCGGCCCGGACCAGCTTCAGCGCCGCGGCCTCCAGTTCGTCGAGGGCGTCCAGCGCCCGGAGGACCTGGGTGGCCTCGTCGACCGCCAGGAGGTCGTCGTCGCCCGCCGGATCGCGCGGGGGGAGGGACGGGGACTCGCCGGACACGGCGACGAGTGTGGATCGAACGTATGCGCGACGGGTGGATGCCCCCTGACCTGCGGTTCGACCGGTACCGTCGCCGCGATGGAGCTGGCCGAGGTGCAGTCGCTGATGGAGGACCTGTACGGCGAGGCCGACCGGGCCCGCGGCATCCCCGCCACCGTGGCCTGGCTGTGCGAGGAACTCGGCGAGCTGGCCCAGGCCACCCGCAAGGGCACGCCCGACCAGCAGCTCCACGAACTGGGCGACGTGCTGGCGTGGCTGGCCAGCCTCGCCAACCAGCTGGACCTCTCGCTCGACGAGGCGATGTCCCGCTACGTCACCGACCCGCCGTAGGCGGACCGGTCCCGCATCGGGTCCTGAGTCGGGACCCGGTTGCGCCGCGGATCAGCCGCGGCGCAGGAGCTCTTCGGCGATCTGGATGGTGTTGAGCGCCGCGCCCTTGCGGAGGTTGTCCCCCGACAGGAACAGCGCCAGCCCGTTGGTCCGGGTCTCGTCGGCCCGGATCCGACCCACGAGGGTGTCATCGATCCCGGCGGCGTCCAGCGGCGTGGGCACGTCGGCCAGGGTGACGCCGGGGGCATCGGCCAGCAGCTCGGTGGCCCGCTCCGGGGAGATCGGCCGGTCGAACTCGGCGTGGATCGACAGCGAGTGCCCGGTGAACACCGGCACCCGCACGCAGGTCCCCGACACGACGAGTTCGGGGATGCCCAGGATCTTGCGGCTCTCGTTGCGGAGCTTCTGCTCCTCGTCGGTCTCGCCCCGACCGTCGTCGACGAACGAACCGGCGTGGGCCAGCACGTTGAAGGCGATGGTGCGGGCGAACGACGACGGCTCCGGGAAGTCGACGGCCCGGCCGTCGTGGGTCAGGCCCGGCGCGCCATCGAGCACGGCGGCCACCTGGGAGGCCAGCTCGTCGACGCCGGCCAGCCCGGCACCCGACACGGCCTGGTAGGTGGCCACGGTCAGCGACCGCAGGCCGGCCTCGGCGTGCAACGGGGCCAGCACCGGCATGGCGGCCATGGTCGTGCAGTTGGGGTTGGCCACGATCCCCTTGGGGATGTCGTCGAGGGCGTCCGCGTTGACCTCGGGCACCACCAACGGCACCTCGGGGTCCATCCGCCAGCCCGACGAGTTGTCGATGACGGTGGCGCCGGCGGCGGCGATCCTCGGCGAGTGCTCCAGCGAGGCGGTCTTGCCGGCGCTCATCAGGGCCACGTCGATGCCCGACCAGTCGGCCGTGGCGGTGTCCTCGACGACGACCTCGCGGTCGCCCCAGGCGATGGTGGAGCCCGCCGAGCGGGCCGAGGCGAAGAACCGGAGGTTCCCGACGGGGAAGGCGCGCTCGGCGAGCAGGGTGCGCATGACCCCGCCGACCT
Source organism: Acidimicrobiales bacterium (assembly GCA_016845305.1). Lineage (GTDB taxonomy): Bacteria > Actinomycetota > Acidimicrobiia > Acidimicrobiales > MedAcidi-G1 > UBA9410. The sequence goes on from JAERSW010000020.1 coordinate 6,310, forward strand.
GGCCGGTGGCGCCGACGACTGCGATGTCCATGCCCGTCAGGCTACCGACGGCCCCTTCCGCGGCCGTCGCCGGATCCCCGGGCAGGCGTCACGCGCTGCGGCGGGGCCGGCGTCACGCTCGGCGGCGGGTCAGCCACCCCCGGACGGGGTGGCGAACAGGTCGGCCATGGCCTCCATGATCGGGTACCCGTGCCCACAGGACCGGTCCACGTAGGCGGCCAGCCGGCGGGCCGACAGGTCCAGCTCGGCGGCATCCACCACCGGCGAGTCGAGCACGTAGGCGAAGACCAGGGCCTGGAGCCGCGGCATGGTCACCGTCTCCGGGTCCAGGCGGTCCAGCTCGATCCCCAGGTCGGCGTACACCCGGTTCAGGAGGCCCACGTCCGGGCGCAGCTCGACGGGCACCCGGTTGTTGGTCCAGGCCAGCAGGTTGCGCGTCGCCAGCAGCAGGGCGTGCTGGCTCCGGGGATCGATGGTGCCGTCGGCCGGCAGCACCGCCTCGACCTCCATGACCAACTCGGCCGACTCGACGGCCAGCTCGGCGCAGAACCACTCCGGCGCCTCGGGGATCGGGCCCCCGGCCAGGACCGTCGTCGTGGTCGGCGCCGTGGCGACGGTGGTCGGCGCGGGGTCGCCCGAGGACATCGACGTCGTGGTGGCCGGGACCGTGCTGGTCGACGCCCCGACCCCCTCGGGTGGCCCGGACGTGCTCGTGGCGACCGGGGCGGTCCCCGGTGCCGGGTCCACGGTCGCAGCGTCCTCGCTGCCGCAGCCAGCGACGACCACGAGCGCCGCAAGGAGGCCGACGGCCGCCAGGCCTCGGTCGACCCGACGGCCCCGGAGCATCAGGCCGACGCCCCCGCTCCGGCCAGCAGGTCGAACAGCATCGACGACTGCTCGCCGCAGGTCGACACCGTCCAGTCCCGCAGGCGGGCGCTGGCCGCGTCCACCTCGGCCACGTTCTCCGAGAGTTCGGCCTCGATCCGGGCCATGACCCCGAGGAAGGCCATCATCCGGTCCTCCTCGGATCCGGCCGCCTCGGCGTCCTGGAAGGCCTCGGCCATCAGTTCGCCGATCCGACGGGTGGTGTCCCGGACCAGCGCCGCATCGGCCTGCAGGTCCGCCGGCACCTCGTCGGCCAGCCAGGCGAAGACCTCGTCGGTCACCCGGAACACCGCCACCAGGTCGAACGGGTCGGGGTCCTCCCCGGGCTCGGGCTCCATGGCCAGCAGGGTGGCCATCATGTCGCCCAGGCGTTCGGCCAGGCCGGCGCACACCGCCGGGGCGTCGACGTCGACCCCCAGCATGGCGTCGGTCATGCAGCGCACCGCGTTGGCCATCATCGGCGTGTCGGCCAGCAGCTCGTCGGCCTCCGGGTCGTCCAGGCCCAGCGACCCCGAGGCGAAGCGGACCTCCAGCACGGGGACGAGGTCGTCGTCGGTGACCCCGTCGAGCAGGCAGTCGACGTCCATGGGGGGTGCGTCGGGGTCCTCGGCCATGGCCTGCGCGATGCCCAGGCCCACCAGGCGAACCACCAGGTCGCAGTCCCGCAGCGCGCCGACGGCCAGGGTGGCCTGGTCGGGTCGGGGACCGTTGCGGGTCAGGGCCACCACCTCGGCCGGTTCCAGGTCGGCCAGGAGGTGGTCGGCCACGCAGCCCAGGTCGGCGTCGGTCAGCCCGTCGAGGATCGGCGTGGCGGCGGCCACGTCGGCCACGAAGCCGCTCCGGGCCTCGTCGAGGGTGACCGTGGTGGTCGAGACGACCAGCGTGGAGGTGGTGGGCGGGGCGTCGGGCTCAGGAGCGGCGTCGCTCCCCGAGGAACCGCAGGCCGTGGCCGCGGAACCGAGGATCAACAGGAGGAACGTCGGGAGGATCGCCCTCCGGAGGTGCGTGCGCGCAATGGTCATGGTCGGATCGCCTTCGTCGGCGGGACGGAGCGGGGAAGCCGTCGGGAGGTGGGGCGGCTCAGGCCTCGTGCAGGCCGAACGCCTCGTGGAGGGCACGGACCGCGTCCTCCACCTGGCCACCGTCGACCACGCAGCTGACCCGGATGGCCGACGTGGAGATCATCTGGATGTTCACGCCACAGGACGACAAGGTCTCGAACATGGTGGCGGCCACGCCGGGGTTGGACCGCATGCCGGCGCCCACCACGCTGACCCGGGCGATGGTGTCGTCCGAAGACACGCCGGCCGCCCCCACCTCGGCGGCGAGGCGCTCGGTGTGCTCCATCGCCGAGGCCAGGTCGGCGTGGGGCACGGTGAACGAGATGTCGGTCACCCCGTGGTCGGACACGTTCTGCACGATCATGTCCACGTTGACCTCCTGGTCGGCCAACGCCCGGAAGACGGTGGCCGCCACGCCGGGGCGGTCGGGCACGCCGGCGAGCGTCATCTTGGCCTCGGACGTGTCGTGGGTGACCGCCGAGACGATGGCCTGTTCCATGTCGGGTTCCTCCTCGTCGACCCAGGTCCCCTCCTGCCAGGTGAAGGCGGAGCGGACGTGGAGGCGCACCCCGTGGGTGCGGGCGTATTCGACCGAGCGCATCGCCGGCTTCGGACAGCCGGTGGCCGTCATCTCCAGCAGCTCGTCGAACGAGATCGTGGGCATCCGGCGGGCCGTGGGCACGACCCGGGGATCGGTGGTGTAGACGCCGGTGACGTCGGTGTAGAGCTCGCAGCACTCGGCGCCCAGGGCGTGGGCGATGGCCACCGCCGTGGTGTCCGAGCCGCCCCGGCCCAGGAACGTCACCTCGTGGTCGGTCGACACGCCCTGGGAGCCGCCCAGCACGGCGACGCGGCCGGCGTCCAACGAGGCCCGGATCCGGTCGGGACGGACCTCGAGGATCTTGGCGTTCCGGTGGTTGGTGTCGGTCAGGAAGCCGGCCTGGCTGCCGGTGAACGACTCCGAGTCGATGCCGATGTGGTGCAGCGCCATGCAGACCAGCGCCATGGCCTTGCGTTCACCGGCCGTGATGAGCATGTCCATCTCGCGGCCCGGGTGGACCGACGAGACCTCGGCGGCGAGGCGCAGCAGCTCGTCGGTCTCCTTGCCCATGGCCGAGACGACGAGGACGACCTGGTCGCCGCGCCGGACGGTCCGGGCCACGTGGTCGGCCACCTCGCGCATGCGCTCCGCATCCGCCACCGAGGTGCCACCGAACTTCTGGACGACGAGTGCCACGGGGCTCCACGCTACCGGCGCCCCCCGCCGGGGCTGACGCGGGATTCGCCCCGTGGCCGCCCCACGGGACGGGATCCGAGCGGGGATGCCGTCGGTAGGGTGCCGCCCCATGGCCTCCAAGAAGCGTCGTCCCGCCGGCGGGCGGGCCAACCAGCGTCCCATCAGCCATCAGGCCGGGGCCGGCCCCCGGACCGGACCGTCGGGCCGCTCGCCGGCCGTCCGGATCGTGGCCGGCGTCGTGGCCCTGATGATGGTGGGCAGCCTGGCCCTCGTCGTGGTGGGCGCAGGTGGCTCCGACGAGCCCGCGGCCCCCGCCCCCACCGTGCC
>JAERSW010000021.1 GCA_016845305.1 Acidimicrobiales bacterium
GCCCTGCGTGCTCGCCCTCCTCCAGGCGCTTGAGGACGAGCACGCAGGGCAGCCCGAACTCGCCACCGCCGACGGTCTTCGGGCGGGTGGCCTGCACGGCCACGCCCCCGTCGGGGACCACGCCCCGGCCCAGCTCGTCGCCCGTCTCGGCGTCGATCACCGGGATGGACCCGGTCAGGACCGCTCCGGCTCCCAGCACCACGCCGTCGCCCACCCGGGCGCCCTCGGCCACGATGCAGCGGCTCCCGATGAGGCAGTCGTCGCCGATGACCACCGGCACGGCGTTCGGCGGCTCCAGCACGCCACCGATGCCCACGCCACCCGACAGGTGGACGTTCCTGCCGATCTGGGCGCACGAGCCGACGGTGGCCCACGTGTCGACCATCGTGTTGTCGCCCACCCAGGCCCCGATGTTGGTGTAGCTGGGCATCATCACCACGCCGGGACCCTGGTAGCTGCCCCAGCGGGCCTGGGCACCGGGGACGACCCGGACGTTGCGGGCCATCCAGTCGGACTTGAGCGGGATCTTGTCGACGAACTCGAACGGTCCCATCTCGATGGTCGACATCCGGGACTGCCGGAAGAGCAGGAGGATGGCCAGCTTCAGCCACTCGTGGACGACGATGCCGCCGGCACCGTCCGGTTCGGCGACCCGGGCCGCGCCGGTGTCGAGCAGGTCGATGGCCTCGTGGACGGTGGCCGTGGCCTCGGCGTCGTCGGCCGACAGGTCGTCGCGGCCGGCCCACAGCTCCTCGATGCGGGCCCGGAGGCGGTCATGCGGGGAATCGGTCATGGCGGCGAGGCTACCGGCGGGCCTCCGGCCGTCAGGCCAGGCCGGCCCGGGCCCGGACCCGGTCCAGGTGGTCGTCGGGGACCACGGCGGCGATGCGCACCCAGCCGGTCCCGTCGGGACCGAACGTGGTCCCCGGGCTGGTCAGGACGCCCAGTTCGGTGGCCAGGCGAAGGCACAGGGCCCCTTCGTCGCCACCGGGGGCGGCCACCCACAGGTAGAAGCCGCCCTCGGGCATGGCCGCCTCGAGGCCGAGGGCCTCCAGCACCTCCCGCAGGACCTCCAGTCGCCGCCGGTAGCGGTCGGCCTGTACCTCCACGTGGCCCTGGTCGCGCAGCGACGCCGCCCCGGCCACCTGGGCGGGTCCGGGCACGAGGAAGCCCTGGTGCTTCCGGGTCTCGCGCAGGTACCAGGCCAGGTCCGGGTCGCCGGCGTAGAAGCCGACCCGCAGCCCGGCCAGGTTGGAGCGCTTGGACAGGGAGTGGACGGCCAGGACACCGTCGGTGCCGTGCTGGAGGATGGAGCGGGGCGGTTCGGCCCAGGTGAACTCCACGTAGCACTCGTCGGACAGCACGGGGACCCCCCGGGCCCTCCCCCATGCGGCGACCGCCCCGAGGTCGTCGAGCGCGCCGGCGGGGTTGCCGGGGGTGTTCACCCACAGGCACAGCGCCCGTTCCGCGTCGGCCTCGTCGATGGCCGACAGGTCGATCCGCCACCGGTCGTCGAGTGGCACGGGCACGGCCCGGCAGCCGGCCAGCGTGGCCCCCATCTCGTAGGACGGGTAGGCCACCGACGGGTACAGGACGGTGTCCCGTTCCGGGTTGCGGAGCCGCAGCAGGTGGGGCAGCCCGACGACCAGTTCCTTGGTGCCCACGCAGGCGCCCACCTGGGTCGGCTGGAGGGCCACGCCGATGCGGCGGTCGCACCAGCCGACCACGGCGTCGAGCAGGTCCGGTGTGCCGACCGACGGCGGGTACGGGCGGGCCGGGTCGGGGTCGCCGGCCAGGGCGGCCGCCACCACGTCGGGCACCGGATCGCACGGGATGCCCCGCGACAGGTCCACGGCGCCGCCATCGAACGCACCCGCCGCGGCCACCACCTCGGGCGGCACGTCGAACGGGTAGGCCGGTGGGACGAAGCCGGTCGACGGCGGGAGGCTGCTCACGTGGCCAGCCTCCCAGAGGCGTCGTCCCCTCCCGGGGAACCCTCATCTGAGGGCTCGTCGACGCGGAAGTCAGCCAGGCGGCCGGCCGACCCCTCGTCGACGCGGACCACGAGCCGCCAGCCTGCCTCGTCGTCCGTGGTGCCCAGCACCTCGCCCTCGCGATGGGCCATGGCCAGCATGTCGCCCCGGTCGTAGGGAACCAGCAGTTCGGCCACGATGGTCTGGCGTCGCAGGCGGCGGCCGATGGTGGACAGCAGGTCGTCGATCCCCTCCCCCGTGGTGGCCGAGACGAAGACCGAGCCGGGCTCCCGTTCGGCGAGGCGGCGGGCGGCCTCCGGAGCGGTGTCGGCCTTGTTGAAGACGAACAGCTCGGGGACCAGGTCGGCCCCGATCTCGTCGAGCACCGAGCGCACGGCGGCGATGCTGCCCTCGGGATCGGGGTCCGAGGCGTCGACCACGTGGACCAGGAGGTCGGCGTCGACCACCACGTCGAGGGTCGACTTGAAGGCCTCGACCAGCTGGTGGGGCAGCTTGCGGACGAACCCCACGGTGTCGCTCACGAACACGGCCTCGCCGCCCGGGAGCTGCAGACGGCGGGTGGTGGCGTCGAGCGTGGCGAACAGGCGGTCCTCGACCAGCACGCCGGCGTCGGTGAGACGGTTCAGCAGCGTCGACTTGCCGGCGTTCGTGTAGCCGACGATGGCCATCGACCGGTTCCGGGTGCGGCGCCGGGCCTTGGACTGGGTGGAGCGGTTCTTGCGGATGCGGGCCAGGTCGGACTCGAGGCGGCTGACGCGGCGCATGAGGCGCCGGCGGTCGACCTCCAGCTGGGTCTCGCCGGGACCCCGGGTCCCGATGCCGCCGCCCTGCTGGCTGAAGGTGCGGCCCGACCGGCGGAGGCGGGGCAGGCGGTAGCGGAGCTGGGCCAGCTCGACCTGCGCCCTGCCCTCGGGGCTGGAGGCGTTCTGGGCGAAGATGTCGAGGATCACCGCCGTGCGGTCGAGCGCCGTGCGCTTGAGGATCTCCTCGAGATTTCCCTGCTGGGCCGGGGTGAGCTCGTTGTCGAAGACCACGGTGTCGGCGTCCAACGAGTCCGACACGGTCCGCAACTCGTGCGCCTTGCCCTGGCCCACGTAGGTGGCCCGGTCCGGGGCGTCGCGGGTCTGCACCACGCGGGCCACGGGGTCGGCGCCGGCCGTGTCGACCAGGCGGGCCAGCTCGTCCATCGAGGCCTCGGTGGCCTCCGGGTCGCCCCGGTCGAGGGTGACGCCGGCCAGCACGATGCGCTCCCGGAAGGTGCGGTCGATGAGGCCGGTGGCCTCGCCGCCGAACTCGCCGAAGCCGCCGCGGTGGTCCGAGGCGCCGGAGACGTCCAGAGCACCGTCACCGTCCAGCGCATCGTCGCCGTCCACCGTCTCGAGGTCGGAGCCGGCCGGTGGCTGCTCACCCACCGGCGAGCACCTCGCCGGGGTCGACGACGTGGTCGGCGCCGCGCACCGAGGGTCCGGTGAGGACGATCGGCTGGCCGACGGCCACGGTGGCCGACCCGCCGGGCATCCCCACGGTGACCTCGTCGTCGACGAGGCCCAGGGCGTGGGCCACATGTGCCGAGGCGCAGGCCCCGCTGCCACAGGCCTCGGTGATGCCGGCGCCCCGCTCCCAGGGGCGGAGTCGGAGGGTCGACCGGTCGGCCACGGCGACGAAGTGGACGTTGCAGCCCACCGGGTCGAAGAAGGCTTCGAGCGCCGGCCCGGCCACGGCCAGGTCGACGGCGTCCGGGTCGTCGACCACGAGGACCAGGTGGGGGTTGCCGAGGTCGGCCGAGGCAGCGTGGTGGACGGGCACCCCGGCCAGCGACAGGTCGACGGCGGCGAAAGAGGGTCCGGGCCCGGCGCTCCCCATCTCGACGGCGGCCCGGACCTCTGCGTCGCTCGGCGAACCCTCGACCCGGATGCGACGCGGCCCGGCCGCGGTGTCGACCACGACGTCAAGGGTCCCCCCGGTGGCGCCGGTCCGGCGGAGGAGGGCGTGGCCGAAGCACCGGAGGCCGTTGCCGCTCACCTCGGCCCGGCTCCCGTCGCTGTTGAACAGGGTGAAGGCCCACCGACCGTCGTCGGTCGGGGTGCCGACGACCAGCCCGTCGGCGCCGATCCCGGGGTCGCTGGAGCCCGAACCACGGGCACAGAGGCGCCGGGCCAACTCCGGGCCCTCGGCGGGCACCTCGTCGGCGAAGGTGACGAGGAAGTCGTTGCCGAGGCCGTGGTGGTAGGTCAGCTCCACGGGGCCAGTCTCGCCCACCGTCACGGACGACAGGCGTCGAAATGCGCCAGGACCCGGTCGAGGACTTCGAGTGGGTCGTCGCCGACGTCGAGCCACCGGATCCGGGGGTCCCGGCGGAACCAGCGCTCCTGGCGGCGGGCGAAGCGACGGGTGGCCACCACCGCGTCCTCGATGGCCGCCTCCAGGGAGCACTCCCCCCGGAGGTGGGCCAGCAGCTCCCGGTAGCCGAGGGCCTGGGCGGCCGACGCCGACGGTCCGGCCGGTAGGGCGGCCAGGACACGGGCCTCGTCGAGGAAGCCGTCGTCCAGCTGGCGCGCGTACCGCTCGGCGATGCGACGGTCGAGCAGGTCCCGATCGAGGCGGAGGCCGACCTGGGCGAACGGCGTGGCCGGATAGGCCTCGAGGCCGGGGCCGAACGACGAGAACGGGCGTCCGGAGCCGAGGGTCACCTCGAGGGCCCGGACGATGCGCCGCCGGTTGGAGGGCTCCATCCGTCCGGCGGCCACCGGATCGAGGGCGAGGAGGCGGGCGTGCAGGGCGGCGGTGTCCGGTTCGGCCTCCAGGTCGGCCCGGACGTCGTCCCAGCGGCCCGGGATCTCCAGGTCGTCGACCACGGCGCGCACGTGGAGGCCGGTCCCACCGACGAGGACGGCCCGGACCGACCGGGCCGACAGGTCCCCGAGGACGGTGCGGGCCTCCCGCTGGAACCTCGACACCGAGAACTCCTCGGTGGGATCGACCAGGTCGAGGAGGTGGTGGGGCACCTCGGCCCGTTCGGCGGCCGTCGGTGAGGCGGTGCCCACGTCCATGCCCCGGTAGACGGCCATGGAATCCATGGAGACGATCTCGGTGCCGGGGCGGCGCCGGGCCACCTCGAGGGCGAGGGTCGACTTGCCCGAGGCGGTGGCCCCGGCGATGACGAGGTGCCCGTTGGGCTCCACCGATCAGGCCGAGGCGACGGGGATGCGTCGGCGGTGCCGGGGCGGGGCGGTGACCTCGACCAGCTCGCCGTGCAGGTAGTGGGTGGCCGCCCCGACGATGCGGACGTCGGCGTAGGCGCCGGCCCGCAGGCCGTCGGCGGCCGGGAGGTGGACCAGCTTGTTCTGCCGGGTGCGGGCCGTGACCTGGTCGGGTTCGCGCTTGGCCGGGCCCTCCACGACGACCTCTTCGATGCGCCCGATGCGGACCTCGTGGGTGAGCGTGGCCGAGCGGCGCAGGACCCGCTGGAGGCGTTCGAAACGGTCCACGCAGACCTCGTGGTCGACGAAGTCGGCTTCCATGGTGGCGGCCTCGGTGCCCTCCCGGGGGGAGAAGACGAAGCAGTAGGCCGAGTCGTAGCCGGCCTCGGCGACGACCTCGAGGGTGTGTTCGAAGTCGTCCTCGGTCTCGCCAGGGAAGCCGACGATCAGGTCGGTGGTGACGGCGAGGTCGTCGATGCCGGCCCGGGCGGCGGCGAGGCGCTCCAGGTACCGCTCGGCCGTGTAGCCGCGGTGCATGGCCGACAGGATCCGGTCGCTGCCCGACTGCAGGGGCAGGTGGAGGTGCTCGCAGACCTCCGGGGTGGCGGCCATGGCCGCGATGGTCTCGGGTCGCAGGTCCTTGGGGTGCGGGCTGGTGAACCGGACCCGGCGGATCCCGTCGACGGCGCCCACCGCGCCCAGGAGGTCGGCGAACAGTGGGCGGGCCCGACGTTCGCCGGCCGACGCCCACACGGTCCCGGCCTCGAACCCATCGGCGGGCCCCGGGTCGATGGTCCGGAGCCGCAGGGTCAGGTCGCGGCCGTAGGAGTTGACGTTCTGGCCGAGCAGGGTGACCTCGGTGACGCCGTCGGCGGCCAGGCCCTCCACCTCGGCGACCATCTCGCCGAACGGGCGGCTGATCTCGGGTCCCCGGACCGACGGGACGATGCAGAAGGCGCACGAGTTGTCGCAGCCGACCTGGATGGTCACCCAGGCCTTGTGGTCGACGTCGCGCTGGGCGGGCAGGGCCGACGGGAAGGCCTCGGCGTCGCCGCGGACGGTCTCCTCCAGGATCTCCATGACCGGGCCGTGCTCGCGGGCCTCGGCCAGCAGCTCGGCGGCCCGGTGGACGTTGTGGGTGCCGAAGACGACGTCGACGTGGCCGGCCCGCTCCTGGATGCGGTCCCGGTCCTTCTGGGCCAGGCAGCCGCCGACGGCCACCTGGACGTCGGGACGGCGGTCCTTCAGGGCCTTGAGGTGGCCGAGCGCCCCGTACAGCTTGTTGTCGGCGTTCTCCCGGATGCAGCAGGTGTTCAGCACGATGACGTCGGCCTCGTCCTCCGAGGCGGCGGGCACCAGGCCGTCGGCCTCCAGCAGGCCGGCGATGCGCTCGCTGTCGTGCTCGTTCATCTGGCACCCGTAGGTGCGCACGGCGTACGACCGCCCAGGCGTCGGTTCCTCCGGGGATTCCACGTCGGAAAGGCTACGGCCCCGGCCCCGATGCCACCTCGAAGGCGGCGTGGGACCGGGGCCGAGCAGGCCGTCCGGGCGGTGGGACCGCCCGGCAGGAGGGTCAGTCCTCGAGCGAGATGGGCAGGTCGTCGGCCTCGGTGAACTCGTCGGCGGCGGCCTCCATCTCGGGTGCCTCGGGGGCCTCCTCGACGTCGGGGCTGACCTCGCGCCACACCCGGTCGGTGATCTCCACCATGACCTCGGGGTTGTCGGCCAGGAACTTCTTGGCGTTCTCCCGACCCTGGCCGAGCTGCTCGCCCTCGTACGTGTACCAGGCACCCGACTTCTTGACGACGCCGAGGTCGACGCCGAGGTCGACCACCGAGCCCTCCCGGCTGATGCCCCGGCCGTACATGATGTCGAACTCGGCCTGCCGGAACGGCGGGGCGCACTTGTTCTTCACGACCTTCACCCGGGTGCGGTTGCCCACCACCTCGACGCCGTCCTTGATGGCCTCGATGCGGCGGATGTCCAGGCGGACCGAGGAGTAGAACTTCAGGGCCCGGCCGCCCGGCGTGGTCTCCGGCGAGCCGAACATGACGCCGATCTTCTCGCGTAGCTGGTTGATGAAGACGCAGATGGTCTTGGACTTGTTGAGGTTCGAGGTGAGCTTGCGCAGGGCCTGGGACATCAGGCGGGCCTGCAGGCCGACGTGGCTGTCGCCCATCTCGCCCTCGATCTCGGCCCGGGGCGTCAGGGCGGCCACCGAGTCGATGACCACGACGTCCAGGGCGCCGGAGCGGATCAGCATGTCGGCGATCTCGAGGGCCTGCTCGCCGGTGTCGGGCTGGGAGATGAGCAGCTCGTCCACGTCGACGCCGATGGCCCGGGCGTAGGTCGGGTCCATGGCGTGCTCGGCGTCGATGTAGGCGCAGATCCCGCCGTTGCGCTGGGCCTCGGCCACCACGTGGGTGGCCAGCGTGGTCTTGCCGGAGCCCTCCGGGCCGAAGATCTCGACGACGCGGCCGCGGGGGATGCCGCCGATGCCGAGGGCCAGGTCGAGGGCCAGGGCGCCGGTGGGCACCGACTCGATGGACATGGCGCCCTTGTCGCCCATCTTCATGACGGCACCGGTGCCGAACTGCTTCTCGATCTGCCCGAGGGCCAGGTCGAGGGCCTTGGTGCGCTCGGCCCCCGCCTCGAGGTCGCCGCCGCTCATGGTCCTGCCGTGCTTCGCCATCTGTTCTCTTCTCCAGTGTGTCGACCGACCCGGTGGCCGGCTTCTCTGTCGTCGGGGTTGTCGGCGGGAAACCTAGGAAGGGCCTGTGACAGCCGATCCGGACGGGCCCGCTCGAGCCCTCTGGACCCCTCCTCTGGGGAATGACACCAGCGTAATTCCGAACAGGCGTTCGATGCAAGGACCGAACGCTCCCCCGCCCCGTCCGGGCACTACCGTCGCCCCATGGCAGACGACGCCCCCACCGACGGGGCCCCCACCGCCGGAGCCCCCACTCCGGACGACCAGACCCCCGAAGGGAAGCGGGCGGCCCACGCTGCGGCCAACCCCGACCTGGCCGACCGCCTCGACCCCATGGCCTGGCACTGCACCCAGGAGGCGGGCACCGAGCGGGCCTTCACCGGCGCCTACTGGGACGAGAAGCGGGCCGGTACCTACCGCTGCGCGGCCTGCGACGTCCCGCTGTTCGACAGCGACGCCAAGTTCGACTCGGGCTGTGGCTGGCCCAGCTTCACCGCCCCGATGGCCGACCGGGCCGTCGACGCCCGGACCGACACCAGCCACGGCATGGTCCGCACCGAGACCACCTGCGCCAACTGCGGCGCCCACCTCGGCCACGTCTTCCCCGACGGACCCGCCCCCACCGGGGACCGCTACTGCATCAACTCGGCCTGCATCACCCTGGAGGAACGGGGCGGCTGACCCGACGTCGGCGGGTCACCGGAGCGGGAACCGGTCCAGCACCTCGTAGACCACGCCGGTCGTCCCCGGCCCGGCGTCCACGGTCCGACTGTGGAAGAGGACCACCTCGTCCACCGCGAACGAGGCGGCTACCGGTCGCCCCACCAACCCGTCCGGGGGTGCGTCGCGGAACCGGCACAGGGTGACGTGCCCCACGAAGGGCCGCGACTCCGGTGGCTCGCCGAGGTGCGCGGTGGCGTCGACCACCGAGGCGGCCAGGTCGTCGAGGCCGGCCACCGGGACCACGACGACGGCGTCGCCCAGGACCCCGGTCGTCGGCCCCAGCGCGGCAGTGGGCGCCGGACCCGACCATCCGTCGGACCACCCGGCCGACCATCGGGCCAGGACGGCACGCACCTCGTCCGGGTCGGTCCGACCCAGGAACCGCAGGGTGGCGTGCCACTGTTCGGGCCGCAGCCACCGCACGCCGGCGGCGTCGGGCCGTGGGAGACGGCGCAACTCGGCGGCCGCCCCGGCCGACGGTTCGACCCCGACGAACAGGCGCACGGGGCCGGCCCGCCGGATCAGCCGACCGGCCGGGCCAGGAGGCGGCGGCGCAGGGCGTCGAGCACCGTGATGACGGTGAACTGGCGGATCCGGGTCCGGTCGAACGGCCAGCGGGTCCGCCAGGCCTCCACCGCGCCGTCCACGCACGTCGCCATCCACACCGTGCCCGGCTCGATCCCGTCCTGAGGGTCCGGTCCGGCCACGCCGGTGACGGCCACCGACACGTCGGCGCCCAGGTGGGCGCACACCCCGGCCGCCATGGCCGACACCGCCTCCTCGGACACCACGTGCACGTCGGCCGGCACGCCCAGCAGGTCGCGCTTGACGGCCCCGTCGTAGGCCACCACCGAGCCCACGAAGGCCCGGCTGGCCCCCGGCACCTCGGTCAGGCGGGTGCCGATCATCCCCCCGGTCAACGACTCGGCGGTGGCCAGCGTCAGGCCCCGCTCGACCAGCAGGTCCAGCACCACCGACTCCATGGTCTGGTCGTCGACGCCGAACACGATCTCGCCGGCGATGGCCCGCACCCGGGCCTCCTCGTCGGCCAGCAGCGCCTCGGCCGCCTCGGCGGTCGCCGCCTTGGCGGTGAGCCGCACCTTGAGGCCCTCCATGCCGCTGGCCAGGAAGGCGATGGTCACCCCGCCCTCCCGGTCCAGGCGGTCGATCTCGTCGGCCAGGTCCTCGGCCAGGCCCGACTCCGAGTGCCCCCAGGTGCGCAGGGTGCGCGACCGGATGACGCTGGAGATCCCGGCCCGACGCTTCAGGTCGGGCAGGATCGTGCCCTCCACCATCTGGCGCATCTCCCACGGCACGCCCGGCACGGCGTAGACGACCTTCGGGCTGTCGTCCCCGTCGACACCGGGCTCGGCCCCGATCGGACAGACCAGGCCCGGGGCGGTGCCCGGCATCTGCTCGATGGGCCGTGCCCCCACCGGCACGTCGGCCTGCAGCAGGTTGTTGGCCGGCATGGACCGTCCCCGCCCGCCGAACACCGCCTCGATGCGGGCCACCAGGGACTCGTCGCGGACAAGCTCGGCGCCCATCAGCTCGGCGATCACGCTGCGGGTGATGTCGTCCTGGGTGGGCCCCAGGCCCCCGGTCACGATCAGGGCGTCGGAGCGCTCCAGGGCCCCCCGGAAGGCGTCGAGCATGCGGTCCCGGTTGTCGCCCACCGCGGTGTGGCGGAGGCAGTCGATGCCGGCCAGGGCCAGCTGCTCGCCGATCCACGACGAGTTGGTGTCCACGATCTGCCCGAGCAGCAGCTCGGTCCCCACGGCCACGATCTCGCAACGCACGCTCGCCCCTCCCCTGTCGCCCGGTTCGCCGGCCGGTCCGCTTTCTGGTCCGCTTTCCGGTCTGTCGACGCTCAGTCGGCCTTGGCGCCGGTGGTGCTGGTGGCCCGGCTGCCGTCCAGCAGGTACTGGGCGCCGGTGACCAGGGTGAAGGCCACGGCCAGCCACAGCGACGCCTGGACCACGAAATCGGCGTCGCGCAACGGCGGCAGCACGGCCAGCAGGAGCGCCGTGCCCTGCACGATGGTCTTCCACTTGGCCGACCGGCGGGCCGGCACGGCCAGGCCCCGGCGGGCGAACCACAGCCGGTAGAGCGTGATGACGCCCTCGCGGACCGCCAGCAGCACCACGGGCACCCACCCGTAGCGCTCCACCATGGCCAGGCAGACGGCCACGCCGATGACCACCACCTTGTCGGCCAACGGATCCAGGAACGCCCCCCAGCGGCTGACCGAGCCCCGACGGCGGGCCAGGATCCCGTCGAAGTAGTCGGTGGAGGCCAGGACCACGCCGAGCACGAAGCCCCCCCACGTGACGCCGTCCCGGTCCTCGTTGGCCAGCACGAAGACGAAGAGGACGGGGGCCAGCAGCAGGCGGGCCAGGGTGACCAGGTTGGCTGGCGAGACCACGGTCCGGAGGTGCTTCACGACGTCACGCCCTCGTCCACGGGCCCGGCGTCGACGGGCCCATCGTCGACGGGCCAATCGTCGACGGAAAGGGCCTCGAGGTCGGGGCCCACGGCTCCGGTCACCACCACGTCGTGGAAGGTACCGACCGGCAGGTCGGCGGGCACGGACACCACCCCGTCGATCTCCGGCGCCTCCCGGTGGGTCCGGCCCTGTCCCGGCTCGTCGACCAGCACCTCGACGGTCCGCCCGATCAGGGCGTCCCGGGCCGACGCGGTGATCCCGTCCTGGAGCCCACCCAGCTCTCGTAGCCGCTCGGCCACCAGGTCGGGGGCGACGGCCCCGTCCAGGTCGGCGGCGTACGTGCCCTCCTCCGGGCTGTAGGCGAAGAAGCCGCACCAGTCGAGCCTGGCCTCGGCCACGAAGCCGAGGAGGGCGTCGTGGTCCTCCTCGGTCTCGCCGGGGTAGCCGACGATGAAGTTGGACCGCAGGGCGGCGTCGGGCTCCCGGTCCCGGATGGCGGCGATCCGCTCCAGGAAGCGGTCCCCATCGCCCCATCGGCGCATCCGACGCATCAGCGGCGGCGACACGTGCTGCAGCGACAGGTCGAAGTAGGGCACGCCCGTGCCGCAGATGGCGTCGACGAGGCGGTCGGTCAACTCCGACGGGTACAGGTACAGCAGGCGGACCCGGTCGACCCGCTCGGCCACCGCCTCGACCAGCGGGATGATGGCCTTCTCCCCCACCCCCTGGTCGCGGCCGTAGGCGGCCAGGTCCTGGGCCACGAGGACGACCTCGCGGGCGTCGAGGGCGTCGACCTCGGCCAGCACCTCGTCCTCCGACCGGCTGCGCTGCGGCCCCCGGAAGGTGGGGATGGCGCAGAAGCCGCAGGCCCGGTCGCAGCCCTCGGCCACCTTCACATACGCCCACGGACGGGCCGACGGCGGCCGCGGCAGGTTCAACAGGTCGAACGACGGCAGCGGACCGTCGCCGCCGGATGGCTTTCGGCCCAGGGTGACGGGCACCCCGAAGCCGGCCACCCGATCCACCTCGGGCAGCGCCTCGGCCAGCTCGCCGCCGTAGCGCTCGGCCATGCAGCCGGTGACCACCACCCGGGCGCCGTCGCGTCGCTCGTCGGACAGGGCCAGCACGGTGTCGATCGACTCCTGGCGTGCCTCCTCGATGAAGGCGCAGGTGTTGACCACGATCAGGTCGGCGTCGGCCGCACCGTCGACCTGCACCATGCCGTCGGCGGCCAGCGTCCCGGCCAGCTTGTCGGAGTCGACCTGGTTCTTGGGGCAGCCGAGGGTGACCAGGTGGTAGGTCCCCGCCATCAGGTTCCGGCCGAGGTGGCCAGCACCACCATCGCCGCCGCGTACATGGCCAGCAGCACCGCACCCTCGGCACGGACCAGCCGGTTCCGACCCACGGTGCGCATGGCCACCACGACCACCAGAGCCACGAGGATGGCGGCGACCGAGCCGCGGACCTGCATGTCCACGTCGGTGACCACGCCGTCCCCGGCCAGGAACAGGCCCGCGCCCACCGCCAGGCTGTTGAACACGTTGGAGCCGAGCAGGCTCCCCACGATGATCCCCGACTCGTCGCGGCGTGCCGCGACCACCACGGTCACCAGTTCGGGCAGCGACGTGCCGAGGGCCACCAACGAGAACCCGACGAAGCCGTCGGCGATCCCGGCCCGCTCGGCGATGTCGGTGGCCGCCCACACCACGGCCTGCGCCGAGGCCACGGTGGCCAGCAGCGAACCCACGGTCCACGCCCACGCGGCGGCCGCCGAGCCGGTCGCCGCGGCGTCGACCGATGCCACCTCGTCGGCGTCCATGCGGACCATGGCCACCAGGGCGAGGACCATGACGACGAGGAGCACGAGGCCCTCCAACCGGGAGGCCTCGCCCTGGACCAGCCAGCCGAAGAGCGCCACGGTCCCCAGGCAGAGGAGGGCCCGCCGCTTGGTCCCCACCGGGAGGTCGATGGGTCGGATCAGCGCCGCTGTCCCCAGCACCAGGGTCAGGTTGGCCACGTTCGAGCCCACGATGTTCCCCAGGCCGAGGTCGACCTCGTGCTGGGCGGCGGCCATGGTGGACACCACCAGCTCGGGTGCGCTGGTCCCGAAGCCGACGACCAGGGCGCCGATGACCAGCGGGGGGACGTTCAGGCGAACAGCAAGGTCCGAGGCGCCGGCCACGAACCGGTCGGCGGCGGCCATGAGCAGGGCCAGCCCGGCGGCCAGCACCACGATCGAGACCAGGACGCCCATCCTGCGAGGGTAGCGATCCGCCGGGCGTCCGTCGGTGGTGTCGCGCCCCGGGGCTCGGCGAGAAGCCCTGCTCCTAGAAGCCCTGCTCCTGGAGGTCCGTGAGTTCCTCGGGGGCGATCAGCACCTCGCGGGCCTTTGAGCCGGTGGACGGCCCGACGACGCCGGCCTCCTCGAGCAGGTCCATGAGCCGCCCGGCCCGGGCGAAGCCCACCCGGAGCTTCCGCTGCAGCATCGACGTCGACCCCAACTGGCTGGACACCACGAGGCGCCGGGCCTCGTCGAAGAGCTCGTCGTCGTCGCCGGCGTCGCCTCCCGCAGCGGACGGCCGCGAGGAGTCCTCGGTGATGTCGACGACCGGTTCGGCGGCGGTCGGCCGGGGCGTCGCCCCGGGGGCGTCGCCGGTGACGGCCCCGTGGTCGTCGGACCCACCACCCCCGGTCGGATCGCCGGTGACCGGATCGGCGGCCGCCGCCGCCGCGGCCTTCGCCTGGGCCACCCACGAGGCGACCACCTGGCGGACCTCGCCCTCGTCCACCCAGGCCCCCTGGATGCGCTGGGGCACGCTGGAACTGGGGCCCAGCAGGAGCATGTCGCCCTTGCCGACCAGGCGCTCGGCACCCGGCTGGTCGAGGATGACCCGGCTGTCGGCGAGGCTGGACACGGCGAAGGCCAGGCGGGCCGGGATGTTGGCCTTGATGACGCCGGTGATGACGTTGACCGACGGCCGCTGGGTGGCCACCACCAGGTGGATGCCGACGGCGCGGGCCATCTGGGCCAGCCGGGTGATGGAGTCCTCGACGTCGCGGGCGGCCACCATCATCAGGTCGGCCAGCTCGTCGACCACCACGAGGACGAAGGGCAGGCGCCGGTACTCGACCGGCTCGCCGTCCTCGTCGGCCAGGCCCAGCGGGGCCTTCAGGTCCCCCCGGTCGTAGGCCGCGTTGTAGCCGCCGATGTCTCGGAAGCCGCAGCCCGACAGCAGGTCGTAGCGGCGCTCCATCTCGCGCACGGCCCAGTGGAGGGCGTTGGCCGCCTTCTTGGGGTCGGTCACCGGGGCGGTCAGCAGGTGCGGCACGCCCTCGTACTGGCCCATCTCGACGCGCTTGGGGTCGATGAGGATGAGGCGCACCTGGTCGGGCGTGGACCGCATCAGCACCGAGGTGATGAGCGAGTTGATGCACGACGACTTGCCGGCGCCGGTGGCCCCGGCGATCAGCAGGTGGGGCATGGTCGACAGGTTCAGCATCACCGACCGGCCGCTGATGTCGCGACCGATGCCGGCCTCCAGCGGATGCCGGGCCTTGGCCGCCTCGGGCGAGGTGAGGATGTCGCCCAGGGCGACGACCTCCCGGTCCTCGTTGGGGACCTCGATGCCGATGGCCTGCTGGCCGGGGATGGGGGCGAGGATCCGGACGTCGGCGGCGGCCAGGGCGTAGGCGATGTCCTTGTGGAGGCTGGTGATGCGGGCCACCTTCACGCCCTCGCCCAGCTGGAGGGCGTAGCGGGTCACCGTGGGGCCGACGGTCATCTCGGCCAGGCGGGTCTCCACCCCGTGGGCGGCCAGGGCCTCCTGGAGGCGCAGGCCCCGTTCCTCGACCGCCTTGGCGTCCACGTCGTGGGTCTCGCTGCGCGACAGGTAGCCGGTCGACGGCAGGCGCCACGTCGAATCGGCGATGGCCGGGCCCAGCTCGATGGTCAGCTGCTCGCTGCCGTCGGCCGCCTTCGCCTTCCCCCGCTTCCTCTTGGCCGGGGCCTTGGCGGCCGGCGCCGCCGCTGCCGGGGCCGGTTCGGGACGGGCCGGCTCGGGCTCGGGATCCGGCATCGGCGGGGCCGGGACGCCCATCCCGCCCACCGGAGGCGGACCGTGGCCGCCGGGCGGGGTGAGCAGGTTGCGGAGCCAGCTCCGTAGGCCGCGGGCCGCCGGTCGCAGGCCGGCCATGGCGCCCCGGCCGGCGTGGCGGGCGGTGAACGCCGCGCCTCGGGCCGCGCCACGGGCGGCCTGGCTGGCGGTGGTCCGGGTGATGACGGCGGCCGCGACGAGGCCGAGGCCGACCAGCACCAGGACGGCGCCCCAGGTGGCGATGATGGCCTCGAGGCCACCACCGACGCCGACGCCGATGAGGCCGCCGGCCCGACCCAGCCCGTCGGCGCCGTCGTCGAGGCCGGGACGACCACGGGCCACGTGCATGATGCCGGTCACGGACACCACGGCCATGCCGAGGCCGACGGGCATGCGCCGCGAGATCTCGCCGAACTCGGAGCGCTCCCGGAACATGGCCAGGCCGGTGCCGACCATGGCCACCGGCAGGGCCACCCGGGTGGCGCCCACCGACCACGCCAGGCCCGAGTCGAGGATCCGACCGAAGACGCCGGCCCGCTCGAGGTACACCGACAGGCCGGTCAGCAGGCCCCCGACGACGAGGACGAGGCCGAGGATCTCGTCGCCCCGGCCGGCGAAGGCGGCCCGCCCCATGCGACGGGCCAGCGACTCGCCCTTCGGCGCGTCCGCGGCCCCGGCGTCGGACCGACCCGACCCGCCGGAACGGGCACGATCACCCTTCCCACCTGCGGTTTCACCGCCCTTCGGTGCCTTCCGACCGGCCGCCGGACGGGCGGCGTCATCCCCTCCACGGGACCGGTCACCGGGGCGCGTCGAACGAGAGGCCATCGAAAGCGAAGGTACCACCGGGGTGTGACGGCCCCGGGGCAGCCCGGAGCGTCCGACGGGGCCGCGGGACCCGTCAGGAACGGTCGACGTGGCCCGAACGGACCTCGACCACCGGCACCAGCACCGGGCGCCGACCCGTGCGCCGCGACACCAGCCGACCGGTCGCCCGACGGGCCAGGCGGGCCAGCTCGGCCTCGTCGCGCTCGCCGCTGGCCACCGGACCCTCGAGGGCGTCGACCACCTCGGCCGCCACCTCGTCGTGCCACGTCGACCGCTCGTCGGGCTCCATCCAGCCGCGGCTCTCCACCACCGGCCGGCCGTCCAGGCGACCCCGACGGCCGTCGACGACCACCCGGACGAACACGAAGCCCTCGCCCGACACGGCCCGACGCTCCTCGAGCAGGTCCTCGGACACGGGCCGGCCCGACTCGTCGACCATCACGTACCCGTCCGGGACACGG
This sequence comes from Acidimicrobiales bacterium, assembly GCA_016845305.1. GTDB lineage: Bacteria > Actinomycetota > Acidimicrobiia > Acidimicrobiales > MedAcidi-G1 > UBA9410. The sequence goes on from JAERSW010000021.1 coordinate 16,457, forward strand.
CCGGCGTGGGCCACCCCGGCACCCGTCAGCTTCACCCGGTCGCCGTCGGTGCACCGCAGCACCCGGTCGGCGGGCATCCCCCGCCCCAGGGCCAGGTCCTCGTGGGCCACCAGGTGCGCGTACTCGCCGTGGACGGGGATGAACAGGTCCGGATCGGCGGCGTCGTGGAGGGCGAGCAGCTCGTCGGCCTTGCCGTGCCCCGTGGTGTGCACGCCCAGCTGGCCGCTGTGCACCAGGCGCACGCCCCGACGGGCCAGCGCGTTGTGCAGGCGGGCCACGGCGGCCTCGTTGCCGGGGATGGGGTGCGACGAGAAGACCACCGTGTCGTGGTCGCCGACGGTCACGAACCGGTGGCGGCCCTGGCCCATCAGGTTCAGGGCGGCCCGCGGCTCGCCCTGCGACCCGGTGCACACCACGCAGGTACGGGCCGGGTCGAGGTCGTCGAGCTCCTGGTCGGTGGCCAGCATCCGGTCCGAGACGCGCAGCAGGCCCAGCTCGCGGGCCAGCGTCACGTTGCGGACCATCGACGGGCCCATCACCACGAGCGTGCGCCCGGTGGCCGCGGCGGCGTCGGCCACCTGCTGGATGCGGTGCACGTGGCTGGAGAACGCCCCCACGATGATGCGCCGACCCTCGTTGTCGTCGAAGACCTGGCGCAGCACCGGCCCGATCGTCGACTCCGACGACGACGACCCGGCCGAACCGGCGTTGGTGGAGTCGGCCAGCAGCAGGCGGATCCCGCCGTCGGCGGCCAGCTCCCGGACCCGGTCCAGGTCGGTGACCCGACCGTCGACCGGCGTGGGGTCCAGCTTGAAGTCACTGGAGTGCAGGATCCGTCCCTGCGGCGTGCCGAACACCGTCATCAGGCCACTGGGCGTCGAGTGGGTGACGGGCAGGAACTCGCAGTCGAACGGCCCGATGGGCATGCGCACGTGGTCGCCGAGGGGAACCAGGTCGGGCACCGGGATCCCGGCGGCGGAGAGCTTGCCCCGCACCATGCCCAGCGTGAACGGGGCGCCGTGGATGGGCAGCGACACGCCGCGCTCCCGCAGCGCACGCAGCAGGTACGGCAGGCCGCCGATGTGGTCCTCGTGGGCGTGGGTGACGACGCACGCCTCGAGGCGGTCGGCCCGCTCCAGCAGCCACGAGAAGTCGGGCAGCACGGCGTCGACGCCGGGCATGTCGTCGGGGAAGAGCTGCCCACAGTCCAGCAGGACGATGCGGCCGTGGGCCTCCAGCGCGGCGCAGTTGCGGCCGATCTCGCCGAGGCCGCCGAGGAACGTCAGGTGGACGGGAGCAGCCATGGGGAATCCGTCGGGGGTTCGGAGCCGGGCCGCTCAGGCGCGGCCGAGGCCGACCAGCACCCGGCGGGCCAGGTCCTGCAGGCCCTCGGGCTCCGGGCCCATCGGCAGGCGGCAGTCGCCACCGGGCAGGCCGAGGACCTTCATCATCGCCTTGGTGGGGATCGGGTTGGGCTTGAGGTCGCCGGACTCGAAGTCCCACGACTCCAGCAGCCGCTGGTTGACCGCCGTGGCGCCGGCCACGTCGCCGGAGAAGAAGGCGTCCATCATGGCCACGGTCTCCGGCGTGGCCCAGTGCGACGCCACGGAGACCACGCCCACGGCGCCCAGGGCCAGCAGGGCCAGCGTCAGGGCGTCCTCGCCGCTGTACACCTCGAAGCCCTCCGGGGCGGCGGCCACCAGGCGGGCCGTCTCGGCCAGGTCGCCCGCCGCGTCCTTGACGCCGACCACGTTGGCGACCTCGTCGGCCAGGCGGAGCATGGTGGCCGTCTCGATCTTGCGGTTCGACCGCGGCGGGATGTCGTACAGCATCACCGGCAGGTCGGTGGCGCCGGCCACGGCCCGGAAGTGCTCGAACAGCCCCGCCTGCGACGGCCGGTTGTAGTACGGGGTGACGGTCAGGATGGCGTCGGCGCCCGCCGCCGTGCACCGCTCGGTCAGCTCCACGGCGGCGACGGTGTCGTTGCTGCCCGCCCCGGCGATGACGTGGCAGTCCACCGCTCCTGCCACCGCCTCGACGAGGGCGATCTGCTCGTCGTGGGTGAGCGTCGGCGACTCGCCGGTGGTGCCGGCCAGCACGAGGCCGTCGTTGCCCTGGTCGACCAGCCAGCGGGCCAGCTCGACGGCGCCGTCGAGGTCGAGGGCACCGTCGTCGGTGAACGGGGTGATCATGGCGGTGATGACCCGCCCGAACCGGGGTTGCGTCGTCATGTTCCCTCCATCTTCCCACCGCAGCGCCCCGGAGGCGTCAGGCGGCGTGCTCCTTCGCCCGCTCGATGCCGAGCGTGGCCAGGAGGTTCTCGTGCAGTTCGAACCACACGGTGTGGTACGAGTCGATCATCGGCCGGGCGAACCAGTCGCCGTCGCCGTCCCGGACCCTGGCCAACGCCGCGGCGAACCGGTCGCGGTACCCGTCGAAGCGGTGGAGGACGCCGGCCAGGTCGTCGCAGATCGGCCCCACCACGGCGTCGGCATCGCCCAGGCGGTCCACCACCGCCGCGTCCCAGGCGACATCGGCGTGGTCGTTGACCACCGGCTCGCCATCGGGATCGGCCGGGTCGGGGCGCAGCTGCCAGTCGGTGCACAGGGCGAGGAAGTCGGCGTTGACGGCCAGGAAGCGCCGGTAGGCACCCTCGACGTCGGACCGGCAGCCCACGGCGTCCAGCTCGGCCGACAGCAGGGCCTCGCCGTGGGCCCGGCCGTCGGGGGTCAGCATCCAGCCGGAGATCCGGCCCTCGCGGTGGCGGGCATGGCCGGCGTCGCCCAGGCCTCCGAGGAGGGCGGCCACATCGTCGGCGGGAAGGCCGGTGGCCTCGACGACCACGTCGGCGTCCACGAAGCCGCGCACCCGCAGGGCGTGGACGACGAGGAGCTCGGGCGTGCTCGGGGAGGCGACGGACGTCGACACGACGTCCACGCTACCGGGGGTCCCGATCGGGACTCGGAGGGGATTCATCGGGCGTCGGCGCGGTCTCGTCGCCCCGACGCACGAGGCGGACCAGCACCAGCGGGTAGCCGACGAGCCCGATCACGGTGAAGACGAACCACTGCACGGCGTACGACAGGTGCGACCCCTCGCCGAGGTCCGCCACCGGAACCGGGACCGGCCAGTGGCCCGCTCCGGTGGCCCCGTCGGCCCGGACCCACAGCGGGGCCAACGTGGTCCCCCACCGGGCCTCGAGGGCGGCACGGTCGAGGCGGTCCACCTCGTCGCCGTGGCCGCGCTCACCGGACCGGAAGACGTCGAGGGTGCCGTCGAGGACGACGTGGTCCCCCGGCCCGCCCGCCGGCGCCCACGCCGACGGGTCGCCGTCGAGCTGGACGGGCCGGGCCACGAAGCCCCGGTCCACGACCACGCCCACCCCGGGATGGATGGCGTCGATGCGCAACAGGGACACGACGTGTACGCCGGGACCGCCGTCCATCGACCGGTTGGCCAGCAGCACCTCGTCGCCGGGCGCCCACGTGCCCTCGACGCGGACCCGGACGTGGCGCAGGTCGTCCGGACCGGCGCCCGACTTCAGCGGCCCGAAGGCCTCGGCGATCGGGACCGGGGGCACCTCGGCACGGGCGGCCACCACGTCGTTGTGGGCCCGGCGGGCGTCGAGCCGGCGCAGCTGCCACAGGCCGAGGTTGACGGTGGCCACCAGCAACGCCGCCACCAGGACGTGCGAGACGAGCCACAGGGGGCGCAGCAGGCGTCGGGCCTCGGGCCGCATGGCGGGGATCACCGGTGTCGGGGCCCGTGGCCGACGACGGCGGCGAGCCTCAGAGGCCCAGCAGGGCGTCGAGGCCGACGGTGACGCCGGGGACGCCGCCGATGGCCCGGACGGCCAGCACCACGCCGGGCATGAACGACGCCCGGTCGGTGGTGTCATGGCGGATGGTCAGGGTCTGGCCGGCGGTGCCCAGCACGACCTCCTGGTCGGCCACCGCACCGCGCATCCGCAGGCTGTGGATCCGGATGTCGGCCGGACCGGCGCCCCCGCGGGCACCGGGCACGACCTCGCGGGTGGTCGGGTCGGGGGCCCAGTCGGCCGAGGCGGCGGCCATGCGCTCGGCGGTGGCCACGGCGGTGCCCGACGGGGCGTCGACCTTGCCGTCGTGGTGGACCTCCACGATCTCGGCGGTGTCGAACCACGGGGCGGCCAGCTCGGCGAAGCGCATCATCAGCACGGCGCCGATGGCGAAGTTGGGGGCCACCACGCAGTTGCTGGACGTGAAGGCGCCGCGCAGGGCGGCGAGGTCGTCGTCGCCGAGGCCGCTGGTGCCGACCACGGCGTGGATCCCGTGGGCGGCCAGCACCGGCAGGCAGGCCCGGCTGGCCTCGGCCACGGTGAAGTCGACGACCACGTCGAGCCCGCCGTCGACGGCCACGAGGGCGTCCACGTCGGCCACCACGGTCACGCCACACGCCTCGGTCCCGGCGGCAGACGGATCCGCGGCGGCCACCAGGTCCATGCCGTCGGCGGCGTCGACGGCCTCGGCGACGGTGCGGCCCATGCGGCCGGCCACGCCCAGCACGCCGACGCGGAGGGGCGCCGATGCGTTCTCGGTCATGGGCCGGAGGCTACCGGTCGCCGTCCGGGCCACCGGGACGGCTTTCGGGTGACAGGACCCGCAGCCGGGCCCACGGTCAGGCCCCGGGACCCACCTCGGCCACGACGGCCTCGGGCGACAGGACCTCGGCCAACACGGCGTTGACCTCGTCGAGGGTGACGTCCCGCAGGATGTCGACGTACTCGTCGAGCGGGACGACCCGACCCAGCAGGCTCTGGCTGTTGCCGAGACGCGACATGCGGCTCCCCGACCCCTCCAGGCCCATCAGGATCGACCCCTCGAAGCCGGCCCGGGCGATGGCCAGCTCGTCGGCGGTGATGCCGTGGGCGGCCAGAGCCCCCACCTCGTCGGCCACCACCCGCTGCAGCTCGTCGGCCCGTTCGGGGGCCGTCCCGGCGTACACCGACACCACGCCGGCGTCGTGGTAGCCGGCCATCGAGGCGAACACGCTGTAGGCCAGCCCCCGGTCCTCCCGGACGGTCTGGAACAGGCGGCTGGACAGGCCGCCGCCGAGGACGTGCACGCCGATGGCCAGGGCGTGTCGCCGCGGGTCGCTTCGATCCAGCCCCCGCCACCCCCAGGCCACGTGGGCGGCCTCGGTGGGTCGGGTGATCCGGCGGGCGGGCACGGGCGGCGCCGTCGGTCCGTGGCGTTCGGGCACCGTGCCGCCGTCACGCCCGGCGAACGCCTCGTGCACCTGGGCGACGAGGCGCTCGTGGTCGACGGCTCCGGCGGCCGCCACCACCAGGTTGGGGGCCCGGTACCAGTGGTCGTGGAAGGCGGCGATGTCGTCGCGCCCCAGAGCCGTCACCGACGCCTCGCTGCCGAGGACCTCGCGCCCCAACGGGTGGTCGGGGAACAGGGCCTCGTAGAGCGACTCGAAGACCACGTCGTCCGGGTCGTCGGCCGCCAGGTGGATCTCCTCGAGGATGACCTGTCGTTCGGTCTCCACGTCGGCGGCCCGCAGGGCGGGCTCGCGCAGGACGTCGGCCAGCAGCGACACGGCCAGGTCCTGGCCGTCGGTGCCGCCGTCGCCACCCACGACCGCGGGTACGCGGGCGTAGTACGCCGTGTACTCCTTGGCCGTGAAGGCGTTCATCTCGCCACCGGTGGCGTCCACCAGCTCGGCGATGGAGCGGGCCGACCGGTCCTCGGTCCCCTTGAACAGCAGGTGTTCGAGGAAGTGCGAGGTGCCGGCCACCCCGGGGGCCTCGTCGCGGCCCCCGACACCCACCCACACGCCGACCGAGACCGAGCGGGCGTCCGGCATGTGCTCGGACACCACACCCGGTGCTGCGGTCGGACCGTGTTCGGGCAGGCTCAGTTCGACCACCGGTCCGGTGGTCGGGTGCCTAGCGGCGGCGTCGACGACCGCCTCCACCGCCACCACCGCCGCGGTTGGCGGGGGCGGCGGCGCCCAGGTCGCCGTGGACCGTCTCGAGCTCGGCCTTGAAGGCGTCCTCGAAGCTGGCCTCGACCGGAACCGCGTCGCCACCACCGTTGGAGGCGGGGGCCTCGTCGGCACCGGCGTCATCGGCGTCATCACCGGCGTCGTCGACCTCGGCCACGGGGGCCTCGTCGGCGGCGGCGTCGTCGGCCGGAGCCGCCTCGGCAGCCGGGGCCGCATCGGCGTCGTCGCCCTTGGCGGGCACGTCACCGGCCGGCTTCAGCGAGATCTTGCCGTTGGGGTCGACGTCCTCGACGACCACCGAGATGGGCTGGCCCAGCTCGAGCACGTCCTCGACCTTGTCGATGCGCTTGCCGCCACCCAGCTTCGAGATGTGCACGAGGCCGTCGCGGCCGGGGAGGATGCTGACGAAGGCGCCGAACTTGGTGATGTTCACCACGCGGCCCTCGTAGACGGCACCGACCTCGGCGGTCGGCGGATCCACGATCAGCATGACCTGGCGCTTGGCCTCGGCCACCTTGTCGCGGTCCGGCGAGGCGATCGACACGATGCCGACCATGCCGTCGTCGTCGACGCTGATGTCGGCGCCGGTCTCGGCCTGAATGGTGTTGATCATCTTGCCCTTCGGGCCGATGACCTCGCCGATCTTCTCGACCGGGATCTCGAAGGCCTCGATCTTCGGGGCGTTCTCGCCGACGTCCTCGCGCGGGGCGGGGATGGCGTCAGCCATGACGTCCAGGATGGCCAGACGGGCCTCCTTGGCCTGGTTCAGCGCGCCGGCCAGGACGTCGGCCGGGATGCCGTCGATCTTGGTGTCGAGCTGCAGGGCGGTCACGAACTCGGACGTGCCGGCCACCTTGAAGTCCATGTCGCCGAAGGCGTCCTCGGCGCCGAGGATGTCGGTCAGGGTGACGTACTCGCCGTCCTTGACCACGAGGCCCATGGCGATGCCGGCCACCGGGGCCTTGATCGGCACGCCGGCGTCCATCATCGAGAGGCTCGACGAGCAGACCGAGCCCATCGAGCTCGAGCCGTTGGACCCCAGCACCTCCGACACGAGGCGCAGCGTGTACGGGAACTCCTCGAAGCTCGGGACGATCGGGAAAAGGGCCCGCTCGGCGAGCGCACCGTGGCCGATCTCGCGGCGCTTCGGGCCCCGCATGAAGCCGGTCTCGCCGGTCGAGAAGGGCGGGAAGTTGTAGTGGTGCATGAACCGCTTGCGGTCGACGGGGTCGATGCCGTCGATCATCTGGTCCATGCGGCCGGTGCCCAGGGTGGTGAAGTTCAGCACCTGGGTCTCGCCCCGCTGGAACAGGCCGGAGCCGTGCGCCGTGGGGACGACCTGGACCTCGGACGAGACGGGCCGCAGGTCGCTGGTGCCACGACCGTCGATGCGGACGCCCTCGGCGACGATGCGGGACCGCACCGCCTCCTTGGTGAGCGAGCGGATGGCGCCGCCGATCTGGCGATCGGCGTTGTCCACGTCGGCGAACTGCGGGAGCAGCTCGGCGACCAGCTCGGCCTTCAGGGCCGCCTCGGCATCCTGGCGCTCGGTCTTGTCGGCGATGGTCTGCGTGGCGGCGATCCGCTCCGCACCGGCCGCCTGGACCGCGTCGAACACCTCGGGGGTGTAGTCGATGGACACCTCGTAGGCCATGGTCTCCGGCGCACCCACGGCGGCGACCAGCTCCTGCTGGAGCTCGATGGCCTCGCGGATGTACTGCTTGGAGAAGTCCAGGCCACCGGCCAGGACGGCCTCGTCGACCATCGGGGCGCCGGCCTCGTACACGTCGCAGGTGGCCTCGGTGCCGCCGGCCTCGACCATCATCACGGCGACGTCGCCGTCGTCGAGCAGGCGACCGGCCACGACCATCTCGAAGGCCGACTCGCTGCCCTCCTCGTAGGTCGGGTGCGGGATCCACTCACCGGCGGCCGACCAGGCGATGCGCACGGCGCCCACGGGGCCGTCGAACGGGATGCCCGACAGCATGAGGGCCGCCGAGGCGCCGTTGAGGGCCAGGACGTCGTGGGGGTTCTCCATGTCGGCGCCCATCACGGTGCCCACGATGTGGACCTCGTTGCGGAAGCCGTCCGGGAACATCGGCCGCAGCGGGCGGTCGATGAGGCGGCAGGTCAGGATCGCCGACTCCGGCGCCCGACCCTCACGGCGGAAGAACGAGCCGGGGATCTTGCCGGCGGCGTACATCCGCTCCTCGATGTCGACGGTGAGGGGGAAGAAGTCCGCCCCGGGGCGGGGGGACTTGGCGCCGGTGGCGGTCACCAGCACCGTCGAACGGCCGATCTGGGCCATGACGGCCCCGCCGGCCAGACCGGCCAGGCGGCCGGTCTCGAACGACATGGTCTTGTCGGTCCCGCTGAACGTGCGGGCGACGGTGGTTGCTTCAGTCATGCTTCTCTCTTCTCGTTGCCCGCCCGGAACGACTCCGGGCGGTTCGATGGCCGCGTCTCGGCGGCCCGCCGGGTTCCGGGCGCGTGGCACGGATCGGCGTTCATCGATCTGGTTGTCGGTCCCGTGGTTCCGGTCGCCGACGCGAACCGGGCGGCCCGTGGGCCGCCCGATGGTTGATTCCGACCTAGCGACGCAGGCCCAGCTTGGCGATGATCGCCCGGTAGCGCTCGACGTCGTTCTTCTTGACGTAGTCGAGCATCCGCCGGCGGCGACCCACCAGCATCAACAGGCCCCGCCGGCTGTGATGGTCCTTCTTGTGGACCTTCAGGTGCTCGGTCAGGTGGTTGATGCGGTCGCTGAGCAGCGCGATCTGCACCTCGGGAGAACCGGTGTCGGTCTCGTGCAGTCGGTTGGACTCGATGGTGTCGCCCTTGGGCGGCAGGTTGGTCGGCATCGGAACCTCGGGTGTCGGACCCGGCCTCGTGGTGCGCTGTGCGCCACCGGAAGCCATACGGAGGGCCGGAGGTGTTCGATTCCGACCCTGGACGACCCGGTCGGGGCGTCCTCGGCGGTACAGGGTACCGGTGGTCGGGCGTAATCTCACCCCGTGGCACCTCCCGAGACGCCGCCGGGGGCCGGCACCGCCCGGTTCACCCACGTGGCGCTCCCCTGCCACGACCTGGACGCCACCATCGCCTGGTACGAAGCGCACACGCCGCTGCGGGCCTTCCACCGCCGGGTCGACGTGGACGCCGAGGTCGCCTGGCTCGCTGAGGGACCGGGTCTCGGCGACGGTACCGCCAACCCGGTGGGGATCGTGGTGGTGCAGACGTTCGTCGACCGGGACGCCGGCGTGCCCCTGCCGACCCTGACCCCGTTCGCCCACCTGGGCTTCGATGTCGACGACCCCGCCGAGGTGGACGCCGCGGCCGAACGGGGCCGGGCGGCGGGCTGCCTGCACTGGGAGCCGACCGACCACCCGCCGCCGGTGGGCTACCTGTGCGCCCTCGTCGACCCCGACGGCAACGTCGTCGAGTTCAGCCACGGCCAGGGCCTGGGGCCACCCGACTGAACGGTCCACCTGCGGGCACCCCTCCGACGGCCTACGGTCGGGCCATGGCAACCGTCTTCACCCACATCGGACTCCCCGTCGACGACCTGGACCGGTCGATCGCCTGGTACGAGGCGCACACCCCGCTCACCCTGCGCGACCGCGACACCTTCCCGGGCCTGGGCGAGGTGGCGGCCATGGCCGAGGACGACGAGTCGGCCTACATCGGCCTCGTGCAGTCGGACCAGGACAAGGCGGCCACGCCCATGCTGGTCGGCAACCCGATCGCCCACATCGGCATCGAGTTGGCGGACCGCGCCGCGGTGGACGCCGCGGCCGAACGGGGCCGGGAGGCCGGCTGCCTGCGCTTCGGCCCCGTCGAACTACCGAAGGTCGGCTACTTCTGCTTCCTCGACGATCCGGACGGCAACCAGGTCGAGGTGGGCGTCGGCCAGAGCCAGTCGGCCAGCCGGCGGCTCCGCGGCCTCGACTGAGATCCGGGCCCGTCAGGCCCGCGTCGTCAGGCCCGCGTCGTCAGCCCCGGAGGGCGGCCAGCAGGCGGGCCATCTCGACGGCGGCGTCCGCGCAGTCGGCGCCCTTGTCGCCCCGATCCACGTCGGCCCGCTCCATGGCCTGCTCGACGGTGTCGGTGGTCAGAACCCCGAACACCACCGGCACCCCGGTGTCGTGGCCGGTGCGCATGATCCCCGAGGCGGCCTCGCCGGCCACGTAGTCGAAGTGCGGGGTCTCGCCCCGGATCACCGCGCCGAGGCACACCACGGCGTCGTAGCGGCCCGACTCGGCCATGGCCCTCGCGGCCAGCGGCACCTCGAAGGCTCCGGCCACCCACGCCAGGTCGACGTCGTCGTCGGCCACGCCCATGGCCACCAGGCGGGCCCGGGCACCCTCGACCAGGTTGGTGGACACGAAGTCGTTGAAGCGGCCGGCCACGAGGCCGACCCGCAGGCCGGTGCCGTCCAGCGGCGCGTCGATGGTGTTCATCCCGCCTCCCCGGACCCCGCCGTCGCCCCGGCGTCGCCTCCGCCGGCCTCACCCTCCCGGGAAAGCGCGTGGCCGAGCCGGTCGCGCTTGGTCTCCAGGTACCGGACGTTCTCCGGGTTCGCCGCCGTGTCCAACGGGACGCGCTCGGTGATCTCCAGGCCGTAGCCCTCGAGGCCGCCGTACTTGGCCGGGTTGTTGGTCATGAGCCGCATGTGGGTGATGCCCAGGTCGGACAGCATCTGGGCGCCCACGCCGTACTCGCGGGAGTCGACGGGCAGGCCCTGGGTGAGGTTGGCGTCGACGGTGTCGAGGCCCTCGTCCTGGAGCCCGTAGGCCCGGAGCTTGTGCCCGATGCCGATGCCCCGCCCCTCGTGGCCCCGCAGGTAGGCGATCACCCCGACGCCCTCCTCGCCGATCTGGGCCAGGGCGGCGTCGAGCTGCGACCCGCAGTCGCAACGCAGCGAGCCCAGCAGGTCGCCGGTCAGGCACTCGGAGTGCACCCGGACCAGCGGGGCGTCCACCGCCGAGATGTCGCCCAGCACGTAGGCCACGTGCTCCTCGTCGTCGAGCAGCGACACGTAGGCGTGGGCCGTGAACTCGCCGTACCGGGTGGGGATCCGGGCCGACCCGAAGTGCTCGACCAGCTTCTCGTGCCGGCGGCGGTGGCGGATCAGATCGGCGATGGAGATGAAGTGCAGGTCGTGCTCGGCGGCGAAGACCTCGAGGTCGGGGACCCGGGCCATGGTCCCGTCGTCGTTCACGATCTCGCACAGCACGCCGACCGGCTGGCGGTCGGCCAGGGCGCACAGGTCGACGGCGGCCTCGGTGTGTCCCGCCCGCTTCAGCACGCCGCCGGCCCGGGCCCGCAGCGGGAAGATGTGGCCCGGGCGGGCGAACTCGGTCCGCAGGCGGCTCCGATCGGCGAGGGCCACCACCGTGGCCGAGCGGTCCGACGCCGAGATGCCCGTCGAGGTGCCCTCCACCAGATCGACCGACACCGTGAACGCGGTCCGCATCGACTCGGTGTTGTCGACCACCATGAGCGGCAGGTCCAGCGCGTCGGCCCGGTCGTCGGACATCGGGGCGCAGATCACGCCGGACGTGTGGCGGATCATGAACGCCATCTTCTCGGGCGTCATGGCGTCGGCCGCGATGATGAGGTCGCCCTCGTTCTCGCGGTCCTCGTCGTCCACGACGATCAGGAACTCGCCGCGGGCGTACGCCTCGATGGCCTCTTCGATGGTGGACAGCGGCATCAGCCGGCCCCTTTCTCCTCGGACTCGATCTGGGTGGGTCCCCCCGTCGGGGCGGGAACGGTGGCGGGGATCCGCCCGGCGGCCAGGAGGCCGGCCACGTAGCGGGCGATGACGTCGGCCTCGACGTTGATCCGGTCGCCGGGGCTCCGGCGGCCGAACGTCGTGACCTCGAGGGTGTGTGGGATCAGGGCCACGTCGAACGTGCCCGTCCCCGGCGTCGGGTCCACCGACGCCACGGTGAGGCTGGTGCCGTCGAGGGTCACCGAGCCCTTCTCCACCACCTGGCCGGCCAGCTCGTCGGGCAGGCGGAAGGTCAGGCGACGGGACCCGTCGGACTGGTCGGCCACGGCCGCCACCTCGGTGACGGTGTCGACGTGGCCCTGCACGACGTGGCCGCCGAAGCGACCGTCGGCGGCCAGGGGGCGCTCCAGGTTCACCGGGTCACCCTCCACAAGGTCGCCGACCGTGGTGCGGTCCAGGGTCTCGGGCACGGCGTCGACGGCGAACCAGCCGTCCCCCCACTCGACCACGGTCAGGCAGCAGCCGTTGACGGCGATGGAGGCCCCGAGGGTGACGTCGTCGAGCACGGTGGAGGCGTCGACCACCAGCCGGCGACCGTCGCCGACCGCGTCGACCGAGCGCACCGCGCCCAGTTCCTCGACGATCCCCGTGAACATCCGTCCCGTGCCCTTCCGCTGGTCGCCCCGGGGAGGGGCGACGGGAGCCGACGGGACCCGGCCGACCACGCGGGACCGACGACGGGCACGGCCCCGAGGGCCGTCCGGTCGGTCCGCGGCACGGCGACCGCATCCGACGTCCTCTCCCATCCGGACTGTGACCGTCGGCCCAGGACTCGCACCTGGTCGGCCCCGACGGACGACCGTCGCGAGCGACGGGACCGCCGGGGTTCGCGGGCTGCATCGGCCGGAACCGACTCACCGCCGGTCGGGACTTCCACCCAACCCCGAGGACTCTGTTGTGCCCGGCAGCGTACCGGCACCCCCGGTCCGGCGCCCAACAGACTGGTGGGACCGGTGCGCCCAGGAGAGGCCCCTAGTAGAGGCCGAGCAGGCGACCCGACAGGGCGAGGACGGCGACGGCCATCACCGGTCGCACCACCCGCTCGCCGCCCCGGACCGTGAAGCGGGCGCCGACCGCCCCACCGACGGCGAACCCGGCGGCCAGCACCAGCGCCGGCCCCCAGTCGACCCGACCCCCGACGATGAAGACGGGTAGGGCGGTGAGGGTCACGGCCAGGATGACCACCACCTTCACGCTGTTGGCCACCACCACGTCCATGCCCGACCGGGTCAGGACCATGGCCAGGATCAGCCCGATCCCGGCCTGGAACGCCCCTCCGTAGAGCCCGACGCCCAGGAAGACCAGGGCGGCCACGGGTCCCGACCAGGGTCGATCCGCTGCGGCCACCCGTGGCGGGCGGAGCGACAGCAGCAGCAGGGGCACCATGACGACGCCGAAGGCCCGCTCGAAGGCCTCGGCATCCAGCCGCGACACGAGCAGAGAACCGAGAAGGGATCCGACCACCACCGGCACCAGCACGGGCAGCACCCGGGACATCCCCGAGACGCCCATGCGCCGGAAGGCGGTGGCCGCCGAGGCGTTGGAGGTGAGGATCCCCACCCGGTTGGACCCGTTGGCCACGTCGCCCGGCACCCCGGCCAGCACCAGCAACGGGACGGTGAGCAGCGATCCGCCACCGGCCATGGTGTTCACGCAACCGGCGAACAGGCCGCCACCGACCAGCAGGAGGACGTCGAGGGCGTCCACGGCGTCGGCTCTCCCCTCCGGCCCGGCGATCCGGTCAGGCCAGCGCGGCGCGGGCGTCGGCCACGTCGCGGTGCAGCTGCTCGACCAGGGCGTCAAGGCCGTCGAAGGACTGCTGGCCCCGCAGGCGGCGCACGAACCGGACCCGGGCCTCCTCGCCGTACAGGTCCGGGCCTCCGGACCCGGGCCCGCCCACGTCGAGCAGGTGGGCTTCGAGCAGCAGGGCGCCGTCGTCGTAGAAGTGGGGGCGGGTGCCCAGCGAGATCGCGGTGGCGTGGACCGTCCCGTCGGGCCGCTCGTACCAGCCGGCGTACACGGCGTCCTCCGGCAGGAGGATCGCGGGGTCGACGCGCACGTTGGCCGTCGGGAACCCCAGCTCCCGGCCCCGCCGGTCGCCCCCACCGACCACGCCGCGGACCTCGTACGGGCGGCCCAGCATGGCGTTGGCCCGCTCCAGGTCGCCGCGGGCCAGGGCCCGGCGGATGAACGTCGACGAGACCTGCTCGTGGTCCCGGGCCGGCGAGCCGTCGGGACCGACCAGGCCCAGGCCCAGCACCTCGAAGCCCAGGTCGTCGCCCATCTCCCGCAACAGGGCCACGTTGCCGTGGCGCTGGTGGCCGAAGTGGAAGTCCTCCCCCACCACGACGACCGCCGCACCCACGCAGTCCACCAGCACGGTGCGCACGAACTCCTCGGCCGACTCCATGGCCCGGACCTCGTCGAACGGGACCTCCATGGTCAGGTCCACCCCGGTGGTGGCCAACTGCTCGAGCTTCTGGCCGGGGTCGGTCAGGAGCAGCGGCGCCGACTCCGGGCGGACCACGCTGGCCGGGTGCCGGTCGAAGGTGACGACGGCCGAGGCCAGGTCCCGCTCGGCGGCCAGCCGGCGCACCTCGGCGATCACCGTCCGGTGGCCGGTGTGGACCCCGTCGTAGGCGCCGATGGTGATGGCCGTGCGCGGCGACCCGGGGTCCCGGGGGACGACGTCTCGACGGATCTCCACGGCGGCGAGGCTACCCAGCGGTCGGGACCGCCTCGGAGGCGGCGGTCAGGAGCCGGCGGGGGCCAGCACCATGGCCGGCTTGACCCGGCCCGGCCGGTCGCCGTGCGGCTGGTAGACGGCCAGGAGGTCGCCGGCCGGGCCGTACACCGGCCACGGGCCGACCCCCGCCGTGGTCGGGTCCAGCCCGATCGCCTCGGCGGCCAGCGGCTTTCCGTGGGACACGTCGAGCGCCGTGGCCTCGTCGACCGACACGCCGGACAGGTCGCGCATCGCCGCGGCCACCGGCAGCAGCACCGGCGACTCCAGCGGATGGGCCTCGGCCAGCGTGAACGAACCCACCGCGGTGCGTCGGAGCCTGCGCAGGTGGGCACCCCCGCCCAACGCCGTGCCCAGGTCGGCGGCCAGGGTGCGCACGTAGGTCCCCGACGAGCAGGCCACGGCCACGTCGAAGACGCCCGGCTCGTCGGCCGGCGCCACGTCGAAGCGGTGCACGGTGACCGGTCGGGCCTCGCGCTCGACCTCGCCGCCCTCCCGGGCGATCTCGTGGAGGCGGCGGCCGCCGACCTTGACGGCGGACACCATGGGCGGCACCTGCTCGATGTCGCCGGTCAGGCCGGCCGCGGCGGCCACGACGTCGTCGAGGGAGACCCCGGCCATGTCGTGGGTGGCGGTGACGTCTCCCGAGGCGTCCAGCGTGGTCGTCTCGGTGCCCAGCACCACCTGCCCGATGTACTCCTTGCCGAGGGCGGTCAGGAAGCGCAGCAGTCGGGTGGCCCGACCCACGCCGAGGACCAGGACCCCGGTGGCGTCCGGATCCAGCGTGCCGGAGTGGCCGACCTTGCGGGTGCCGAGCACGCCGCGGGACTTCGCCACCACGTCGTGGCTGGTCCAGCCCGCCTCCTTGTCGATGACCGCGACCCCCTCGGGAGGGGGTTCCCCGGGCACTACTCCTCCTCGTCGGCGGTCGGCTCGTCGGTGGTCGGCTCGACGGTGGTCGGCTCGTCGGCGGACGGCCCGTCGGACGGGGACCCGAGCCCGCGGAGGATCTCCTCGATCCGGTCGGCGGACCGGACCGCCTCGTCGACCAGGAAGGTCAGAGGAGGCACCCGACGCAGCCGGGCCCGCTCGCCGATGGCCCGGTGCAGGCGGGGCCGGTACTCCTCCAGCGCCTCGAGCAGCTCCCCGTCGGGAGCGTCGGAGGCCACCCAGGCCCGGGCAATGCTGAGGTCCTGGTCGGTCTCCACGCCGGTGACCGTGGCGAAGCCCAGGCGGTCGTCGTCGATCCGCTCCAGTTCTTCGGCCAGGATGCGGACCAGCAGCTCGTTCAGCCGATCGGTCCGCTGGAAGCCGCGACCGCCGCCCTTCGACCGGGGTCCGGCGGAGCGGGACCCGCGGGATGCACGCCGTCCCATGGTCGGACCCTAGGTGCGGGGGATCTCCCGCTCCTCGAAGGTCTCGATCACGTCGCCGTCCTTGAGGTCCTGGTAGTCCGAGAGCCCGATGCCGCACTCGTAGCCGGACTGGACCTCGCGGACGTCCTCCTTGAAGCGCTTCAGCGAGCTGACCTCGCCCTTCCAGATGATCGTGCCCTCGCGCAGGAAGCGGACCTTGGAGCCACGGGTGATGGTGCCGTTGGTGACGTAGCAGCCGGCCACCTTGCCGATCCGGGGCACCGAGAAGACCTCGCGCACCTCGGCGTCGCCGGTGACGACCTCCTCGAACTCGGGGGCGAGCAGGCCGAGCATGGCCGCCTCGATCTCCTCGATCAGCTTGTAGATGATCTCGTAGGAGCGGATCTCGACGTTCTCGGCCTCGGCCAGTTCCCGGGCCTTGCGTTCCGGACGGACGTTGAAGCCGAGGATGGTGGCGTTCGACGTGGCGGCCAGCTGGATGTCGTTCTCGGTGATCCGACCCACCGCCCGGTGGACGAAGGCCAGCTTCACCTCGTCGCGCTCCAGCTTGCGGAGGCTCTCGGTGACCGCCTCCAGCGAACCGTGCACGTCGGCCTTGACGATCAGGTTCAGCGTCGCCGCCTCGCCCTTCTGGATCTGCTCGAAGATGTCCTCGAGACGGGCACCACCCGACAGGGCGTGGGCGTCGCGGCCGATGTTGGCCTGGCGGCGCCAGTGGCCCCGCTTGTCGGCCACCCGGCCGGCGATCTTCTCGTTGGGGGCCACCACGAAGCCCTCGCCGGCGTCCGGCACGTCGGACAGGCCCAGGACCTGCACCGGCGTGGACGGGCCGGCCTGCTTGACCTGCCGGCCCTGGTCGTCGACGAGTGCCCGCACCCGACCCCAGGCGGCGCCGGCCACCAGCGGGTCGCCGACCTTGAGGGTGCCGCGCTGCACCAGGATGGTGGCAACCGGCCCCCGGCCGATGTCCAGGAACGACTCCAGCACGACGCCCTGGGACCGGCCGTCGGGGTCGGCCCGCAGGTCCTCGACCTCGGCCACCACGTTCAGGTTGTCCAGCAGGTCGTCAACGCCCAGGTTCTGCAGGGCGGAGACCTCGACGCAGATGGTGTCGCCACCCCACGACTCGGGCACCAGGTCGTGCTCGGCGAGCTGCCCGAGGACCTTCTGCGGATCGGCGTTCTCGCGGTCGATCTTGTTGACGGCCACGATGATCGGCACGTCGGCGGCCCGGGCGTGGCTGAGGGCCTCGACGGTCTGGGGCATGACCCCGTCGTCGGCGGCCACCACGAGGACCACGATGTCGGTCGAACCGGCGCCGCGGGCCCGCATGGCGGTGAACGCCTCGTGGCCCGGGGTGTCGATGAAGGTCAGGCGCTTGCCGCCCCGCTCGGCCTGGTAGGCGCCGATGTGCTGGGTGATGCCACCCGCTTCGTCGTCGACGACGTTGGCACTGCGGATCTGGTCCAGCAGCTTCGTCTTGCCGTGGTCAACGTGGCCCATCACGGTGATGACCGGCGGGCGGACCGGGGCGTCGTCGTCCTCGAGGTCGTCGACGACGTCGAGCAGCTTGAGCAGCTCGACCTCCTGCTCCTCGCCCGGGTCGACCATGCGGATCTCGGCGCCCAGCTCGGCAGCGAAGAGCTCGATCATGTCGTCGGACAGCGACTGGGTGGCCGTGACCATCTCGCCCTGCTGCATCAGGAAGCGGACGACGTCGGCGGCGGTGCGATTCAGCTTGGGGCCGAGGTCCTGGGCGGTGCAGGCCCGCTCCACGACCACCTCGCCCTCGGGGACCGCGGTGTCGTCGGGCGTGTAGGTCGGAACGTCCATGGGCTGGAGTTCCTCGCGGCGACGACGACGGCGCCCCTTGCGACGCGGCGGGCGACGTCCGCCGGGGCCACCACCGGGACCGCCGGGACGACCACCGGGACCGCCACCCGGGCGACCACCGGGACCACCGCCCGGACCACCGCCGGGACGGCCGGGACCACCGCCGGCACCGGGCACCGACTCACGGGGGCCACCACCCATCGGTGGGCGTCGACCCACCGGGGGCGGACCGGTTCGACGGCCGGGAGGACCACCGGTCGGAGCGGCCGTCCGACGACCACCCAGGCCGGGAGGCGGCGGGATCGGCTTGCCGGTCGACGAGACGGGCGGGCCGGGGGGCGGCGGGATCGGCTTGCCGGACGCCGACAGCGGCGGCGTGGCACCGACCGGCGGCACGACGGGCGCGGCCGGATCGGCCACCTTGGCCGCCGGGTCGGGCACCGACGGGCCGTCGTCGAC
>JAERSW010000022.1 GCA_016845305.1 Acidimicrobiales bacterium
GATGCCGGCCTGGCCCAGCAGGTCGAGCAGCGGGACGCCGGTCCACACCGCGTTGCCGACCAGGTGGCCGCCGACCTCGTTGGAGACGCAGTTGAGGGTGACCGCGGCGTCGACGAGGTCCATGGCCAGCAGGTCGTCGAGCGTGAACGAGGCCTCGGCGTCGACGAGGCCGTCGACGGTGAGCCGCCATCCGTCGGGGTCGACGCGGGGCACGACCAGCGCGGTGTCGATCCGGTAGAAGCGGTCGTTGGGGGTGATCCACGGCGTCAGCCCGTCCGGGGGTCCGAACGGCCCCTCGGTGGTCGTCGGGGCGAGGGTCGACGCCGGTGGTTCGCCGGTCGCCACGGTCCGGCGGGCGGCAGGCAGGACCACCCGGTCGCGGAGTTCGTCGCCCCGGCGGTCGACGAGGATCCGACTGCCCGTGGCCAGGCCCGCCGCAGCGAGGGTCATTCCTCCCGTGTAGCGGAGGAAGCCCCGCCGGTCGGTGCTCGTGACCCTCGGGTCCTCGGGCTCGGGCTCGGGCTCGGGTGGTGCCGTGGACCCATCGGGCAGGCGCCGCCGACCTCCGACGAGGACCGCGACGCCGGCCGTACTGGCGAGGAGGCCGATGACCGGACCGGCGACCGGGGCTCCGGAACGGGCGGAGGCCAGCCCACCGGCCAGGCCCGCCACGAGGAACGTCGCCGACGGGCCCCGCAGCGAGGAACGCCGCCCGAACGCGCCGCCGAGCAGGAGCGAGGCGACGACGATGCCGGTCACCAGCAGCGGCTTCTGCGCGGTGCCGAACAGGGCGATCGTGCGGCGCACGACGGATCCGGGCGTCACGTCGACCACGAGGTCGCCGACGGCCACGACCGGCGAGGTCACGCCACCCACTGCGGCCAGGAACTCGCCGACGGCGAGACCCGCGGCGGCGGCCACCGCACCGGCGACCACACCGGCCGACCACCGTTCGACGTCGTTACCCACGGACCGGGACGCTACGAGGTCACCACCACCGGTTCCGGTCGGACCGGAACTCCAATCCTCGGCTCACCACCCGGTACGGGATGCCGACAGGAGGGGCCTTCTAGGTCGACGGGGCGGCGGACCGCCAGACCTCGGGGAGCAGGTCGGTTCCGGGGCGATCTCCGTGGTCGAGGCCGTGGTCACGCATGATCGTGCTGAAGTCGGGGTCCATGCCGACGTCCCGGAAGGCGATCCGGACGTCGTCGCCCAGCCACTTCGAGGTGAACACCCTGAGGTCGACACCCTCGGGGAGCCGGCCGGACCCGCCGTGCAGGATCCGACTGTTGAACACGACGCAGTCTCCGGGCTGCATGTCCCAGCTGACCACGCCGAATGCGGCCGGGTCGGCGGAGATGTCCGGGATGTCGGCCTCGGCGATGGCCGAGAAGTCGCTGCGATCCACGTCGGTCTTGCCATCGGGGTTCAGCGAGCCGAAGTCGTACTGGTCGAAGACAGTGGAACCCCGGTGCGATCCGGGAACGAAGGCGAGGGCGTTCTCGGCCCGGACCGGGACGAGGGGCATCCACACCGTGCACGTGTCGTGTCCGGACACCGACCAGTACGGCTCGTCCTGGTGCCACGGGGTCTCGAACGCCGTGCCGGCCGACCGGACGAACACGGCGTCGAAGTAGAAGTGGACCCGGGAGGCTCCGAGCATCCGACCGGCGATCTCGGCCGCCGGGGACTCCATGACGAACCGCTGGTACTCGGGCACGCCGTGCCACGCCATGCTGTCCCAGAAGGTGGTCCGTCCGGCGTCGTCACGGTCCCAGATCCGGGCGCGGCTGGTCGGCGCGGCGAGGTGGGCGTCGAGGCCGGCGGCGAGCAGGTCGATCCAGCGACGTTCGAAGAGCCCGGGAAGCATCACGACCCCGTCCCGGTCGAAGGCCTCGACCTCCTCGGAGCTGATCCGCCGGGGTGGCGCCTGGGTGGCCATCCGCCGAGGCTACCGATGGGACCTCCGCCGGTTCCGAAGGAACTCTCCCACCGCCAGCCCGATGGCCGCTACGACGGCACCGAGGCTCCCTCGCCCGCCAGCGGCCTCCACCACAGGGTGGTTAGAAGGCGAAGGATCACCCGCCGTGGCGGACCTCGTATCGCCACCCGACGACCTCGCCATCAGGAAACCCGCTCGACATCCTGAGTTCCCGTTGCTTTCCGCGACCGTCTCCCAACTCGGCTTCGAAGGCCCCGGGCAACCCGCTGTCCCGAGGCCACGTTCCACTACCCTGCCCGCTCAGCGGCGGTCAACCAGAGACCCCGGCTGACACCCTCCGGGACGGCATGCAGCCGTCCTCCGACCTCCACGAGACGACATTGCCATCAAGTGATCGAATCCGCGGTGCGATCTTCCGACATGTGCTGCGGAATCGATTCCCGGGAATCCTTCTCCCCCGGGACTTCCGTCTTCTGGTCCAGATGCGTCGAGGCTCCTCAGTCTCATTCATCATGACTGCCTCCCTCGCCTACGCGATCAAGAACGGAATCAAGTACCGCTGGACGCCGAAGTACATCGAGTTCGCTCGGTCCAGTCGATCCCGTTTCCCCGATGGAAGCCGCGACTGGCCGGTGGCCGCCGCCTATGACGCCCGTTCGCTGGCCTTCCGGAGGGCACCGATCCACACCACGCACTTCCCATCGATGATCTCGACGCGCAAGTCCGGGAAGGCATTCGTGCGCCTTCGCAACCCCTACGACCAATTCCGATCACACTCGGCCTCCCTCGCCATGCAGATCCCCGGCTGCGATGCGACCGGCCAGGCCTTCGAGTACCTCACCAGGTTCGTCCACGGGTTGGAATCGGCATCGGGCCCCGACGTCCTGATCGCCACCGCAGAGACCTACTTCTCCGACAAAGCCACCCAACTCCAGGACTGCTTCGACTTCTTCGAGATCGCCGACATGTCAGAGAGCATCGTCGAAGCCGTCTCGGTCTACTCGGCCTTCGAGGACCGTTGGAACGCCCAACCTCCAGCAGCGCTCGTGGTCGACGGAGAACGGACGCCACGAACCTCCTACCAGGCTGTCTCGGAGGGAATCTCCGACGAGTGCCGGCAGAGAATCGATCAACTCGTCCAGTCCACCGTCTTCTCGGACTTCTACCCGACCAGCGCCTAGGGCACCCATGAACCGACACATCCAGTTGCTCTGCACGCTCGGCCCGTCCACGCTCAACGGGGCCTCCATTGGCCAGCTGGACGAGGCTGGCGTCTCCCTCTTCCGCCTCAACCTCTCGCATACCGCCCTCGAGGACGTGGAGCGCCTGGTCGACCTCGTCCACAGCAGCACTGAAGTTCCCCTCTGCATCGACTCCGAAGGCGCTCAGGTACGGACGGGAGCGTTCACCGACGGCGAGATCTCAGTGACCCGCCATTCCCAGGTCATCCTGACCTCGGTCGATGACACGGCCCAGCCTGGCGATGTCGCCCTCTACCCCCGCTCGGCATTCGACGCGATCGGCGTGGGAGACATCGTCAGCGCCGACTTCCGCCACGCCCACCTCCAGATCGTCGAGGACCACGGGACCGTGCTCGTGGCCCGGGCCCTCAGCGACGGTGTCATCGGGAGCAACAAGGCGGTCGTCGTCGATCGGACGATTCCCCTTCCGAATCTGACCGAAAAGGACCGCGCTGCAGTCGTCCTCGCCGGCGACCTCGGAGTTCGTCACTTCGCGCTGTCTTTCGCCGACTCCGCCGCCGCAGTGGACGAACTCCGCGCTCTGGTCCCCGAAGGTTCCTCGATCATCTCGAAGATCGAGTCGCTCCAGGGACTCCAGGATCTCGAAGCGATCGCTGATGCGTCAGACGCCCTCCTGATCGACCGCGGCGACCTGTCGAGCCATGTCCACCTCGAGTACATCCCCCGGGTCCAGAAACACATCCTGAGCGCCGCCGCCCATCGGGGGACACCGGTGAACGTCGCCACGAACCTCCTCGAGTCGATGGTGACGCAACGCTCGCCCACCCGCGCAGAGGTGAACGACATCTACCACAGCGTCGTCGACGGAGCGAGTGGTCTGGTTCTCGCCGCAGAGACTGCGATCGGGCACTACCCGGTTCGATGTGCGCGAATGGTTCGCCAGGTCGTGTCGACTCTCCCAGAGACGTCGGAGGCAGACCTCCGGATGACCGAGGCCGCCCCCCTTCCGACCGATCCAACCACCTACTCGAAGGTGAGAAGTGACGCCTGGGTGTTCACGGTCGACCAGGACGATCTCCTCGGCCTGCGACGAGTACCACAACCGGAATCGACACTCCTCGACTGCGAGCAACTTGCCCAGGGCACGTACTCGCCACTGGCCGGCTTCCTCGGGCGGGAGGAGCTGGAATCGGTCCTCACGAGGAACCGCCTGCCCGACGGTTCAGCGTGGTCCCTCCCCATCATCCTCGCCGTCGACCCAGAGGTCGCAGGCTCACTCGCCATTGGCGACCGGATCGTCCTGACCGACACCCTCGACCGGGCACACTCAGTGGTCGACATCGAGGAGATCTACGAGGTCGATCCCCTGGATGTGGCCGAACGCTGGTTCGGCACGGTGTCGGAGAGACATCCGGGCGCAGCCTCCTTCCTCGCCGGCGGTCGGCACTTCCTCGCCGGCCCTGTGACCCGCGTGACCGGAGCCAACGGAGACACTCGGCCGCACGTGTTCACGCCCTTCCAGGCACGGGCCCTGTTCAGGGAACTCGGGTGGTCGAAGGTTCTCGGCTTCCATTCGAGGAACCCCATGCACCGAGGCCATGAGGCCGCTCAGGTGCTCGCCTTTCAAGAGTCGGGGGCCGACGGGATTCTCCTCCATCCGGTCATCGGGCCGAAGAAGCCAGGTGACTTCACCAGCGAAGCCATCGTGCACAGTTATCTGGCCCTCTTGGAGAGCGGCCACTACGACATCGACGAAGCGGTCTTCGGGTGCCTCGCAGTGAGTTCCCGATACTCGGGACCCAGGGAGGCGATCTTCACCGCTCTCTGTCGAAAGAACTTCGGATGTACGCACTTCGTGATCGGACGGGACCACACCGGGGTGTCCACCTTCTACGAAGGCGATGCCGTTCGACGGGCCTTCGACCAGGTGGGTGACATCGGCATCGCGCCGGTCTTTGTCGACGAGATCGGCTATGACCCGGGTGCCGGCCAGCACCGTGTCGCGACCGACGGTGTCCCCACCGAACCGATCAGCGGTACCGCCATCAGGAACGCCCTGCTCGAGCAGCGCACCGTCCCAGAGTGGATGATGCGGAGCGTGGTTCAAGAGGCGATCATGGCCGACGTCCGGGCGGGCACGGCGATCGTCCCTACCGAGGGTTCACCAGAAACCCTCTAGTGGGCCGTGAGGGATTCGAACCCCCGACCCCCTGCGCGTCATGCAGGTGCTCTAGCCAACTGAGCTAACGGCCCCGGAAGGCCACAGGGTACCGGTCGCCCTCCCGGGGCGCACCCGGCGACGACGGGACGGTCAACCGGTACGAGGCGACCAGGGGCCCCGGTCCAGCAGTGCGGCACCGACCAGGAGCACGCCGCCGAGGGCCACCACGGGCAGGCCGCTGCCCACGGACCGGTCCAGCGAGGTGATGGCGTCGACGGCCCGGACGTCGGAGATCTCGACCCCGGCGACGGCCAGCAGCATCCCGCCGGTGGCCAGCAGGACGACCTTGTGGACGAGGCCGCGCTGGCCGACCCAGAGCGCACCGGCGATTCCGGCGGCGACCAGGCCGGTCAGGAGCACCAGGACGGCGTCGCCGGCCAGGTCCCAGCCGATGAGGTGGTCGACCTCGCCGTCGGCCCGGTCGGAGACGATCCACGGGAGGAAGGTCCCCATGATGGCCAGCACCACGCCGATGGTGGCCGCCATTGCGGCCAGGCCGTTGCCGGCGGGACGCTCGCGTCGTCCCGACTGGTGCCCGGTCTCCGGCGGCGACACCGGTGGCTCGTCGCCCGGGTGGACGGCCCTGATGCCGAACGGCGGGGTGTGGGGCAGGGTCGGATCGGCGTCCCGGTCGACGGCGCGATCGTCGGTCCCGGTGCCTCCGGCCTCGTCGGCTGGACCGTGGTCATTCATGGGTTCCCCCGATGCTCATCGGCCGCCCCGGCCCGCGGATGCGGGCCGCCCGATTCGTCGAGCACCGGGCGGGATTTGAACCCGCGGCTTTACGGCTTTGCAGGCCGTTCCCTTGGTCCGCTCGGGCACCGGTGCGTC
>JAERSW010000023.1 GCA_016845305.1 Acidimicrobiales bacterium
TCGGCTTCTGGAACGGATCGTCGCTCTGGATCCGCACCCACCCGGTGCTGTTGGAGAACATCGGCCCGATGTGGAACTGGTAGCCGTGCCCGGCGGCCGGCACCGACCCGTCGTAGCGGATGGCGATGGGCAGGAAGTGGAACATCAGGTTCGGCCACGGCACGTCGTCGTTGCTGCGCAGGAACCCGCCGGCCTCGAAGTGGTTCGACGCCCCCGGGCCCCGCCGGAACAGCCACTGCAGGCCGATCCACGGCTTGCGCCAGTGCGCCAGGTGCGGCGCCATCGACACCGGCTGCGTGCACGCGTACTGGACGTACACCTCGAGGTGGTCCTGGAGGTTCTCGCCGACGCCCGGCAGGTCGACGATCGGCTCGACGCCGGCGTCGCGCAGCACCTGCGCCGGGCCGATGCCGGACAGCTGCAGCAGCTGCGGCGAGTTGATGGCGCCGCTGCACGAGATGACCTCGGCGGCCTCGACGGTGCGGCGACGGCCCCGGTGGACGACCTCCACGCCGGTCACCCTCGGTCGGCCGGAGCCCGAGGCCCCGGCGCCGGAGCGGTCGACGACGAGGCGGGTGGCGTGCGCCTTCGTCCACAGGTCGAGGTTGGGGCGCCGCAGGACGGGGTGCAGGTAGGCCCGGGCGGCCGACAGGCGACGGCCCCGGTGGACGTTGCGGTCGAAGGCGTTGAAGCCCTCCTGGCGGTAGCCGTTCACGTCGGTCGTCAGCGGATGCCCGGCCTGCTGGACGGCCTCGAAGAACGCCCGGAACAGCGGGCTGGTCGCCGGGCCCCGTTCCAGCTTCAAGGGGCCGTCGCCGCCGCGCCACTCGTCCTCGCCGGCCAGGCAGGTCTCCATGCGCCGGAAGTACGGCAGGCAGTGCGCCCAGTCCCACGCCTCGCAGCCCGGCGTGGCGGCCCACCGGTCGTAGTCCATCGGGTTGCCGCGCTGGAAGATCATCCCGTTGATCGACGACGACCCGCCGAGCACCTTGCCGCGGGCGTGGTACACCCGGCGGCCGCCCATCTCCGGCTCGGGCTCGGATTCGTACATCCAGTCGTAGAACCGGTTGCCGATGCCCATCGACAGGGCGGCCGGCATGTGGATGACGACGTCGGCCCGCCAGTCGCGGCGACCGGCCTCGAGCACGAGGACCCGGTTGGACGGGTCGGCGCTGAGGCGGTTGGCCAGGGCGCAGCCCGCCGAGCCACCCCCGACGATCACGAAGTCGTAGCGGTCCGGCACCGGTGGCTCCCCCCGGTCGGGCCCTCCGCCCGACACCCCCCGAGTCTGCCCGAACCGTCGGGCCCACGGTGCCGGACATGGTGTACACATCCTTGTACCCGCTTCTGGATGGGTCGTAGCCTCGCGGTGTGGCACTGACCGTCTCGATCCGCGACCTGCGCACCCGCCTGGCCGAGCTGATCGACGCTGTCACAGGGCGCGGCGAACATGTGATCGTGACCAGGAACGGACGCCCGCAGGCCATGCTCATCGACCTCGACGAGTACGAGTCGATGGAGGAGACCATCGAGCTCCTGTCCGACCCCGACGCCATCGCCGCCATCGAAGAAGGCCGTGCCGACTTCGAACGTGGCGACTACGTCACCCTCGCTCAGTTCCGAGCCGAACACGCCGCACGACGCCCGACAGACCCATGACCCGGGTCGTGCTCGGTCGCCGGGCACGGACGGACCTCGAGGTCCTCTCCTGGCGGCAGGCCGACGCCGTCCAGGAGTAGATCGGCCTCCTCGAGCGGGACCCCGACGTCGGCACGCCGCTCCGTGGGCACCTGAAGGGCCTTCGGGTGTTCCGGGTCGGCTCCTACCGGGTCCTCTACGAGATGGTCGACGACGGACACACGGTGCGGGTCCTCGCCATCCGCCACCGCTCGATGGCCTACCGGACCGACCCACGATGAGGCCGTAGGGTGCCGACGCCGTGAACCCCGCACCGCCCGTCGTCGACTCCGAAGACCAGCCCGCTCCCGCCAAGCCGAGGTGGCGGGGCGTGTCGCACCGGATGGCGTTCGTGGCGTCGCTGACGCTGGCGCCGATCATGGTGGTGCGGGCACCCGGCGTGGGCCCCCGGTTCGTGGTCGCCCTCTACGCGCTGGCCATCGTCGCCCTGTTCGGCGTCTCGGCCCTGTTCCACCGCATCCCGTGGGGCGCCCTCGGCGAGCGCCGCATGCAGCGCCTCGACCACGCCACGATCTTCGTGGCCATCGCCGCGACCTACACGCCGGTGGCCGCGTTCTCGCTGTCGACGTGGGCGGCGCGCCTGGTGCTGGCGCTCGTGTGGGGCGGAGCGCTCATCGGCACGTGGGTGCGGTTGCGGTTCACGGCGGCACCGACGCCGATCGTGGCGCTTCCCTACCTGGTGGTCGGCTGGTGCCTGCTGGCCGTCGTCGGCGACGCCTGGCACCACCTCGGCGTGGCCGGCTTCGTGCTGTTCCTCGTCGGAGGGCTGCTCTACACGGCGGGCGCCGTTGTCTACGCCTTCCGGTGGCCGGACCCGTGGCCCGCCTCGTTCGGCTTCCACGAGGTGTTCCACGCGCTCACCGTCGCCGCGGCGGCACTGCACTACGTGGCGATCGCCTTCGTCGTCCTCCCCGACGCCTGACCGTCAGCCGGACGGCCGGAACAAATGGGCCGCTACCGTCGGCCGCCTGCGGCCGATCGCGGAGCGAGGCCGGCCTCGGGCTCCGCCATCAGCGTGCGAAGCAGGTCCTGGACCTCCGCCTCCGGCCAGCCGTCGTAGACGGCGAGGGCGACCTGGATCCACCAGCCGTCGCCGAGGTGCCGGGTCGAATCGCCGACGACGAGGTACATCTCCTCGGCGCCGACCTCACCCGCCAGGTACCGGCGCGCCACCGCCCGGTACTCGCTCTCGGATCGGACCGCTTCCATGACGAGATCGTACCCACCGGCCTGATGGCGTCCGAAGGGCGTAGTCGACAGTGCACCGACATCTGGGCGTACCGGCGCGAGTTCAACGATCGCCGCTACGTCGAACGGCGTGACGCCGGCACGATGACGGTTCGACGGAACGCCAGCAACCCGGCACGGGACGTGATCGTCGCCAAGCACGGCGCGGGCACCGTGACGGAGATCTGGTACTACTTCGAGGCCGGTCGACTGGTCGCCGTCTCCCACGAGTACGTCCGGAGCGACGGCCAACGGGTGGACCGTCCCGACCCCAAGGGCCTGGACGTCGGCGGCGTCTGGTGGCTTCCGCCGAGGTAGGCGTCAGGTTGTCAGCCGTCGAGGAGGAGGGCGGCCGCTCGGGAGACGGCGTCGGCGGCGACGGCGAGCGCCTCGGGCGACGTCGACGCCTCCGGCAGGTCCTCGGGCGTGTGGAACCACGGGCCGGCGCCCGAGAGCGACAGGATCGGCATCGGCCGGCGCTGCCACACCGCCCCCTCGCCCAGCCACTGTTCGGGATCCACGAACGTCGTGTACCGGGCATCGCCCAGCGCCTCGACCATCGCGTCCGCATGACCCGCACCGCGGATCCGGGCCATGCGGGTTGACGCCAGGCGCCGACCGCCGTCGGGATCCGGCTCTTCGGAGGCGACGGCCGCACCCACGTGGACCACGGCCCGTGCCGCCCCGTCCCAACCGGCGAACCACCGCTCCAGGCCCTCGTTGTCGAACTCGTGGGCCGCCGTCGCCACCACCAGCAACGGCAGGTGGGCGAAGCGCTCCACCAGCTCGAGCAGCACGGCGATGCCGGTGCCCCGCTCACCGGCGCACGTGAACCACCCGGTCAACGGCGTGCCCAGCACCAGCGGGTCGCCGGGCACGTCGTTGCGGGCCACGAGGTTGGCGGTCCGACCCGCCACGGTCGTGGCCGTCACGTCGACCCGGACCTCGGCCTCCGACAGGCGGTCGCCCAGCCGGCCCGGCACCAGCAGCACCGGGAACCCGGTGGCCTGGCCGGGCGCCCGGTTCACGGCCACCAACGAACCGGCGTGGTGCTCGGTGGCCAGCACGACCGACGTGCAGCCGGCAGCCGTCGCCTCGGCCACCACGTCGTCGAACGGCATCTCGCCGCCATGGCCCACCGACCGCGCCACGGCGTGGACCGGCCCCGGCGGAACGGCTCCGTCCCACTCGCGGTGGACGCCGATCCAGTCGACCGGCTCGCCGCCGACGGTCACCTCGCCGTCGGCCTGCCAGCGGGCGAACGGGAACTCGTCGCGGTCGACGGCCAGGCCACGGTCCGACAACTGGACGGCCAGCCACTCGGCGGTCAGGTGGTCGGCCGCGGTGCCGGTCCGGTGGATCCCGAACTCGGCGTACTCCTCGACGAGTCGGTACAGCGCAGCACCGTCCATGGCTGGACGGTAGGACGCCGGCGCCGATCCGCGAAACTCACGCCATGTCCGCTGCCCCTCGCTTCCGACTCCGCTCGGGCGAGACCTGGCGGGATCCGTTCCCCATGTACCGGGACCTCCGCGACCACGACCCCGTCCACCACGTGGAGCGGAGTGCCGCCGAGGGCGCCGAGTCGAACGACGAGGCCGGGCCCGACTACTGGTTCCTGTCGCGGTTCGCCGACGTGTTCGACGCCGTGCGCGACACCGCCACCTTCTCGTCGGCCAGCGGCCTCACCGTCGAGGCAGGCACCGGCGTCGACCTCGGCGAGGCCACCCCCATCGTCTTCCTCGACCCACCCGACCACACCGCCTTCCGGCGTCTCGTCGGCTCGGGCTTCACGCCGCGGCAGGTGTCCGACATCGAGGACGACGTGCGGGCCTTCGTCGTCGACCGGATCGAGGGGCTCTGGGCCGACGGCGGCGGTGACATCGTGGCCCGCCTGTTCAAGCCGCTGCCCAGCTTCGTCGTCGCCCACTACCTCGGCGTCCCCGCCACCGACCGGGCCCGGTTCGACGGTTGGACCGACCAGATCGTCGCCGCGGCCGCCGAGGGCCGCACCGGCGACCCCACCTCCGGGGTGTTCGACCTCCTCGCCTACTTCACCGAGCTGATCGAACGCCGCCGGGCCGAACCGGGCGACGACATGGTCAGCCACCTGCTCGGCCTCGGCGAGGACACGGTGTCGATCACGTGGATCCTCGGCTTCGCCTTCACCATGGTCACCGGTGGCAACGACACCACCACCGGCCTGCTCGGTGGCGCCGCCGTCCTGCTGGCCGACCATCCCGACCAGCGGCGTCGCCTCGCCGACGACCCGGCGCTGGTGCCCGACGCCGTCGACGAACTGCTGCGCCTCACCAGCCCCGTCCAGAACCTGGCCCGCACCACGACCCGTGACGTCGTCGTCTCGGGGACCACCATCCCGGCCGGCGCCAAGGTCCTGCTCGGCTACGGGGCGGCCAACCGGGACCCCCGGGAGTTCGGCGACGACGCCGAGGAACTCGACGTCGAACGGCGGCCGGCCCGGATCCTCAGCTTCGGCTACGGCGCCCACCACTGCCTCGGCGCCGCCGCGGCGCGCCTCCAGGCCCGGGTCACGCTCGAGGAACTGCTGGCCCGCTGCCCCGACTACGCCGTCGACGGCGACGCCATGGCCTACGCCACGGGCAACTACGTCCGCCGCCCCACCAGCCTGGCGTTCACGCCCTGAACGGCTGGCGGCGGGCGTAGGTGGCGCTGCGCCACGCCCACTCCACCGGCCCGAACCGGAACCGCCGCAGCCAGGGCGCCGACCAGGCCAGCTGCACGGCCCAGACGGCCAGCATCACGACCATCATCCAGAAGGCGTCCGCCCGCTCGCCCGTGAGGCGATCGACCACCCACAGGCCGGCCATGCCCAGCACCGTCTGCAGCAGGTAGTTGGTGAGCGCCAGCTGGCCGGCGGCGGCGAGCCAGGCCCGCACCCTCGGCAGCCGCCCGGCGCCGCAGACGGCCATCACGAGGCACACGTAGCCGACGGCCACGACGGGCACGGCGAGGTTGTTGACGTGGACGGCGACGTCGTCGTCGAACGCCCAGGCGACCGCCGCCACCGGCAGGCCGACCGCCAGCAGCCAGATCGCCCGGCGGCGGTACCAGGCGACCGACCGGACGCCGGTGATCACGCCCGTCCGGTACAGGGCCATGCCGACCAGCATCATGGCGAGTGCCCGCACCACGAACTCGTCGGCGGATCCAGTCTCGACGACGAAGGCCAGCGCCCACACGACCGCCGCCGAACCGACCAGGGCCCGCACCGGGAGGCGCCGCAGCGGGTAGAGCACGAGGGCGCACAGCCCGTAGACGGTGAGGATGTCGCCGAACCAGAGCACCGAGTGGGCCAGGCCGATGCCGAGCAGCAGCAGGTTGCGGCGGTAGTGGACGCCGGCGGCGGGCACGCCCTTCCGGTCGAGGTTGTCGACGACCAGCAGGACGCCGGCGCCGAACAGCATCGAGAAGACGGCCATCATCTTGTTGAGCACCACGACCAGCAGCCACGCCATGAACGGTGCGCCCCGCCACCCGATCACCAGGTCGTCGAAGGCGGCGTCGGCCGCCGACATGTCGTCGAGGTCGAACAACGGCACGTTGGCGGCGAGGATCCCCAACAGGGCGAACCCCCGCAGCACGTCCAGCGCAGCGATGCGCTCCGTCCGCCCGGTCGGCGCTCCGATCACTGGCTGAGAGGGGGCGTCACCCGGCGGGCGTGAGGAGGTAGTCGCCGCGGTCGTCGTCCCAGGCCATGGCGACCAGGTCGCGGGCCGCGGCGGCCTTGCAGAACTGCAGGAACCCGCCGTAGCCGAGCGCCCGCTCGTTGAAGCCGGCGTCACGGCGCACCATCTCGGTCTTCAGCGACGACAGCGCCGCCCCGCCCTTCTTCCCCTTGGCCGCCACCACCGTGGCCAGC
>JAERSW010000024.1 GCA_016845305.1 Acidimicrobiales bacterium
GAGACCCTCCCCAAGCACGAGGGTCTGGCCACCCGCCCGGTGAGCCCGTATGCGGCCAGCAAGCTGGCCACCGAGGCCTACACGTTGGCCTGGGGCCACGCCTATGACCTGCCGGTCCTGGCGCTGCGCTTCTTCAACATCTTCGGGCCCCGCCAGCCACCGCTCCACTCCTACGCGGCCGCCATCCCGTCCTTCCTCGCCGCGGCGTTCCGCGACCAACCCCTGCCGGTCCATGGTGATGGCACCCAGAGCCGGGACTTCACCTACGTGGCGACGGTCGTCGACGTCCTGACCCGGGCCATCGTCGAGCAGGTCGGCCACCCCGAACCGGTCAACCTGGCCTTCGGGACCCGGGTGAGCCTGCTCGAGGTGATCGCCGAGTTGGAACGGATCCTCGGGAGAAGCCTCCCCGTCGACCACCAACCGCTTCGGGTGGGCGACGTGCCCCGCTCCCAGGCCGACTCCTCGACCCTTCGGAGCCTCTTCCCCGAGGTCGAGCCGACCCCGCTCCCGGAAGGCCTGGAAGCCACCGTTCGCTGGTTCGAAGAAGCCCGACCCTGGGAGCGCCCCGCCGACTGACCGGACCGCGGATCAGTCGGACCGTCGATCCGTCGAGACCTGCTCTCCGATGGCGAAGTGTCGCCGTCGGCTCTCCGGATAGACGGGCACCATGGCGAGGAGCAGTCCTCCCAGTGCGAGGGTGGAGGCGATGAGCCCGGCGAGGATCCAGGCCGAGGTGGGGTCCACGCGACTGATCACGAAGCAGAGCACCCCGATCGACGCCGAGGCGAAGTAGGTCGAGCCGACGGCCACCGGCACCGGCAGACCCGACTTGACCAGTCGGTGGCTCACGTGGTCCTGCCCTCCCATGAACGGGCTCCGTCCGGTCGACAACCGGGCGAACGTCACCAGCGTGGTGTCCAGGATCGGGATCGAACAGGCCAGCACGGGAACCAGGAACGACTCGGAGACCTCGCTGTCGAACCGGAGCTTCACGGCGAGGTAGGCGATGAGGAACCCGAGGAAGAGCGCCCCACCGTCGCCCATGTAGATCCGTGCCGGATGGAAGTTGTGCCGGAGGAAGCCCACCGCACAGCCGGCCAGGCCGACCGCCAGCCCCGCGACGAGGAACTGTCCGTTGGCGGCGGCCACCGAGAAGATGGTCAGCGAGCAGACCGCGGCCTGACCGGCGGACAGGCCGTCCATGTTGTCCAGCAGGTTGAAGGCGTTCGTGATGCCGACCACCCACAGGACGGTCAGGGCTGCGTCCAGCACCGGCTCACCGGTCACGGTCACGCCGGCGTCCATCCGCCACAACTGCACGGCACAGAGCACCTCGGCGGCGAGCCGGACGACGGGAGACAGGCTCCGGAGGTCGTCGGCGAGGCCGACCACGGCCAGACCCACGGCCAGGAGGAGGACGACGACCAGCTCGTCCCGCCCGCTGGCCGGAGGGCGCACCACCGCGGCGGCCACCACCGAGGCCGAGAACGCCGCGACGATGGCCACGCCACCCAAATAGGGGGTCGGCGACTCGTGGCTCTTGTGCCCGCCCGGACGGTCGAGGACCCCGATTCGGATGGCCACCGCCATGGCCACCGGGGTGAGTACCAGGCACAGCACGGCGGACGCGCCGAAGACCAGGAGGTACTCCCACCAGATTCCGGTCATGGCGCCCGCCTAGCGCTGCTGGTCGTCGATCACCGACCTGATGATGTCATCGAGGCCCGCCGTGGGCGCGAACCCCACGAGCTCGTGCGCCCGGGTGGTGTCGGGCACCCGCCGCTCCATGTCCTCGAAGCCCTCCTCGTAGGCCACGTCGTACGGGATGTACTCGATGGTGCTGGTCGAATCGGCCAGCCGGATGATCCGCTCGGCCAGGTCGGCCATCGAGATCTCCTCCGTCCCGCCGAGGTTGAAGACCCGTCCCAGTGCCTGGGGATGCTCGGAGAGGGAGAGGATGCCCCCGACCACGTCGTGGACCGAGCAGAAGCAGCGGGTCTGCCGGCCGTCGCCGAACACGGTGATCGGTTCGCCTCGGAGTGCCTGGGTCACGAAGCGGGGGATGACCATCCCGTAGCTCCCGGTCTGTCGGGGACCGACCGTGTTGAACAGCCGGACGATGACCGTCTCCAGACCCTTCTCCCGCCAGTAGGTGTAGGCGAGGATCTCGTCGATGGCCTTGGCCTCCGAGTACGACCACCGACTCTTCAACGGGGATCCGAGGATCCGGTCGTCGTCCTCGGACAGGCGGTCGGACGTGTTCTTCCCGTAGATCTCCGAGGTCGACGCCACCAGGATCCGCTTGCCGTACTTGTGGGCCTTCTCGACCACCGTCTCGGTCCCCCGGATGTTGGTCATCAGGCTCTCGAGGGGCTTCTCCACGATCAGGTTCACGCCGACCGCCGCGGCCAGGTGGTACACGGCATCGACCCGTGACACGACGTGGTCGACGAGGTCGGCGTTCAGGATCGATCCGAGGACGAACTCGGCATCGGGGTCGCCTTCGAGGTGGGCGATGTTGGCCAGCCGCCCCGTGGAGAGGTCGTCGAGGAGGACGACCTGGTCGCCCCTGGCCAGGAGCAGGTCGGCCAGGTGGGACCCGATGAATCCCGCGCCTCCGGTGATGAGAGCCCGCATCGGGCGAGCCTACCAACGGCCCGTCAACGGCCGAGGAGCCTCCGATACAACATCGCGTGGTCCTCGACCAGCCGGTCGACCCCGAAGCGGGACCGCGCCCGCTCGGCAGCGGCCCTCCCCATGGCCTCCCGTCGGGGTCGATCGGCGAGGACGTCGACCAGGCCATCGGCGAGGGCGCCGGTCTCGGTCGGGACGACCCGACCGGTCACCCCGTCCTCCACCACTTCGGACGC
>JAERSW010000025.1 GCA_016845305.1 Acidimicrobiales bacterium
ACCCTCCGGCCGTGCCCACCGGGCAGCCGGTCCCCCTCGACGACAGGACCCACCGTGAGCACGACCCCCGTCCGCGTGGCCGTCACCGGCGCCGCCGGCCAGATCGGCTACAGCCTCGTCTACCGCATCGCCAGCGGCGCACTGCTCGGCCCCGACCAGCCGGTCGTGCTGCAGCTGTTGGAGATCCCGCCGGCGATGGGCGCGCTCGAGGGCGTGGCCATGGAGCTGGACGACTGCGCCTTCCCGCTGCTCACCGACATGGTCCTGACCGACGACCCGGGCACGGCCTTCGACTCGGCCAACGTGGCCCTCCTGGTCGGCTCCCGACCCCGGACCAAGGGCATGGAGCGCCAGGACCTGCTGGAGGCCAACGGCGCCATCTTCACCGTGCAGGGCCGGGCGCTGAACGACCGGGCCGCCGACGACCTGAAGGTGCTGGTGGTCGGCAACCCGGCCAACACCAACTGCCTGATCGCCATGAACAGCGCCCCGGACGTCCCCGACGAGCGCTTCACCGCCATGATGCGCCTCGACCACAACCGGGCCATGACGCAGGTGGCCCAGAAGCTGGGCGTGCCGGTTACCGAGGTCTCCAACATGACCATCTGGGGCAACCACTCGGCCACCCAGTACCCGGACCTGTTCCACTGCCGGGTCGGCGGCGGCTCGGCGGCCGACGCGGTCGGCGACCAGGCCTGGCTGGAGGACGAGTTCATCCCCACCGTGCAGCAGCGCGGCGCCGCCATCATCGAGGCCCGCGGGGCGTCCAGCGCGGCGTCGGCGGCCAACGCCGCCCTCGACCACGTGCACGACTGGGTGCTGGGCACCGCCGCGGGCGACTGGGTGAGAATGGGCGTCCCCTCGGACGGCAGCTACGGCGTGCCCGAGGGCCTGCTGTGCGGCTTTCCGACCCGCTGCGAGGGCGGCGAATGGTCGATCGTGCAGGGCCTGGAGCTGGACGAGTTCTCCCGGGCCCGGGTCGACGCCTCGGTGGCCGAGCTGGAGTCCGAGCGCGAGATGGTGCGGGGCCTCGGCCTGATCTAGGGCCCTGATCTCGGCCCCTGATCTAGGACAGGGGCCCCGGGGAGGGGTCCGTCACTCCCAGGCCACGGAGTCGCCGACGCCGAGGTCGGCGTCGTTCAACGCCACGCAGGTGAGCCCGCCGCGCCAGTCGGTGGACATCGCCGCGCGCAGGCCGTGGTGGGCGGCGTCCATGAACCGGCAGGGCTTCGTCTCGCCGGTCACCTCGAGGCGGGCGCCGCCGATCCGCAGCACCCGTCCGGCCGTGTCGGCCAGCCCGGTCAGCCCGGTGACGACCAGGTTGGCCCGCCGCACCTCGGCGTCGAGCGCCGCCCCGGACTCGGCGTTGGCCGCCTCCCAGTCCTCGAGGGCCAGCACGGTGACCTGGCGGGGTCCGCCTCGCTCGGCGTTCCCGGCCAGGCCGTGGTCGGCCAGGGCCCGGGCCGAGGCGACCTCCTGCATGGGCTCGCCCTTGACCGGCTTGAGGAGGATGCGGACCAGTTCAGCCATCGTCCGATCCTCGCACGCCGGGGGCCGGAGGCCCGAGGCCACCGAGGTCGTCGAGGATTCCCCGGGCGGCGACCAGCGCCCGGGGGTCGCCGCTCATGGCCAGGTCGCCGTCGATGACGGCACGCAACGGATCACGCGACCCGTCGGCCAGGGCCGCGGCGGTGGTCCGGTCGGTCCGGAAGCCGGCGTCGGGATCGTCGGCCGGTCCGGCGACCACCCGGACGGTCCCTTCGGCCACCACGAGGTGCCAGGTGGGGCCGTCCTCGATCCGGTACTCGACGACGAGGGAGACGTCGGCGGGCACGGTGCGGTCGCGGGCCACGGCCGCCATGGCCTCGATCCACGCCTCGGTGAAGGGCTCCACCACGGTGGCGCAGCCTAGGGGTGCCACGACTACGGTCCCGGCCCGACGCCGGAGAGGGGCACGTCCGAGGGGGAGACCGTGGCAGACAGCGAGGCAGGCGAGGTGGGCCGGGGCGAGAAGGCCTGGGACTTCGGCACGGTCCGCGGTCGCTGGCGACGCCTCGAGGGCCCCGAGGACGTGCTCGACCTGATGGATGGCGACGACCTGGACGGTGAACCCGGCCTGGTGGCCGTGGTCCGCGACGCCGGAGCGACCTTCCTCGGCCCGGTGTTCGAGGACCTGGCCGGCGTGGTCTGCACGGGGGGCACCATCCGCAGCCACATCGGGATCATCAGCCGCGAGTACCGGGTGCCGGGCATCATCGGGACGACGCTGGCCGTCGAGCCGCCCGACGGGGCCGTCGTGGAGCTGGACGCCACCGGACCCGACGGCGTCGTCCGCCTCGTCGAACCGTGAACGACGCCGACCCGGCCACGGCGACCGAGGCGATGCGCCTCGAGGTGAACGGCTGGCTGGACGCCATCAACCCGGTCACCCGACGCCTCGTGGCCGAGCGGACGGCGTACGACTCGCAGCTCATCCCGGTCACCCAGTACGTCACGGTGTCGTGCATCGAGGCCTTCCTGCGGTACCCGGAGGCGGTGGCCACCATCACGGCGGCCATGTCGCCGGCCGAGATCGGTGCCGCCGCCCGCGTGCCCGGCTGCCAGGCCGACTCGGTGTTCCTGTGGGGCGTGGCCAACTTCCACCTCATCGGCCGCAACGTGATGAACCTCGTGGACCCGTCGATCGACGCCGGACCGGAGGGCCTGGCCCGGACGCACGCCGTCCTCGACTTCTGGGCCGGGGCGTCACGGGCCTACCGGGGCGGTGACCACCTCCACGGCGCCGAGGTGGGCGACCGCGTCGACGTGCTGCCCGACGACGTCGTCGAGGCGTTGGTGGCCGGGGCGACGCCGGTCGACGACGAGCGCCGGGCCCGGATCCGTCGGGCCAACGCCACCATCGTCAACCACCTGTTCCTGCTCTACTTCGACACCCGGGTGGGCCACGCCGACAGCGGGCCGTACCGACTCGACGACGGTCGGACGGTCATCGTGCGCGACTACCACCGCCTGGCCGAGAGCGACCTGGCGTGGTCGTCGGTGGCCGCCGGCGTGCCGTACTCGGACCTGACCGCCGTGCTGGTGCTCGACGCCGACGTCGACGTGCGCGTCACCGACTTCGGCACCACGGTCTCGGATCCCGAGGACTACCTGGAGCACCTCGTCGGCTTCGGGGTGGGCACCACCGACGGCATGGCACCCGGTGGCCTGCCCCGCCCGTTGACCGACGACGAGTTCCAGCGGGTGGCCACCGAGGCGAAGGCCGCCCAACGTCGCCACTACCGCGACATCGTGGCCATGGACCGGGACCGACGCATCGCCTGCGGGGCGCACGTGTACTTCACCTTCCTCCGGCCCTTCGCCGAACTGGCCGGCGTGGCCCACGACATCGACTGGACGTGTCCCCGGGACACCCCGGCCGACCTGTACCCGTTGGTGACCGCCGAGATGGATCCGCCCGAGCGAGACACCGAGGCCGACCCGTACCCGCCGTACCCACCCGTCGACGAGCCCGCGGCGACGTCCGAGGGCGGCATGTTCGGCCGGATGGTGGACCGAGCCTGACCGCCGGGATGCCCGAGCACCGGTTGGCCTGGTGGTGGCGCGGAGGCCTCGCTGGGGGCCTGTCCGGGGGGATGGTGCGCCTGGCCACCTCCGGGGGCCGACCGGCGGCGTTCGAGTGCGGCCTCCTGCCGGGCGGCGATCGGACCGTGCTGCTGGCCGACCACGCCGTGCCGGCCCCGGCGGGCGGGGGGATGGAGCTGCGTGCCCCGGGCCTGTGGGCCGAGGCGGTCGTGGAGGAACCCGGGGAGCACCTGTCGGTCGGGCTGGAGGCGTTCGCGGTGGCGGTCGACGATCCCGACGACGCCTGGCGGGGTGGCCCCGACCACCTGTTCCGCGGCGAGCGGCTCCCGGTGGGGCTGGACCTGGGAGCCGAGCGCGTCGCTGAACCCGTGGTGCTCGGCGGGGCCGCCGGGTCGACGGCCGTCCCGTGTCGGGTGGTGGGCGAGGTGCTGGTGGCCGACGAGGTCCATGACGTGGATGGCTGGGGATGGTGGGTGGCCGGTCCGGTGGCAGGTCCGATGTCGGGCGCCCTCGCCCTGGGCCGAGACGACGAGGGCGGATGGATGGCCACCGGCGTCCCCGACGCGGTGGAAGTGGTGGGCCGGGCCCCC